>NZ_JACGVA010000037.1:0-337151 GCF_014076985.1 Colwellia sp. MB3u-8
CAAAGTGAGTTGACCAATGAAAACACTTTTAATTGTAGCGCATGCTCCTTCAGAAAATACGCAATTAATGGTTGAAGCGATCTTGAAAGGTGCACAGCATTCTGATATTGAACAGGTTAAAACAAGCTGGATACCGCCTTTAGAAACAACACCTGAGGATGTATTAGCATGTGATGCGATAATTTTGGGGACGACTGAAAATCTCGGTTATATGAGTGGAGCTTTGAAAGATTTTTTTGATCGCTGCTATTACCCTTGTCTGGAAGTAAAGCAGGGATTACCTTGTGCGTTATATGTTCGTGCTGGGAATGATGGAACTGGTACTTGTCGGGCAGTCGAATCGATCTGTACAGGTTTGCGTTGGAATTGGATTCGACCACCATTAGTGTGCCGTGGTGGCTGGCAATCAACGTTTCTTGACCAATGTGAAGAACTAGGTATGACAATGGCTGCCGGACTTGATGTTGGAATTTATTAATTCGCCTTTTACATTGCAGGAGTCATAGCTGTCATAGCATCATCCAACCCGATTGAATATCACCATGACTGACTCCTGAGCCACCAGGCTGTGTGAAAACTCTCAGAGTAAATTTTTTATGCGACGCTACGTGAATTAACAGGCTTTTACCTCAAACGTACTACAGAATTTAATCTACGGAGCCTTTTTACGTTGATATTATCCAATTACGCAAGTTCGAAATAGTTTTCACACAGGCTGCCACCATTGCTGCCAGTCACGAAGTTACATTGGGAGGAATTAAAAGTGAGCAAAGGAGGCAGCAGTGCCTCTGCACTCAAAAGGACAGCAGATCGTTAAGCTGACAGCAATAGTTTAATTTGATACGGAAGAAAATTTGGGATTAGGTCTCTTTGCATTAATTATACCAAATACCAACCTGCCCCCCATCTCTCACGATAAACAAATTTAAGCATCAGTAATAGGTCACCTAACTCAAACAAGCCGCTTCACATGTTGCCTGTGCTACTAAGCAAGCAACTAAACCAAGACCTGACGTTCCTGCTATACAAGCCAAAGAGCCAGTAAAACAAGCAGCTAAGCACCACGATTCTTTTCCTGGCCACCAGAATCCTAAACCACCTCCAAACTCAGGACGTAAGATTCTTGAATCAGATCTGTATGCAAACATAAATATCTCAGATTTGACTAATGCTTCAAGTTTTTCAATCGCAGGTAGCATCTTTGTATCAATTATTACAGGTGATGGTTCTTTATTATTAAACGTTAACAATGGACTATGCATTACTTCTTCACCACATGCTAAACAAGGTTTTCCTGGCAGCTTATTCACAAAAGCCATCGGTAATAATGGCACATCATCAATTGAGCCAGTAACAATTACTGAACTTTTAGATGCGGGTTGTGCAGATGTAACTAATATAGAAGCTCCTTTAACTTTAGGGCCAAATTTGGTGACTGCGTTTATATATCCGTCATTACCGTTTTGGATATTACGTGTAAATATGTGATTATCACCATTTCCTAACTCCATAAGAGCATTTTTTAAAACACCATCTGCTGCAAGTATAAGATTAAATCGAAGTTCTAATATCTGATCATTCAAATTAACAGACTGCTCGCACACCATCTCAAATGCCTTGCAATCTTGTATTTCTCGTATATAAATTGACATAAATCTCTCCTTTTTAGTCAATTGTTTTTTGAATATATAACCAGTTGGTCTAGGGGCATACAACGTTTAGCGTAGACAGCACAAAGTTTTACCCCGAATGGGTATAGCATAGACAACATCACCTAAGTTAGCTTCTTTGGTGGCAGGTGTGGGCATATGCAAATTCTTGTAGTCATTCGGTAATTTTTTAGTTCCATCCATTTCCATGATAGCGGGCGATTGGAGTAGAAAATAAAGGTAATTCATTTACCACCATAACAATAGTCAACAAAATCCAATTATTCAAAAATATACCACTTTTTTTGAATGCCTAATTAACTTACATTTATGCCCAACTTCAGTAGGTAATTTACAAACCTTAATAATTATCTCGCCTTTTTACGAGCGCTTATCAAACATATTTAGGCGCTTTACTACGGCTAAAGGCTCTGAATTGCCGGTAGTAACTCAAAAGCTACTGTCGGCTTTTGGCTAATAGTCGTCATAAGGCTCAACTAATATCCTATGACCGCTTTGGTGGCGTTGTTGCCAGATACCAGTTATGGATCTGGCACAATACCTAAGAGTCGATACTCTCTGAAATCTCAAGAGCATCATCAACTTCAATCCCTAAATACCTAACAGTGCTTTCAAGCTTTCGATGACCTAGCAACAATTGGCACGCTCGTAGATTTTTAGTTTTTTTGTATATCAATGATGGCTTCGTTCTTCTCATCGTATGAGTTCCATATTGGGTTTGATCTAAACCAATCATGGAAACCCAAGCATCAACAATTCTTCCATACTGACGTGTTGATAGGTGTTCTGATGAATGAATACGAGACTTGAATAAATAATCATTTGAGTTTAGTTGAAAATTTGTAATTAAAGTTTGAACTGAATTACGTGTATTTTCGGTAAGTTCAAATTGAACGGGTAATCCCGTCTTTTGTTGAACAATAATGGCTCTCGACTGAATAATTTTTCCGTGAGCAATATCTCGAATCTTTAGAGTAACTAAATCGCATCCTCTCAATTTACTATCGATAGCAAGGTTAAAAAGCGCAAGGTCTCTTATGTTATTCACTAATTCTAATCTGATTCGGATTGCCCAAATTTGTTGTAGCTTAAGTGGTGATTTTTGCCCAACAATTTTGTTTTTATTCCATGGCTAAGTTGGTTTATAAACGGTTAAAGAAAACATGATAGTTCTCCGTTATTAATGGAGAACTAAGTATGGTCTATTGTGAGCTTCAAGCTCAAAACTGCCGGTGGCAAGTCATATTGAAACGCTAACTTTTTCCATAAATACGATCATTCTCTGAATGAAATAACAACATCAGAATGGACTGTTTAGTGGTCTTACGCCAGTTTGATGGACATCTTAAATTGACCTGTTTTTAGGTTAAGAGGTGTAATGAATCAGAAAAGTGTTTACAAACGTTATAGTCCAGAGTTCAAGCGAACCACTGGAGAGGTACCTTAGCAAGGCAATATGACCAGTCTAATGGGTGATATGGGATTTAATGAATGGCGTTTTGAATAACTATTGACACTATTGGTCGCGGAAAAAAAAGTAACGTTATTCAGCCTGAATTGACCTTGGACCAGATGAACAGGGCTATTGCCACTTATTTCGAAGTAGCCGAGGTCGATAATACAACAATTTGTCAAGGGTCCTCAATAAGATAACGGTGCAAGAAAGTTGGCTATGTATTTCTGGAAGCAAGCAACTTGAGTCCTTTCCGTCCATTCACTATGAAATGTTATTGTTAGGAGGAAAGCCATTGATAGCCTTTATCTGTCAAACAAGAAAAACTCTAAATAGGCCCGGGAGCCTATTTAGAGTTAATTAAAATCCTTCGAAACACTATTAAAAGTGACCTTCGCAAGTGCCGTTATTTTCATCACTATTAGTTTCGTCGGGGCAAGTGGTATTACTCCAAATAACATTTGGCACGTTAGCACCAACTAAATTGGAGTATGCCAAGCTTGAATTAGTGAAATTGGCACCATCGAGATTGGCACCGTTAAAGTCAGTTGCAATAATGCTAACGCCACTAAAATTTACATTTCTTAAATCAGAATTGATTAAGTTAGCTTCCGATAATGGGGCACCGCCGTATCCACCTTCCATATTACTTTTGTCGCATCCGTGCCAGTTGACATTTGCTTGTGGCATAGAGTGGCAGTGTTGAAGTCCTTCAAGTTGTGCAGTTCGAGCCATAAGTATCGCAACATTACTTTCGAGGGTGGCTACGCGTTCACTGAGACCTTTCCCGTTTCCAGCAGAGACACCATAAGATGCAAAGACAGCTATTATTGCAGTTGTGATTAGTTTGTTTTTCATTTTTTACCCTTTCTCGTTGATTTATATTGTTTTTATTTGTCAATTAATCAATGCTATCATCCTTAATAAGGCGTACATAATAAGTAAAGCCAGAAACATTACCGCTCTATAGAAAAATAACTTCATCTTTAAAATCATAATTTTATTAATTGAACTTTGAGTGTAGCAGTGAGAGATGGGGAAGCAAATTAGCAGGAAATGAACTTTGAAATTAAATTTTTTAGTAGTATTAATTCATTAACTAACTAAACATTAGCTGAAATTAGATTAGTAGCCGAGTTAGTACCTGATAATACCAAGTACGATAAAAAATTCATCCCACATTCCGAAAAACCCGAGTTACTATAACAACGACAAGATAATTGGGATTTGGTGATTTAAAAATATTGATCTCTATTCCCTTGAAGGTATAGCAAATGCCTAATTTACGTAATATTGCCTATGTTAGCGTTAACTGATAAATGATGAATGACGGGTTTGGTGGCAGCCTGTGTGAAAACTATTTCGAACTTGCGTAATTGGATAATATCAACGTAAAAAGGCTCCGTAGATTAAATTCTGTAGTACGTTTGAGGTAAAACCACCTGTTAATTCACGTAGCGTCGCATAAAAAATTTACTCTGAGAGTTTTCACACAGCCTGGTGGCCAAGCGGACTATTGGTTGTGGTGAATTCAATGCGAAATTAGGTCTTCTTTGTGGCAGAAGTGATCATTAGAAGCCAATCTCGTTTAGTGCTTGGTAGTCTCACACATTATACGTAGTCACATTTGATGTTAATTTTTTCACATCGTGACGCGATTCACATTTTTCATGACATCTCGACACAACAGGTTCTAATGTATGCTTGCAGGTAAAAGACATTTCAGGACGGGACAGAGTAAACAAAAAAGGCCGAGCAAGTTATAAATTATTTATAAACTACTCGGCCTTTTGTTTTGTTCTACTATTTTTGTAGGTATAGCTTTGTTTTATTTTTTACCTAATAGGGTGAAAATTTTCTTGGCAATGTCAGTGTTATCTTGAAAACCTGAAAAAATTTCACTGCCTTTGCCAAAGGCAAATACAGGCACATCGATACCGGTATGGGTACCTGAAGGACTAATGGATCCCCAACCTGTGTTGGTTTTTACATCAATAATTTTGGTGATAACATTAAGTACAGACTGGTATGGTTTAGGCTTTCTTTTACTTTTCTTCACATCAGCAGCTAATAATTTAAATTGCTTAACAATCAGGTGATCAGCAAGTTTAGCTTGTTGTAAATTTTCCATATCTGTGGCTGTTATGTTAAATGACAGCAACTCACCCAGTTGTGTGAGAGATAACTCCTTATCCATAAACCGTTTTGCTATTGTTTCTGGTGACATGGTCATACTGCGTAAAAATTCTGGCTTCCATAAATATTTACTGTTGATATTAGCGTTAGAACGTTCAGTTTTTTTACCAATACTTAACCCACCAGTACTATGATCGGCTGTGATCACCACTAATGTATCTGGATGTTCTTTAACATAAGTTTCAAGGTACTCTAAGGTTTTGGCTAAATCGTCCATTTCATGCATAGCGGCGGCAATATCTCGAGCGTGTCCGCCATAGTCAATTCGGCTACCTTCAATTAACATGAAGAAGCCGTTATCATTTTCTAATTGCTTTGTTGCCGCTTGTGTCATCATTGATAAACGGTACTTGTTAGTATCATCCAAGGCCCAAGGTAAACCGGTTTTATCAAACAAACCTAGTACGGGTTTATTTGCTGGAATAGAGCTTATTTCACTATATTTATCAATGTAGTGGAAACCTGATTGTATAAATTCATCGACAATATTTCTATCTTCACGGATAAAGTATTTCCAGCCACCACCAAAATATAAGTCGGCTTTGATACCATCATCAATGTAACTGTCGGCAATAGCATTGTAATTATAGCGATGAACATTATGAGCTAAATAAGCAGCAGGGGTGGCGTGATTAATTTGCAAGGTAAGCACAACACCGGTTTTTTTGCCACTTTGTTTGGCATATTCCAAAACGGTTTCAACTGGCTGTTTGTTAACATTGACGCCGATAGCGCCATTATAGCTTTTAATACCGGTTGATAATGCAGTAGCGCTAGCCGCTGAGTCGGTAATGTAACCTGACTCAGCGGCTGGGTAGGTACTGCTATTACCCACAAAGTGACGGTCAAAAACTGTTTGTTCTATTTCAGGTGTATTAGGGTCGTCATGAAAATAGCGATAGGCACTGGTATATGCTGGGCCCATACCATCACCAATAATCATAATGATATTTTTCGGGCTATCTGCAATAGTGTTTGTTTTAGCATCATCAGATGCTTGTAGCTGACCACAAGACAATATCATCAAGCTGGTTAATAAGGTTGGAATGAATTTTTTCATATTGATTTCCGCTAAATATTATTGGTAAATATAACTGTTTAACCGAGTTGAATTTAACTCAGTCGAATTTAACTCTGTCGATGTAGAACAGTTATTTATTAATTGGATTTTTAAACTCTAGGTCCACCCAAACAAGTCGGTGATCTGACGAGGCAGCACGGTCTTTAATTAAACGAAACTCAGCTTCATTTTCTTTTGGCCAGAAGATACCTGAGCCAAGTACGTTAAATTGTGCTTTTGCAGGCAAAACATAATCGGCTCGCATGCCCCAAAATGCCGTGTGATATTTTGCATTTGCATTATTATTTCGCTGTAACTTTCCACCTTCACTACTTGGCTTGGCATCAATAATACGCGGATGATTGATTAAGCGCTTAATGCCCGATTTTATTGCATTACCATCTATAGGATCGGCATTTAAATCACCTAATATAACAAAAGCTTTATCTTGAGCTAAACCACCAAAGTGCTTATTGTCGTCATAAATATAACTGGCAGCACTCGGGGTTAGGTAATCAGTCCAAAAACGTATTTCATCAAAGTTTCGTTTACCGTTTCTGTCTTCTGGTCCATCAAATACCGATGGGGTAGGATGGCTTGCCAAAATGTGCACTTCATTACCATTGACGTTCAATGGTATATCCCAGTGAGATTTAGATGATAGTCTAAAATTACTCCACGCTTGTTCATTATACCAAGGTATTTTTGAGTCAGGATTTATGGGTATTAAGGCGTTTGGCATATCGCGCCATTTAAACAGTTGAAATGTTCTGATTTGGTCTTCAACAATAGGATGTTTCGATAACAATGCCATGGCAAAATGCCCTGAAAAAAGCCCATAACCATAGGCATCACTGGGTAATTCACCTACTTTGTTGTCATTATTTAAGTCATCACCAGAAACAACACCCGTATTAGAGGGGCCTTGATAAAAATAGGGGTAGTTAACCGCAGTGTTATCTTGCTGACTTTTTGCTAAATAATCGCTTAAAAAGCGTTTCAGTGATTGATGTTTAGGGTCATTACCGTCAAATTCATTCAATAAAATAATATCAGGATTTACGCGTTGAATAATTTCAGCAATATTTTTAATTTGTTGATGATTTTCTACTAACGCTGCGGCTAACTCATGTCCTGTGGGCTTTTGTTCTTTGCCTAATGCTGAAGGTAAGTAATTTAATGCTTCCATGCTGACATTGAAAGTAGCAATGCGTAAGCTTGAACTTGAATTATTTAACGTTTGTGACATAGCAATACCTGAATAGACTAACAACATAGTTGTTACTAGATAGCTTAATACTCGCATATAAATTCCTATTTTAGGCCGCAACCCCGTAAGATAAAATCAGTTAAAAACTCGGTTACTTGGGTTATATCGTCTTCTTCGTAATCGGCACGATTCATAATGGTTAATATTTGTTGTTCAAAATCAGCATAATGTTGAGTTGAAGACCAAATTAAGAAAATAAGTTTTACCGGGTCAACATTTTTCATTTCACCGCTATCGATCCACACTTGAAATACTTTAGCTTTTTCTCTTACCCATTGGCGTAAATAAGTGCGAGAAAACTCTTTTAAATGTAATGCCCCTTGTATGATTTCCATGGCATAAATTTTTGATGCCTGAGGGTGTTCAAAAGACATTTTTACTTTTGAAGCAATAAATTTTTCAATCGCCACAACAGGACCGTCGTTAATATCAAGTTCACCAATACCTTGATCCCAGGTATCTAAGGTTAACTGTAATACCGCATGATAAATATTTTCTTTATTTTTGAAATAATATAATACGTTTGCTTTAGGCAGATTTGCGCTATCGGCAATAGATTGAACGGTAGCACCTTTAAAGCCTTGGAGAATAAACTCTTTTTGTGCCGCCGCTAAAATGACAGCTTCACTTCGGGCCCGAATACTTCCTTGCTTTTCATTGCTGGTATGGCTGGTATTGTTGCTCACGCGAATAACCTTTTTCTTTATATTTTTATATTCATTAACACTATTTTACTAGGTTAATATTACAATTGTTAGCTTATGCTCAGCCGATAAAAAATTACTATGTTAACTATTAACACTGTTAGCCATTTTATGGATTGAATCTGGTACATATATCAATAAACTCATGCTGAGGAGTTAAAAACTGGTCAGTTTAAGTTAAATATAGTGTTACGAGACTGTTTAAACAGTTTTGTCTTATTTCATCAGCATTTTTTGAATTTTTTAAAAATAGTTTACCTATGGTTAATTTATATTAGTTAATACAGGCCTTTATTAACTGAGCTAAAATCATACTTTATTTTATCTTGACCAAATGGTTTGTTTTTATCATGTTTTGTTATAGTTAATCTATTTTAATGTAACTATAGTTATAAGCTGTTTTTATGCCTGTTTTAATAACAAGGCTAGGCTGTTGTTATTTATAGCTTTAAGCGCATTCGCTTTGTTTTGCTGTGCTGTGAAGTTAAAAAATTTAAATTCACAGCAAGTACCCTGTAAAGTTTTGTAATGAAAATGTAAGAAAACTCTGTTTTAATTTCACCGAGTTAGCATTAAAAAAATAATAAATAGCTTGAAATGAGCTCAGTAAAACTTACATAAACACTTAACAAATAAAATTTTAACTTACACCAAGGAATAATATGATGAAAAATCATCGTCTCTCAAGGATTACTGGCGCAATTGTACTTGCGCTTGGATTGTCAACATCGGCCATGGCTGATGATACGTCATCGTCAATGCGCGGTAACATTCTAACCAACAATGGCAGTATTGTTACTGATGCAACTATTACTATTGTTCACGAACCTTCAGGTACTCGTAAAACTTTAAAAGTTAACGACACAGGTAATTTTTCTGCACAAGGTTTGCGTGTTGGTGGTCCATATACCGTCACTATCGACTCTGATATTTATGCCGACAAAACACTTAAAGGTATTTACATTACTTTAGGTGATGTATTTCGAATCAGTGAAGTATTAGAAGATACTAATATTGAGCGTATTGCAGTAACCGGTTCTTCAACATTTTTTGACCCGTCAAAAGGCTCATCAAGTGTCTTTAGTGGTGATGCTTTAACTAAATCAGCCGCATTTAACCGTGATTTAAAAGACATTGTTCGACAAAATCCAATGGCCGTTGTTGGTAATGATGGTAATACCTTATCTTTAGCAGGTAGTAACCCTAAATATAACAGTTTAGCGGTTGACGGTGTGAACCTTAACGATGACTTTGGTTTAGCAGGTAACGGTTACCCAACAGAACGTTCTCCGATTGCTTTTGATTCAATTGCTCAAATCAGTGTTGCTATCGCGCCATTTACCGCCAAAGAAGGTGGTTTTTCTGGTGGTAAAGTTAGTGTAGTGACTAAATCGGGTACTAACGAATTTCATGGTTCTATGTTTATTGAGCAAGCTAAAGATGCTTGGGCAGGGACACCTGAAACAGATGATGGCGATAAAATTGCTTTAAAATTTGATGAAGAGACTTGGGGGGCAACTTTCGGTGGTCCAATTATTAAAGACAAACTCTTCTTCTTCGCGTCATACGAAACTTTTGAATCACCCAGTTCGGTAGATAAAGGCCCGTCAGATTCAAATGTAGCCAACAAAGTTAACCAAGTGTCGCAAGCAGAAGTTGATCGTGTGGTCAATATTGCTCAAGATAAATATGGTTATGATGCCGGTAGTTGGGATAACTCTATTCCACTAGAAGATGAAAAATATTCATTGAAGTTAGATTGGAATATTAATGAAGATCATCGCGCGACTTTTACCTATGCTCATGGCTCTAGTAATAGCGCGGGTAATCAGGGTAGTGGTAGATCTGATGAATTGTATCTATCTTCTCATTGGTATAATCGCTCTAACGAGTTTGACACTTATGTTGCTCAAGTATTTTCAAACTGGAATCAAGACTTTTCAACAGAAGTTAAGGTCTCGAAAAAAGAATCTATTAACGGTCAAGTATCATTAGGTGGCTATGAATTTGGTGAAGTTAAAATTGACACCGTTAATGGCGGCGAAATTATGTTGGGCGCTGATGACAGTCGCCACGCAAACCAGTTAACCAATGAGACCTTACAAGTGCGTATCAGTGGTGATTATTTGTATGAAGATCATGCGATTTCATTTGGTTGGGAATACGAAAAAGTAGATGTTTATAACCTCTTTATGCAACACTTTCTAGGTTCTTGGTATTTTAATAGTATTGATGATTTTGAAGCGGGTAAAGCTGACTGGTTTGAATACCAAAATAATCCAAGTTTAAATCGTGATGATGCCGCCGCTGAATTTGCGCTTGAAAATCACGCTTTTTATATTGAAGATAGTTGGGATGTCAATGATTCACTGAACGTAACTTATGGTTTACGTTATGAATCAACGGTCAATGATGAGGCACCAAACTTTAATGAAAGCTTCTTCGATCGCTATGCTTATGCAAATAATGAAAATCTTGACGGTCTAGATATTATTTTACCACGTTTTGGCTTTACTTGGAGCGCAACTGATGACTTAACTATCCGTGGTGGCGCGGGTCTGTTTAGTGGTGGCCGTCCAAATGTATTCATCTCAAATGCGTTCAGTAATGACGGTTCTAGAATTGCGTTATACCGTAGTTTTGGCGATGACATTGCAGCAAACACCTTCTTACAAGATGCAGACCCAAGCGGTATTCCGCAGCACGCACAAGATCAAATTGCACAATCTGAGTTAGGTGGACCAAACTCTAACATTGATGCCATTGATCCAAATTTTGAAATACCTACTACGTGGCAATATAGTATAGCCGCAGATTATGTTGCTAATCTGAGTGACATAGGTTTAGGTGACGATTGGCGTATTAGTGGTGAAGTGCTTTACAAAGACATTCAAAAAGATATGGCTTGGTCTGATCTTTCGCGCACATTAGATACCTCAAAAGGTAATAATGGTTTAACGGTTGAAGGTCGTCCGATTTACACTTTTGCCATCGCTGACAGAGATGCCCGTGATGTATTATTAACCAATACGTCTGGTGGTCATACGATAATTGAAACACTGAGTATTGCAAAGAACTGGCAGAGCGGTATTAAAGCTAACTTTTCATATACCCATTCAACCATTCGCAACCGTGTAGATGCCACAGGCACTTCGTCAAACACTGCATATAACTATAACCCGGTAGTTGACCCTGAGCATCCTGGTATAGGTACATCAGCATATCAAGTTAAACATCGTTTAACGTTCAACCTTTCATATAACGCTGAAGTGTTTGAAGGTTATAACACAGGTATGCACATGTTTTGGGAGCGTAAGTCAGGTCGTCCATTTAGTTACTTGTTAGGTTATAACAACCGTGACGGTTTATCAGGCAACTTAGATCTTACTACTGCTAACTTACCCTATATTCCAACGGGTGCGAGCGACGGTGCGGTCGATTTTGATAATGGCTTAAGCTACGACGACATTATGGCTGAGTTAGCAACAGCGGGTATTAGCGCTGATGGTGGTTATCTTGACAAGAATGCTTATACAGCGCCTTGGACAACGACGATGGATTTACGCTTTGAACAAGAAATCCCAGGTTTCTTAGCTGGGCATAAAGGTTTGTTCTATGTTGATATTAAAAACGCATTAGCTATTTTTGATGAAGGTGCTGCACGTGTTTACCAATTACCCTATGGTCAATCTGCAACAGAATTACTCGATTACAGCATTAATGATGACGGTCAATACGTGTACGAAAGTGCAAATATTTCTGCAGGAGAGACGCCTGCTAGATTTAAAGATCGTGAGTCTACATGGTCTATGAAGATTGGTGTTAAATATACTTTCTAATTATTTATAAAACGTGCTAAAAAAGCCAGCAGGAATGTTGGCTTTTTTTTTATCTTTTAATCTACCGTTAAGTAACCTGCTAGAAAGTAAGTTGATTACAATACGTGGTAATAGATTTTATTTAACGCTGTTTTCAGTTGCATTTCTCCTACTGATTTACTACGATAGAACACAAGTTGACCACTTGGTCAGATAAAGGCTTTTATAATGTCAAATATTGAAAATAATGTAATATCAAGACTGATTAATGCAGCGAAAGAGGGCTTTGAAAGCGCCTATGCACCCTATAGTAACTTTTATGTTGGTGCGGCAGCGTTAACAGCTAGCGGTAAAATAGTGAAAGGCTGCAATGTAGAGAATGCTTCTTACGGCCTAACCGTTTGTGCTGAACGTAATTGTTTAGCACAAGGGGTTATTTCAGGTGAACAAGCATTTTTAGCCATCGTCATTTATACTAATCAAGAAAAATTAACGCCACCTTGTGGTGCTTGTCGACAGGTTATTGTTGAATTTTTAGCACCCGATGCACTTGTTATGGCGGTTAATCACAACAATGATAAAAAGCAATGGACAGTTAATGAATTATTACCTGATGCTTTTACGCCGAAAGATTTACTTGAAAAATAAGGATTTTAGTTCATGTTATTACCGCAAGAAATAATTCGCACCAAACGTGATGGTGGTTCACTCTCCCAAGCACAAATTCAAAGCTTTGTTGATGGTTTAGTTACCTTAGATTTTAATGATGCACAAGCGGGTTCAATGGCCATGGCGATTTTTCAAAAAGGCATGCAAACCCGTGAAATTATCGACTTTACCATGGCGATGAAAAATTCAGGTGATGTGTTGTCATGGCCAGAATTAGACGGCCCAGTCGTTGATAAACATTCAACCGGTGGTGTTGGTGATAAGGTCAGCTTTATGTTAGCGGCTATTGTGGCTGCTTGTGGTGCTTATGTTCCCATGATTGCAGGGCGTGGCTTGGGCCACACCGGCGGAACAGCGGATAAACTAGAAAGTATCGCCGGCTTTAATGTCCAACCCAGTACTGCTGAATTTAAAGCGATTGTAAAAGATTTGGGCATGGCGATTATCTCTCAAACGGATAATTTAGCGCCGGCAGACAAACGTTTATATGGCATACGCGATATTACTGCCACGGTGGAGTCTATTCCGTTAATCACTGCGTCTATATTGTCGAAAAAATTAGCAGCAGGGCTTGATACTTTAGTCATGGACGTCAAAGTGGGTAACGGCGCTATGATGTCAAATATTGCTGATGCTAAAGCGCTAGCGCAAAGTATTGTTAATGTGGCTAATGGCGCCGGTGTGCCGACACAAGCGATTATCACTGATATGAACCAAGTGTTAGGTGCAACCGCGGGTAATGCCTTGGAAATGGCCGAAACGGTTAAATATTTAACTGGCTCGCTGCGTGAACCTCGCTTACATGCCGTGGTGGTTGCATTAGCTAAAGCTATGTTAGTTAGCGCAAAAGTGGTGGATAATGAAGATGCCGCATTAGTAAAAATTAACCATGCACTGACCTCTGGCGCTGCAGCTGAAATATTCAGTAAAATGATCCATGCCTTGGGTGGTCCAAGTGACTTTATGGAAGATCCTTGGCGTTCAATGCAACGCGCCGCATGTATTAAGGATGTTATTGCCCTAGATCACGGTTATATTAATGGTATGCAAACCCGTGATATTGGCTTGGCTGTGGTGGGCTTAAAAGGTGGACGCACAGCAAATGGTCAGCAAATTGATCATAGTGTTGGTTTTGACAGAGTATTACCCATTGGCACCTTAGTTAACCGCGGTGATGTGGTGGCTCGAGTGCATGCTAGAGATGAAAGCTCTGCACTACTAGCTAGTCTACAGTATCAAGGGGCTTTAGTGATTGATGACAAGCAAGCTGAGCAACAAGCGGTTATTTATCAAACCATTTCCGCTTAGTTTTAATAAATTTAGTGTTAATAAACTTTGTATTAATAGAGTCGTGTTAATAAATTAGCGCTATTGAAATAAGCACAACAAAAAAGGAATGCCATGGCATTCCTTTTTACGAGTTATGTTTAATGTAAATAGGGTAGTTGCTTAGTTAATGCCAAACAAGGGCTTTAAAGTGCCGGCGACATAAAGACTCATAACGCTCATTACCACCGACTTCTATTTGCTTGCCACCTTTAACCGCATTGCCATGTTCATCACAGCGCATAACAAAATTTGCTTTTTTTCCGCAATGACAAATGGTTTTTAATTCTACTAATTTATCGGCCCAGGCGAGCAGTGCTGCACTACCAACAAAGGTTTCACCGAGAAAGTCGGTACGAATACCATAAGCTAAAACAGGCACTTTTAATTCATCGACAATATCGGTTAATTGCCTAACTTGCTGTGTAGTTAAAAACTGGGCTTCATCAATTAATATACAAGCAATTTTGCTACTACTTATTTGGCATTTTACTTGCTCGAAAATGTTTGATTTATCGTCAAATAATAATGCGTCAGCATGGATACCTAATCGAGATGAGACTTTACCTTTGGCAAACCTATCGTCAATTTGTGCGGTGAACAGCAATGTGTTTAAACCACGTTCACGATAATTATACGAAGACTGCAATAAGTGAGTCGATTTACCGGCATTCATGGTTGAATAATAAAAATATAATTGCGCCATCGCTATATTGATATCCTAATTAGGGTTGTTGGGGGCTATATAACCTGTTGGGTGCAATGTACTTAATAGCTTGTTGGCTCAGCCGTTTTATTACTCGACCCTAAGGTATTAAGTAAGTTGATTAATAGGCTGCTGGCGCCAAATCTAAAGTGAGCTTTAGTCGCCCAGTCTGCGCCTAAAATATTAGCCGCTAAATCAAGATAAACCGCAGCATCTTCAGCGTTTTTTACGCCACCAGCAGGTTTAAAACCTACCTGAATATTTTTAGCTTTAATGACCTTTAGCATCAATTTAGCTGCCCTAGGTGTGGCATTTACTGCAACTTTACCGGTTGAGGTTTTAATAAAGTCAGCACCGGCAGCGATACAAATTTCACTCGCTTGAGTAATAAGCTGGTCAGTTTTAAGCTCACCGGTTTCAATGATAACTTTCAGTTTGGTGTTATTGCCACAAGCTTGTTTGCAGGCTTTTACAAGTTCAAAGCCCACCTTGTTATTACCCTTTATTAGGGCGTTGTAAGGAAATACAACATCGACTTCATCTGCGCCATAGGCAACAGCGGCTTTAGTTTCAGCGACAGCAATATCAATATCGTCGTTACCGTGTGGGAAGTTAGTCACAGTAGCAATTTTTATCTCAGGCGTACCTTGTGCCGCTAAGGTTTTTTTTGCTAAGGGCACAAAACGCGGGAAGATACAGATAGCGGCAGTGTTACCACAAGGTGATTTAGCCTTTTGGCAGAGCTGAATAATATCATCGGCACTTTCAACGTCAGTTAAACTGGTTAAATCCATCATGTTAAGTGCACGCTGTGCGTATTGTTCAATAGTACTCATCTTCACCTCAAAACCCAAATTGCCCACTAATAACTGATAACTAACCCCAAATAACTGAGAGCTGACAGCTTAAACCTGAAAGCTAGTCCCTAAAAGCTTTTAGTTAATTATAAACTAACAAAAACGCCAGCAATAGCGGCGCTCATTAAGTTAGCCATAGTTGCTGCTAACATGGCTTTCATACCTAGTCGTGCAATGTCAGGGCGACGATTAGGTGCCATTGAGCCGATACCCCCCAATAAAATGGCAATGGAAGATAAGTTAGCAAAGCCGCATAAAGCAAAGGTAATAATCGCTTGAGTTGTTGGGGAAAGGGTATCTTTAATTTCAACAAAGTTTACGTAGGCAAAGAATTCATTGACGACAATTTTTTGGCCGATAAAGCTGCCTGCTTGTAACATCTCGTCGAATGGCACGCCAATAAGGTAGGCAAAAGGGGCAAAAATGTAGCCCAGTAGCCATTCAATGGTTACGCCTTCAAAGCCTAATAAGCTGCCAAAACCTGACACCATGGCATTAAGTAATGCAATAATGGCAATAAAGGCAAGCAACATGGCGCCAACGTTAACCGCCAGTTTTAAACCTGAAGCGGCACCTGTGGCAGCAGCATCAATAACATTAACCGGTTTAGCTTCTGCTTCAGCCAACTCTACATCACTGTAATCATTGTTAATGACCTCTGTTTCAGGCATGAGTAGCTTTGCCATCAGTAAGCCACCAGGCGCTGCCATAAACGATGCAGCAATTAAGTATTCAAGTTTAACACCTAAGCC
Source organism: Colwellia sp. MB3u-8 (assembly GCF_014076985.1). NCBI lineage: Bacteria > Pseudomonadati > Pseudomonadota > Gammaproteobacteria > Alteromonadales > Colwelliaceae > Colwellia > Colwellia sp. MB3u-8. Next base: position 16,482 of record NZ_JACGVA010000037.1, read on the forward strand.
AGCATAGCCAGCCAATATAGAGCCTGCAACCGAGGCTAAACCACCGACCATAATGGCAAAAAGCTCTGATTGACTCATTTTGGCGATATAAGGGCGGATAACTAAGGGGGCTTCTGTTTGGCCAACAAATATATTAGCCGTGGCAGATAATGACTCAGGTTTAGAGGTTTTTAATAGTTTTTGTAAGCCACCGCCGATAATTTTTACTACCCATTGCATAATATTAAGATAGTAAAGTACTGCGATAAGCGATGAGAAAAAGATAATCACCGGCAGTACACGAATAGCAAAAACAAAGCCAACGCCGTTATCAAACATGGCATCGGTGCCTAAACCACCAAACAAGAAGTTTATGCCGGCTTGTGCACTGTTGATAACCTGTTGAACGCCATTGGTTATCGAGCCTAAAATATCTTTACCAAAGGGCACATAAAGTACAAATGCACCGAGTAATATCTGTAATGCAAAAGCAAAACCTACGGTTCGCCAATTAATTGCGCTGCGATCTTTAGAGAAAAAGACCGCCACTGCCAATAACGCGAAAATGCCAATGACGCCCCTAAGTGCACCTAATTCCATAATTACCTCATAAATTGTTTTGTTATCGTTATTATATTTATTTTAATGACATCAATTTTTAATTTTATTGCTTGTTCAAATTTAAAGACGTCTCTGCATGAGTTGACGAATTTTGGCTTTTAGCATTTCTATTGCCATTCTATTTTTACCACCACGCGTCACTACAATATCGGCGAAGAGTTTATTTGGCTGTATATGCTGGTGGTACATAGGTCGAACTGTGGTTAAATATTGTTCGGTAATTGACGCTATGCTGCGAGAACGTTCAAGGGTATCTCGCTTTATTCTACGCACTAGACAAATATCGAGCGGGGTATCAATATATATTTTAATATCAAATTTGTCTCTCAGTTCTTCATCGGCAAATAAAAGAATACCTTCAATTAAAATGATGGGTGTGGGTGCTAAATGTTGATTTTCATCTAATCGAGTATGCGTTTTATAACAATAGGTGGGTATATCAACGCTTTCATTGGCACTTAACTGGCTTAAATGTTGCGACAACAAACTATGTTCAAAAGCGTTAGGGTGATCATAATTTGTCTTTATACGTTCTGCCATCGAGAGATGGGATTGATGCTTGTAGTAAGCATCTTCTTTGATAATAGCAATACCACTTGACCCTAGCTCAGGTAACAGTTCATCGTAAATAGTTTGCGCAAAAAGTGATTTACCAGATGCCGAAGCACCGGTTACCGCAATAATCGTCGGTTTATTGGTTTGCAAAACAGAGAGCCTTAAAATGTGATTAAAAAAGGGTTAAGTTATTATTTATTGTGATGCTGTTGTGGATAAGTCAACGCATTCATATTATGAACTAATTATGCTGAAATTCATTAAAATTTAGGCAAAAGGCTGTTCTGTGCTTTAAATATTTATGAAATATCTATTGTCTATAATTTATTGCTTGGTAAAGTATCACATGCTGACCATTTGGTCATGAAATTTATCGCTATAAACGAGGATAAATTTGAAGAATTTGTTAAAATGCAACGATCTAATAACAGGAAATTAAAATGGCAAGAGCAATAGTTTTAGTAATCGACGGTTTTGGTATTGGGCATGCACCCGATGCGGCAGACTTTGGCGATATCAGTGCCAATACTTTTGCTAACTTAGCACGACATTTTCATCAGCACGAAAAACGTGAAATTAAATTACCTAATTTAGCAAAAATGGGCTTGGTTCAAGCCGCTTTTGAAGCGGGCAAAGCTAGTTTTCCTGTGGCAAAGCAAGAGCCTGTACAGGGGGCGTATGGTTATGCGGCTGAGATTAGTACAGGTAAAGACACGCCAAGTGGCCATTGGGAAATGATGGGAGTGCCAGTATTATTTGATTGGGACTACTTTCCAAAAAATGGTAACGCCTTCCCCGTTGATTTGATTGAAAAAATCAATCAAGCCACTGGCTATAAGGGTATTTTAGGCGATTGCCATGCATCAGGTACCGATATTATTAACCAACTTGGGCAAGCGCATATTAACACTGGCTTACCTATTTGCTATACCTCTGCTGACAGTGTGTTTCAGGTGGCGGCTCATGAAGAACACTTTGGCTTGGACAACCTCTATAAATATTGTGAAACAGTGCGCGAGTTACTTGCTGACAGAAATGTTGGCCGTGTTATCGCCAGACCTTTTATTGGCGGCAGCCCTGAAGACTTTACCCGTACGGGTAATCGACGCGACTATTCTATTTTACCGCCAGCACCCACGGTATTAGACACCTTTACCCAAGCGGGTGGCTATGTCATCAGTGTGGGTAAAATTGCCGATATTTATGCACACCAAGGTATTAGTGAAAAAACTAAAGCCACGGGAATTGACGCTTTATTAGATGCGACAATTTCACATATCAATACGGCACAAGACAATAGCCTGATATTTACTAATTTAGTCAATTTTGACCAAGACTACGGCCATCGCCGTGATCCGATAGGCTACGCTTTGGCATTAGAGAATTTTGATCAGCGTTTACCCGAAGTGGTTGCGGCTATGAATGAAGATGATGTACTTTTTTTAACCGCAGATCATGGTTGTGACCCAACTTGGCATGGTAATGACCATACGCGGGAATATGTACCTGTTATTGCATTCCACAAACAGATACGATCTGTTAATATTGGCGAACGTAGTACCTTTGCAGATATTGGTCAAACCATCGCAGAATTATTTAAATTAGATAAAATGCCCTATGGTACAAGCTTTTTGTCTGATCTTGAGCTATGAAACAACACTAAAAACCTGACACTCAATATAGAATGTCAGGTTAATAAAACCTTTACACAAAACATAAACAGTTCTTGGGAGAGTACTTAATGAATGTTTTTAATAAAACGTCGCTCGCGCTTTGCGTCAATGCGGCTATTTTTGCGTGTGGTGCAGGCGCATCTAGCGCTGCTCTAGCGCAAGAAAATGCTAATGAAATTGATGCTGTCGGCGTTGAAGTTATTCAAGTTACTGCGCGTAAGCGTACTGAAAACATAAAAGATGTGCCGATTTCAGTATCAGCACTTACCGCTAAAAAACTTGAGGTATTAGGTTCTTCAGGTATGGATGTTAGAGCACTGTCTGCAAAAGTGCCGAGCTTATTAATCGAGTCTTCTTTTGGACGTACGTTCCCACGTTTTTACATTCGTGGTTTAGGTAATACAGATTTTGATTTGCTAGCATCACAACCGGTTTCATTGATTTATGATGACGTTGTGTTAGAAAATGCCTTAACTAAAGGTATGCCAATGTTCGACATTGAACGCGTAGAAGTTTTACGTGGTCCTCAAGGGACATTATTTGGTCGTAATACCCCAGCAGGTATTGTGAAAGTAGAATCGAAAAAACCAACGCAAGACTTTGATGCCAATATTTCTGGCTCATATGGTAGTTTTGGTAGTACTGATTTTCGTGTTGCTGTTGGTGGTGGCTTAACAGATACTTTGTCAGCACGCATCGCATTACTTCAACAAGACCGTGATGATTGGATTGACAACAAAGCACCTGGCTTTGAGCAAAAAGATCAATTAGGCGGTTACGCTGAAACTGCAGGTCGTTTGCAACTATTGTGGGAACCCAATGACGACCTCTCTGCGTTGTTTAACTATCATTACCGTGATGCCCAAGCCGATTCACGCGTTTTCAGAGCCAATATCATTAAACCTGGCACTAATGACTTAATTGATGATTTTGACCGCGAAACTGTATTTCAAGATGCTGCTGTTCGTAACAACCAAACGGTTGATATGAAAGGCGCTAGCTTAAAAATTGAATACAATATGGGTAGTCATACCTTAACATCTGTAACCGGTTATGAGTCAGCTGAAATGTTTTCAGTAGGCGATATTGATGGTGGTTACGGTGCTGCATTCTTAGATAATTATATGGGACCTGGTTTTATTCCTTTCCCTTCTGAAACTGGCGCTAAAATGCCAGATCATAAGCAACTGACCCAAGAAATACGTATCGCGAGTAACGATTTAGGTAAGTTAGATTATCAATTCGGTTATTTCTTATTTGATGAAGACTTAACGATTAATAATTTAAGTTTTAATACCTTAGGCGGCGGTGTACAAGATGGTATTGCGACACAACAAATGAAAACGTCAGCGTGGGCAGTTTTTGCGTCACTTGATTATGAAGTTTCTGATAAGTTAAACATCAACGGTGGTTTACGCTATTCAGATGATAAACGTGACTGGGATGGTCAACTAGTTCAGTCACCATTTGGTGCGCCAAGTTTTTCTGAAAGTAATAATGTGCAAGACTCACAAGTCAGTGGTGACTTAAGTGCTACTTACGCACTAAATGATGAAACTAACGTCTATGCACGTTTAGCTCGCGGTTACCGTGCGCCAAGCATTCAAGGTCGTAGTTTATTATTCTCGGCAAATTCAACCACAGCAAATTCTGAAACAGTAGATTCTGTAGAAACAGGTTTCAAATCAGTATTTTTAGAAAACACCGCTCGCGTTGATGGCTCAGTATATTACTACGTTGTTAGCGACCAGCAGTTAACTGCTGTTGGTGGTACGGGTAACGTAGCAAGTTTACTCAATGCAGATAAATCAGTGGGTTATGGTTTTGAACTTGACTCAGAATACTTTATTACCCCCAACCTAGCGTTAACCGCGAGCCTAAGTTATAACCACACAGAATTGCAAGATAGCAATGTTGCCGTGCCTGGTTGTGGCGGTGGTTGTACGGTTACCTCACCATTAAATAGTGACGGTTTAGCCTTGATTGATGGTAACTCATTACCACAATCACCTGAGTGGATTTCAAACTTAGCGGCCCGTTGGACGAAAGAAATGGGTGAAGGTCAACTTTATGTTTACACTGATTGGTCTTACCGTAGCGAAGTTAACTTCTTCTTATACGAGTCAACAGAGTTTACCGGTGATGCATTATTAGAAGGTGGTGTTCGTGTTGGTTACGAATGGTATGCAGATGGTGCAGAATACGAAGTAGCCGTTTTTGGTCGTAATATTACAGATGAAGAAAAACTTACTGGTGCTATCGATTTCAACAACTTAACAGGTTTTGTCAATGAACCTCGTTTTTGGGGTGTAGAATTTAAGGCGAACTTCTATTAATAAGCAAGGTAGCTTTAAAATAGTTTAAAAAATCAGCATGAAAAAAGCCAGTGATCATTTTGATTACTGGCTTTTTTATGGACAGAATTTACAGTAAGTTCGATTTTTTCGAATTCCAATTTATTCAGTAAGATATAAAATTGAGTAGAGCCTTTAATTAAGTAAATTAAGTAAATTAATTAAGTAAATTAAGTAAATTAATTACTCTAAATAGCACTTCATAATAACGTGTTGAAAAATGTTGGTTAACCTCGTCGTGCTTGAGAATATTATCGGTATGCTTATTTATGGGCGGTTTTTCAAATAGAGTGAATGCAAAACCAACTCATCATCCGTAACGCTATGTTACCAATCACCCAATGATATTGACTTCTGTTGATTACTTTTGCCTCAAAAGAGACATAAGCTTTTCAGTAAGTAACGGCAAGTTTGAACTTGCAGAAGGCATAGCCTATCATTCCTGATTGTTCCTCATCCTAACGGGCTCCAGAGCAATCATTGCTGTTGCTACTACATGGGTCTATATTTCTGTAGTGGTTAAATCCGAGTGCCTAAAAGTATGAGCCTTTACATGTTTTGTAATATCACTTTTAAGTATGGCTTGTCGTAGTTGTTTTCTAAATGCTGAAAACAGAAGTTATTCGCGGTAATATCTTTAAAAGCGATAAGGAATTACAGGGAACGCTTGGCAGTTACATCAACAAATACTACAATGTGTTGAGGATGCATTCAGGTATAAACTATTGTTCACCGATGGAATATAAAGCTATAGCGGCGTGATAAAAAATGTGTCCATTTTATCGGGGGAAGATCACAATAAACAGTTGGCTTCTGCTTGTTTCTATTCGTTTTTGTGGTAACTTTAGCAGCATAGGATATTTTGTATTTCTGGTTACACAGTTTTCGCCTAAATGGATTTAGTGCACATCGCTCAACTCCCTCTAGGTTTTATAAATTCTGCTTCTGTTTTCGCTTAATCAGTTTTTGTATAAACGGTTCAAATTCACGGTTAGCAGTAAAGTGGCGATAAGTTTTTAATTCTACTCATTCCACACAACAAACTTTGATGTTTTTGGTCATCTCAGTGTTTTCCATTAGGCAGCATATAAGCCAATAAAGCAGGACTAAAAACAGTTTGCTATTGCTCGTCCTTCGCTTTATTAGCAAGAAAAATTTAGCCTTTTATTGAGGCGTATATGTATGACAGAGGATTGGAGTTCAATGGAAGATCAAGCTATTAAAATCAAACGCAGCTCAAACCTAATTAAAGGTTTTATGGCTCTTGTTATTATCATGCAAGCAGTTCAGTTTTATCAAACTAATGTAATGGATTTTGGTGCTATTGCTGGTGCCATTGGTGTTTTATCCTTATTACGTGGTCTACTTTTATCTCCACCTTTATTAGCTGCACCACTAAAGCATTGGTTAAAGCCAAACTTTGCTTTTTCTAAAGAAAGCTATAAATATTTTATATTGGCTTTTGTATTAATTGTTGTAAGTTCGTTTTAAAAACACGAACTATAAGAAAATAAACTAGGACTCAAAACAGCTGGCCATTGCTGTGTCTCGCTGGTTTTGGCCATCAATTTTTAGCCTGTTATTTGGGCGTTAGCACTACCAAAAGGAATGTCGATGAAATCTAGAATATTAATCGTAATACTAGGGATAGCTTTTTTAGCTTCATGTAGCTCGATACTAAGCCAAAATACTGGAAAGAAAACGCAATCGAGTAGTTTGATGGACTTTCTATATCCAGATGAAACAAGCCGTTCTGAGCATAAACCAGAAACACCAGTTTTAAAATTACCAGTCAAAGTAGGTTTAGCTTTTGTGCCATCTAAAAATTGGCAACGTGATGGAATTCATAGTAAAGATCAAGTTGAACTTCTAGAAAAAGTGAAAAAATCTTTCCTCAAATATGACTATATTGATCGTATCGAAATCATACCAAGTACATACTTAAATGGCGGTGAAGGTTTTTCGACTTTAGAGCAAGTAGGAAGACTTTATGATGTAGATGTTATGGCTTTGGTTTCCTATGATCAAGTAACTCAATCACTAGAAAATAATGCCGCTTTTCTCTATTGGACAATTGTCGGAATGTATATCATTCCTGGAAATGAAAACTCCATTCAAACATTTGTTGATACGGCTGTATTTGATATAAAAAGCAAAAAGATGCTTTTTAGAGCTCCCGGCATAAACAAGATTGAAAAAAGAACTACTGCTGTAGGAATTGATGACACTCTTTCTGAAAAATCATTAGAAGGTTTCGGGTTAGCTGTTACTGATATGACGGTTAACTTGGATGCTGAACTTGCTCGCTTTAAAACAAGAGTAAAGGAAGAGAAAATTGCCAAGGTTGAACATCGCAAAGGTTATAGTGGTGGCGGTTCAATGAGTTTATATTTGTTAGTTTTAGTGCTCGTAGTGCTAACAAGCAAATTAACAAGGACAAAAAATACTTGGTTTTAGCTCATTCGTCGCTTATTTTAACCAACTATTATTTGCCTCTTAGTGAGGCGTTGGTATTTTTGTCGATAGGAGAGTCGAGTGAGTATATTTCTTGAGTTCATACCAAATCTATTTGTAGCTTTGGCTTTTGATTTTTTTCTGTATATAACTGGAGTATGTGTATTACGTGTAGTTTCTTTCGGTTTATCTAAATATCAATTGCATAGTTATAGTGAATATAAAAAGTTAAACAGTAAATCTAACAATGGCTACCTTGTGCCTTACGTAATAGGTATATTGTTTTATGTTCTAATCATCGTTTCAATTGCTTGGCTCAATTAAACGAAACTTAGTATCAAGTTTGAAGTGCAACAATAGCCATTATATTTCATGGTTTATCCCCTCTGGTGTTTTATAGTTGTGACGTTTTCTTGGTCGCTGGTTTAATTTCTTAGCAATTTGGTCGCATTGTTTCTGTGTGACCGTTTCCATGCTTTTTATCTTAGGAAGATACTGTCGAATAAGACCATTTACATCTTCATTACTTCCTCTTTCCCAATAATGGTAAGGGTTGGCAAAGTAGAACGTAGTTTGGCAGCGCTTCTCAATATTTTTGTATTGATGAAATTCAGTACCATTGTCTGAGGTGATGGTTTTAAATTCTAATGGCTTTCTCTTAATCAAGGTTATTGTCTTTTTATTCAGTGATAAGGCGTTTTTATTGGGCAGTTTTCCAATCATCACATAGCCTGTTTTTCGCTCTAATAATGTCACTATGCAATGAAAACTTCCTCGTTCATGGACAGTATCAATTTCCCAGTGCCCCTTATCCTCTCGCGTTTCTACACTTGCTGGACGTTCACTGATATTTCGTTTGTCTGCTAGGCGACCTCGACTATCATAGGCCTTGTAGCATTTTCGACGTTGTTTTGGTGATTGTCGAAGGTGAGTCCATAAATCGCCACTTTGCGCTTTATCGCGCCGAATATATTGATAAATAGTTTCATGGCTCATGCATTTTTTCATCAGCTTACGCACGAGTAGAAAGTAAGTGTCAATATAATATAGTTTTTTTCGTGAACGAGAGCGTCGTGTTCGAGCATAAGCATCATATTTTTCAACAAGATAGTATCCATGTGATGGGCACTTTTTGCGTTCAAGTTTACGAGCAATCTTATAGCGATGCCTCCCGATGATATCTGCTATCTCAGAATGACTCTTCCCTTGCTTTCTCTTGTAGTAAATTGTATATCTATCAGTTAATGTTATCTGTGTGGACTTAGTCATGGTTTCTCACTTCTTGGCGTGAGTAAAGAACCTTAGTATCACAGATAGCACTTTTGATTTTTAGTGGTGTTGCACTTAGTATATGAATTCGGCGCATATAACAAGGCAATCAAACGGAAAATAACGGCTGGCTGTTGTTCGTGCCTCACACATTTTAGCCAGCTATTATTTGCCGCTTAACCTGGCCTTATGTGCCAGATAGAGGTGGAACATGAAAGTACATTCAAGGCTGCTAAATGTAGCTGATTTTGAACAAATGAGAAAGATTTTACTCCGAGATGGGCCAAACGAGTGGAACTACATTACGAATGAAAGCATTAATCAACAGTTTCAGCTAATACGCGATGGAAAGGCGCTTGCTGTTTTAGCTGAAGATAATGAAATTATTGGGTTCGCGATTTTAATTTTTAAAGAGGCATGTCCTTCAAAACTTAGTCAATACTCCGATTTATCAACAATGGCATACATTAATGATGTGGTAGTTAACATGAATTATAGTGGTAAAGGGATTGGAAGCACGTTATTACAAAAGGCAATTGAGTTGGCTCACAAAGGACAATGTGAAAAAATATATATTGAACGCCACGAAGAAAATTTAGCATCCGCAGGCATGATGCGAAAAGCATCCTTTCAAATTGTTGATACCTTTTATGACCCACAGAAACGAACTTCTGGTTCAAGAAATACATCTGTGTTAGTCAACAGCACATAAGAATTTCAAGCGGGACTTGATCTTCCCCCGTTTTATCGGTGGAAGATCAACGGCGAACAGTTTACCTGTTTTCGCTTCGCTACACATTTTAGCAAACTATTATCTGCTCCTTAAATGGGCGTTGTTTTTTCAAAGTTAGAGTTTAAAAATGAGAAAAGAGTTCGAGGTTAAAGGCCATAAAGTTAAGATTGTTAACTCATGGCTTGGTGGCGCAAAGCTATACGTAGATGGCGATCTTCGTGATAAAGATTCAGCTTTTATTGCTAATGGCAAAACCGCACTTCTTTCAGCTAAACTTGCTGACTTTGGTATTTTAGACGTTTTTCCTATGTCAGCTTTAATATCTGTAGAAATGGATGCATTTTTAATTACAAACAATGAAAGGTTGCAAGTGTACAGCTCACATAAACGTTTAAACCTAACAGAGCAACGGTTGGCAAAATAAACTATAAGCTGTTAAATAAGGACAAAAAAACAGTTGGCTTTTGCTCCTTCGTCGCTAATTTTAGCCAACAACTTTTTGCCTGTTAACAGGGCGTAGGTATAAAAGGAATTACTGTGAGTCGTATACAAAACTATTATTTAGCCGGTTTTATTTTTTCTTCTGCAATGCTTAATATGTTTCTTGAACATGAATCTGTAGGCATTAAAGTTCTTTGTCTTATTTTACTACTAGGTAACTTTGCCTTTGCTGCTTTGTTTCATAATTTAAAAAGTAAAGTTGCAGGTTATAAAAACAAACCCCTAGAGTGAGTTACACATAAGTAAATCAATAAGGACAAAAAACAGTTGGTTTTTCTCCTTCGTCGCTTATTTTAGCCAACTATCATTTGCCTCTTAATGGGGCGTTGGTTTTCATAGCACTTGTATTATCTCCATCTATCGAAAAGGATAATTTGATGTTAAATAAAGTAATAATTATCAGCTGTACACTGATCTTCACAGGATGTGTTGTTGTTCCTGAAGTGGATCATTCTCAAAAATATCAGTGTGGTTTGTCGACAGATAAAAAGACTCTGAAAGTTGTTAACCTAATGAAGGGCGACACTAGCTTTTATGAATGGAATGATGAGTTTTTATCTATTATAACTATGCCGACATCAGCCGTTGTTTCAAGTGTATACGTAGCGGTAAATAATGTTTATCACTTTGGGGAAAAACAAATAAAATGTAGTAACAAAAACTAACAAGGCGTTATACGTTAAGGAGGATTCATGCGTTACATTCTCGTAATATTGATTTTTTTGACTTCAACTGGCAAAGTTCTAGCTGATGAACTCATTACAATATTCGTTAAAGAAGCCAGTTACTCCATAGGTAACTTAGGGAAAGAATTAACCCACGAAGAGTTAGAAAGTAAATTAAAACTACTTAAATTTTCACTGGTAACGTTAGACGTTGATTATTGTGCAGGTCCAGATACTCTCGCTTATGCGTATGTTGCAATTGCACGTAGTAAACCGGAAGTCAAAGATATAAGGTTGCAGTTAAGTGGTAACCATGAAGAAAGTCAGTGTAAAAAAGTATAACAAGGCGTTATCTACTCAAGGAGAGTTAAGCACATGGATTCTAGCCCTAACTTCAATAACTACACACTAGATGAACTTTTAGATGTTCAAAATAATATTGATTCAGAGCCATACCCTGAAAGCGCTAAAGAAATTGAGCTAGCTATTTCTAAGAAAATTAATGACCCAGCAGCTAAAGCTGAAATTGAAAAACAAGAAGAATCAGCTAAGTACTCTACATTTGGTCCTCGATTATGGGAATCAATTATTGATGGGTTTGGGTTCGTTATAAAAAGAAATACAAGGCAACAACGAACAGCGACCATAACAAACCCATTTATCAAAATGAGCTAAAGCAAAACTTTGCTGTTGAAGTACCTGATAAAGCGTGGGTAGGTGATACCGCCTACGTTTGGACATCAGAAGGTTGGCTATATTTATGTGTCGTGATTGACTTATATTCACGAAAAATCGTGGGTTGGAGCATGGGGTCAGAATGAAAGCACAGCTTGTTTTTGATGCATCGCCGGACTATAAATCTCAGGCTCATACCTCTGATGTTAGTCTGGATATGAAATACTTTTACAGTACAGCCAGTTATGATGGTGTGTTCTTCAGAATAGATCTGGATACCTGGGAAGTCAGTAAAATTTATATTGGTGGCAACCTGTTGATGGGCAGCTTTGTCTGGAATGTTGAAGGTGTGAATATTATCAATGGGGTCATAGCCTGAGGTATCCCATTGATAATATATAAAAATCACAAAGCATTAATACCATAATCAAAATAGGGGGGTCAGGTCTTGCGTTTTACTTCACTAAACACTCACTTGCACTCGGATCATCAGGGGCGGGCTTGTCTTTTTCTCTCCATAAGGCTACAGGTTAAAGGCAAGCCCTGATCCCATTGTTCTTCTACATAGCTCTAATCCAAAGCTTGCTGATTTTTTTCCTGCAGAATCATAGTGGTCATTAGACGCGCGAGGATTTCACCTCGATTAGCAAAGAATAACCAGCGCTGCTTAGCATCAACTACTGGAATGGAATCAATGTGTAACTCCTGCATTTTTTCCAACACTGCTTTTGCTGATAGTTCTGGGCTGACGGTTTGCTGATTGACACCAACTACTCTGTCTTTTAGCTGATCGTAATCCAGAGTTGTGCTTTGCGCTGGTAACTGAGCGACAAAGGTACTCGCTGAAATCCAGCCGTCGAATTGCCCTCCTTGCTGGAATACAACAAACTTTAAACCCAGAGTGCCTACATATTGTTTCAGTAAATCTACCGAATAGTTAATGTTATCAGGTAGTAACAGGGTGTTGATAGTTTTTAAGGGATTACTCCTGATTTCCTGTTGTAAAGTGAGTAGGTGACTACCAGAAGATTTCCTGACTACTCCGGCTGCTCCCCCGATACCTTTTATCGAGATATCTTCAAATGCCAGGTCGCTGATTTGCGTATTAGTCGCTGCTTCACCGAGCTTTAAGAATCCGCCAATTTCCACACTTCTACCGGATTTCATACTATTTAAAACAATGTTGTAAATTTGAGCTGCCTGTTGTTGAAACACCATCAGAGAAACAATAATGATGAGTGGCCAAACCAATTTAGTGATTAGTGGTATCCAGTCGCTAAGTTTATTTGAATTTTCCATTTTTAAATTACCTCTAAATGAGTTGAACAATAAACCGGTTTATTTTTCATAAAACAAAAATAGGGAGAGATTTTGCGTTTTGTTTCACCAAAAAAAACATTTGTATCCGGTTCATAAGGGGGCGCTTGTTTTTGCTCTCCATAAGGCCGCCAGTTAAGGCAAGGCCTGTCCCCAGTAGTGCTAACGCATCAGACAAATTTTATGCGGTTAATTAATCGACAGATAATTAATGAGAATAGACACAATATCTTGGCGTGTCCAGCAGCCAAAAGAAACGGCGGGGTCAGGTCTTTGATTTATGACAAAGCCAAGGTCTATACCCAGGCATGGCTTGCCACTAAGAATGAAATAGGGCGGCAGGGCTTGCGTTTTGCTTCACTAAAAACTCTTCTTGCATCCGGGGCAGGCTTGTCTTTACTCTCCATAAACCCGCTGGTTAAAGGCAAAAGGCAAGACATCCCTCATTGTTTCTTTGCGCCTAATTTATGCACTGTGCTTACACAAAAATAAATGCGGTATTAGGCGTAATGCCAACTTTCCTTCTCACTAATTAAAATCCCAGGGAGCTTCTTTTTAAATACGATAGAGTTTGTTCAAACAAATGGACAGATTAAAACATCTGATATTAGTTATGGGTCTAAGCCAAGATTTAGATTTAATATCAATTATCAATAGCAAGTCGATGGCAAATCTTACGCATCAAATAGAATAGGTTTTGGTTTCAAGGGAGCGATAAAAATAAAATGTAGATCTTATTATCAAGCGTTATTCTACTAACAAAAATGTGACCGTTTACTTTGATAAAAGTAATTCAAGCTTCTCTGTGTTAGAGCCTGAAAGGAATATGAAGTGGCAGAGTAAATTTGGCTTTATATTTCTTTCTGTTTTGTATTTAATGGGTGTAGGTTTAGTTATACCAATCTCACTAATTATCTGATCATTTTTACTGGTTAAAATAACCCACTACTGTGTTATTTATTTAATAATTAGAACCACTAGTGATTAAAATAAATGCCTTATATTTGGCCATTTTTCCTGCGTATAAAGTAGACCACCTAATTAATGACATTGGTATTATTTATGCTTTGGTTAAATCGAACTATAAGCCAATCAAAAGGGATTATGATAATGATCGAAACAAGAACACATGTGCGAGAGTTTTTGGTAGGCTGGCTTGAGCACCATATGCCGGGTAATGTCTTTGTGTGGTACGACATTTTAGTTATTGTATGGATAATCACGTTTACCTTAGTCTTACATTATATTATTAAGGTCTCAGCTAAGCATTTTATCAAGGGCAAGTTTGAAACCACCGACTTGCCGCAGGCGAAAAATTTAACTCTAGATTTATTTCAGCGCCTAGCGAAGCGACTTTCGTTGACGCTGCAAGGCGCCATTGTGGTGGTTCAAGCCAAGCTTTTACTCGCGACAGGGAGCAGCTTATTACATCTTGCTGAAGTCGTTACCGACCAGTGGATTATCTTATTTTCTTTATTGTCGTTATTTACCTTTTTAGACATTTTGCAATCGCTTTCAGATAGACGCACAAGCCAGGCACACTTTCCGTTAAGAGGCCTTTTGCAAACCGTTAAGCTTGTTGCCAGTATGTTAACTTGTATTTTAGCGGTGTCGTTGCTGATGGACAAATCACCCCTTATTTTACTGAGTGGCTTGGGCGCACTGTCTGCCGTAATGTTGTTAGTATTTAAAGATCCTATCTTGGGCTTAGTTGCCGGTATACAGCTCTCGGCTAATAATATGTTGGCAGTGGGAGATTGGCTTGAAATGCCAAAGTATGGTGCAGACGGCGATGTGATCGACATTGCTTTAACAACAGTTAAAGTAAGAAATTGGGACAAAACGATTACCACTATTCCTACCTATGCACTTATCTCAGACTCATTTAAAAACTGGCGCGGCATGTCTGAAGCGGGTGGTAGAAGAATAAAACGAAGTATTCATCTAGAAATGAGCAGTGTCTGTTTCTTAGATAAAGAGCAACTAGCTGAATTGAAAAAGGCGCATTTACTCAGCGAGTATATAACGCATACGGTGCCAGAAATTGAAAAAGAAAATACCGATAAAAAAACTGATATGACAGTAATGCAAAATGGCCGACGACTAACCAATGTTGGTACTTTTAGAAAGTATCTGGTGTCATTTTTGCAAAACCATCCTGATATTCATCAAGGAATGACCTTGATTGTTAGGCAGCTAGAGCCAACAAGTCATGGTTTGCCGATTGAAATTTATGCTTTTACCAACACAACAAACTGGAATGCTTACGAGGATATTCAGTCAGATATTTTCGATCATGTTATTGCTGTGTTACCCGCTTTTTCACTGAGAGTACATGAGTCACCGACCGGGAATGATATTAGGTCATTGGCGAAACACTAGCTTGATGATTGGTTAACTGTAGAGCTGTTAAACTCACAGGTTTTACGCTAAGCCTTAAATATTGGGCTTAGCGTCTGTCGTACTCTTAAAGCCGCTATCTTTAAAACATCAAGGTTCAAAGCATTAACGTAAATTATTAAGGTTTACAGTATAAACATTTAAAACTAGCTACTCGCTTATAGAACATTTTTCTAGGTTGGCAACGGATAAGCAGTAGTAGCTGAATTTTTACTGATAGCAGATATGACAAGCTATTAATCATATTCACTGGCATACCATTCATGTTCATAAGCTAAACTGCCCCATAAAGCATGTGCTAAAGCGACTTCAGACAATGATTGATTAAGCTTTGTTGGTGTTAATTTTTTTTCATCAAAATCATAACTGAAATTCATCGGATCTTTTTGTGGTTGTAGTATCGTTACTTCATCGTCTTCCATATAAGCAAAGTTTTCAGCATATTGCATCATAGCTCGTCCTGAACTTTGTGGTTTGTTTAAATCATGGCCCAGCATAGGTGAATGATTGGTCACGCCCATTAACGATAAAAGTGTTGGCGCTAAATCAATTTGACTGACAACTCTCTCGTCAGAAAACGGCTGCTTTGATGAATTGAGAATAACACCCGGAATATGAAAGTTTTTGATGGGCACAAGATCACTGCCAAATGCTCTGGCATCATGATCGGCAACCACCAAAAATATAGTATCTTGCCAATAAGGCTGTTGCTTTGCTTTAGTGATAAATTTACCTAAGGCATAGTCTGCATATTGGATAGCTTTGTGACGTAATAACTCTTTCTCATCATATTGGCTTAGTTGCTCTTCTGTATACTCAATAGGGGTTATAACGCCTGCTGGAATTTCAAAAGGGTCATGATTACTAGACGAAAAAATAAAACTAAAAAAAGGAGTTTCGCTATTGTTTAACTTGGTTAATTCAATATGGGCTTGCTTGAATAAATCTTCATCACTGGCTCCCCACGAGCCAACAAACTCAGGGTTTTGAATATCGTTAAAATCAACAATATCGCTAAAACCGTTGCCCAAGAAAAAGCTCTTCATGTTGTCGAAATGACTTTCGCCGCCATAAATAAATTGTGTGGTGTAATTATGTTTGGCAAGTAAACTCGCAATAGTGAAAAAGCCATGCTGTGATTTATCAAGTTTGACTACCGCTCTGGCAGGCGTGGGTGTAAAACCCGTAATTACGGCTTCAATGCCTCTAACAGAGCGTGTACCTGTGGCATATAAATTTTTAAAGGCCCAGCCTTCATTATTTAATTTATTAATTTCAGGACTAAGAGGAAGCCCGCCCAATGACGAGACAAACTGAGCACCTAAACTTTCTTCTAAGATAATAACCAAGTTTTTAGCTTTACCTTGATAGCTAGGTGCACGAGAAGCCAAAGAGGGTTGAATGAGATCGGTAAATGCTTGTGGTGCTAAACCTGTTTCCTGTTGCACAATGGCAATGACTTTTTCAGTGGCCATTTTACCATAAAGCTTTGAGGCATTTTTTTCATTACCTAACTGTTTGTAGGCATGAGCAACACTATAGATAGAATTTAGTGTTAACGAATTTATTAAAGGATCGGTAGAATAATAAACTAACGACGGATTTATTGGCCGATGTCCAACAGTGCCTCTGGCACACATCACAAGTACGACAAATAAAGTAACAAATGAAAGAGTCGCTGACTTAAACGATACCAAACGTCGAGGTTGGTTTGTATTGATCAGTTTAGCTAACAGGTGCCAAAACAATTTACCTGGAATGAGTATTAAGGTGAGAACCATAATTAAGGTAAATAAGTGACCGTTGAATAACATTTTCATGACTTCATTAGGATAAGCTAAATATTCAATGAACAGTCTATTCGGTCTGAAACCATATTCATCAATAAATGCCGGCGTGGCTAATTCAAAAAATAGTACGCTGATAAAAATGAAGAAAAATAGTACCTTTAATACCTTCAGCCATACTTTTTGATAACCGGAGATCATAAACCAGGGATGCATTATGGCAGGTAAAATTAATAAATAGCCTAATGCGCTTAAGTCGATTCTAAAACCATTTAAAAATAAGGTTAGAAAGCTATTAAAAGTATCGAATCGCTGAATTTGCCATAGACCTAAGCCCAGTCTAGAAATGAAAAGTGTCAATATTAATAGTAAGAAAAATAAGACAAAGGGTCGTAATAAATTGAGTGTAGTTTTAAACATGTTTCAATACCGCTAATAGAGGACGCTGCTACTTTAAAAAATGAAACTTAAGAGAGGCTTAATTTAAACTGAAAGCGAGCTATGCTAGTTACAATTATTACATTTATTAACGAAAAACAGGTTGACTAGGGCTAAACTACTTGTTTTGTAATTACTTTGCAATACATAATTTGCATAGAATTTTGGAAAAGGAGGGCGGAGCATATTTTCAAAATTATATTATTTAAGCGACAGTGACGTGGTTTAATGGATGTGAAGAGAGTCTTTAAATATGATTAAAGCGCTATTAAATTTAAATAATAGCGCTTAACTGCTTTACTCAGATAAGGTCATTATGAACGTTATTTCCTTGGTATAGTGCCTAGATAGTGCTTAGGTTTATTGGTCGGCTAAAGCAATAATTAAATAATAGGTTGCTCGTCACAGCCAAATAATGACTTTACTAAAAGGCTGCCACTGCAAGCCTTTTAGTAAAGTATTAGCTTTTAAAGCAATACTACTAGCCAAATACTGCTGGCGACAATAAGACTAATAAATACCGCCGCTGAGCCTAAATCTTTTGCAAGACCCGATAAGGGGTGAATCTCTAAGCCCACACGGTCTACTACCGCTTCAATTGCGGTATTGATGATCTCGGTAAATAGTATGAAGAGTACCGCGAGTATTAAGGTAACTTGCTCTTTGGCGCTTATATCAAATGCAAAAGATACCGGTATGGCAATAAACAGCAGTAACAGTTCTTGCCTAAATGCAGATTCATTTTGATACAACCATTTGAACGCTCTAAATGAGTTCAATGAGGCTAATATTATTCTTTGGATGCCCTTAGGCTTATTTTTATTGTCAAACACTAGTCTGCTAGCTCCATTTCTAATGAGGTTGATACTGTGGTGCGGGCTATCGCCTGTTGTGATTTACAATCAATGAAGGGATCACTTTCAATGCGATAAGCTGTAGTTTTAATCGACATGATACTCAATAAGGTATCGAAAACGTTATCATGACTTATCGGCGATTTTGCCAAAGCATTTAAACATTGGCGATTAAAGTCATTTTGTATTTTATCCGTCCAGTAGATCATGGGCACGTGGGTTTGTTCTTCAGGTGCAAACGCATAAGGTAAACCATGTAAATATACCCCATTTTCACCCAGTGATTCACCATGATCTGAAATATAAAGTAAAGATGTTTCAATGTCATCTTTTTTATCTAAGCCACTTAATTCATTAATAATCTTTGAGAGCACTAGATCAGTATAAGCAATAGTGTTGTCATAAGTATTAATCAGTTGCTCATGGCTACAGTTTTGAATGTCACTGCGTTGACAGTCGGGTGTGAAGACCCTTTTTTCTTTTGGATACCTTTTGAAATAGGTTGGCCCATGAGAGCCGATCATATGTAATACAATGAGGGTGTTTTCATGGCTTAATGTCTTTAGTTTATTTTTTAATGGGGCTAATAGCGCCTCATCATAGCAATACTCACCATCACATAAGGGGTTAGATTTATCAGGTTCAATTTGTTCAGTTTTTACTCGGGTACACACACCTTTACAACTACCATTATTATTACTGATCCACAAAACGTCAGTACCGGCTAAATGTATCAGGTCTATGGCATTTTGTTGAGTGGTTGCGATACGCTTATCATAATTATTTTTGTTTAATCTTGAGAACATACAGGGTACCGAAACTGCGGTAGCTGTTCCACATGAGCTCATCTGTGAAAAAGATATAACCCCTTGTTTTTCTGTATATTTATTGGTAGGTTTAGCATAACCATTCAGTGAAAAGCTTTGCGCACGCGCTGTCTCTCCTAACACCATTACCGTGACATGCCGGCGAGTATTATCACGAACGATTGAAGGCGCAGTGTCTAAGATCTTAAATTGTAAAGGTGGATAAAAGTACTGATTTCTAACAAATTTATATGACGCATCTAGTAGTTTATAGGGTGTAACATAACCCAGCAGTTCTTTATTATTTCGGCCAACCGAAGCATAATTTGAGTAAAATACACTGGCAATTAAAAATGCTGCGCCAAAGCTAAGGGTAATCATTTTTACTCGGCTTAACAATTCTGTAAAGAAAGGCTTATAAGTTAATTTAATCGTGTAGATGATCAGTGAGGGGATAACACCAAAAATCAAGAAAAATAAGATGGCGTAAAGGTTAACGTAAGATAAGGCTTCGGCTGAATCGGTTTCAACAGTATTTTGCACCATACCGTAATCAAAGACGATACCGTAAGTAATGGTGCCATAAAATATCAAAGATGAAATCATCACTGTCGTAATAAGTAGCGGTTTGGTTAGCCATCGAAATGAAAAAACCCCTTGAATTATAATACTTAAAGAGAGTAAAAATATGGGTAGTGACATTAAAAACAGCAGGTTATAGTTATCTAACGCGGTAATTACGTCCGCTGTTTTTACTAAAAAAGGTAAGTTTAATATCAGTGCAATATAACAGCAAGTGAAGAACAGCAACTGGTTGGTTGTTAGTGTTAAGTTTTTAAAGTACGCGATAATTTTATTCATGTGAGACACCTATTAACAAGTGTCGCTATCTTATAGCAGTAAACTTAAGGTAACCTTAGGGTAACCTGAACATTAGCTTAGATTAAACTCAATATTGTATAAAAAGTTAAGTGTAAATTGTGCAAGATTATTGCTTGTTATCATGAGCTGATTATTGTCTGAATGAGGTTCAACAGTGACGGTTACCGAGCTTGAGGCGGGGCTATAATACAAGGCATTGTTAATAAGTTTGGTCATAATAGTTGTTAAAGCGAACTCATTGCTATAAACATTTTCTTAGAGACGTTGAATCTTCTATCATTAAAACTTTTAAGGGTAACCCGCAACACAGAAATATTATTAAGTAAAAGATACCAGAAGAAACTTAAGATTGGCTGATTTTCACTTAAATTATTGTGCTGTTTACTCTAATTTTTTAATAACGGCCACTTGATAGCTGGAACTTGTTGATAGAAAATATGATGAAAGGATAGGGGGCATAAGGAAAATATTCGATTTTCATCTAGGTAAAAACTATTTATTGCATTGAATATAAACAGAAGTTATGCCAACATTCATTTAGTATAATCTTTGGCTAGTTACTTGTGACTTTACACTGCTCTAAAACATTAATGGTATTGCTGGTATGTTTGACCTTTGTGGGTCAGGCAATGGCGTCTACTATTATGCCTTATCAAATGATGGCTATGGCAGGCATGAGTGGGCAAGTAAAAGTAGCAGCACAGTCACAAACTAAGCCGATGACAGGTCACAGTAACCATAATATGTCCGGTGATGCGGTTGATAATACAACAGAATCAACCGAAGATTGTTGTGCTCAAGTATGCAACTGCTTTATGGGGGGCTGCTCAAGTGTTGCTGCTCTCATGAAGGGCGTATCGGGCAATACGCCGATCGCCGACGTAGCATCTAAAATACTTTCCTATTCTACTTTGGCGTTAAGCCAACCAGCTAGATCATTATATCGTCCGCCAATATTAAGCTAAATACAGCATAAATGTGTCCAAGATTTGGCGCATTTATAATCAATATCTGTATTAGGCTTTTTGATTTCGTGTTGGTATAAGCATTTCTAACCTCATCAAAAATAACCTAATTAATTTAAAATATTAATTAATATCCCTATTGGGGCGGTTATGTTTTCAAATAAATTTACGTTAAACCTTATCACTACCTTGGTGGTAGTCTGTACGCTGGCGAGCTGTTCAGATAAAGCCGCTCTTGCTATTAAAACTGATACAAGTGTTGCGGCTAAAACTCAAAAGCTTAAGTTGCCATCTATTGCCTTAGATGTTTATAAAAGTCCAAACTGCGGTTGTTGTAAAAAATGGCTTAGTCACATTAATGATAATGGCTTTGAATCAAAAGTTTACAGTAATGATGATTTTTCAGTTATTAAAAATGAAAAAGGCATAGCGCCCAGATATCGCTCTTGTCATACCGCTATTTCAAGAAATGGTTATGTCTTTGAAGGGCATGTACCAGCCAAATTCATCCAACAATTTATGCAAGCGACACAGGCCGTTGATGTTATCGGCTTGTCGGTTCCTGCTATGCCTGTAGGTTCGCCAGGCATGGAAGTTGATGACAAGTTTCAGCCGTATCGAATTTTACTTTTGAAGTCAGATGGTACGAGTGAAGTTTATGCTCATGTTCAATCGTATAAGGAACAATTCTAATGAATAAACTCAACCAGTACAGTAAGCTTGGTCTCAAGTTTGGTACAGGGATTTTAGCTTTTTCTGTTTTTACTGTTAGTGCTGCCCAGTTACCCGTGCTGGCTGATAGTAAGGCTTTGTCTTTTAAAAAAGCCATTACAATGGCTCAAGAAAGTGACCCTTGGTTAACGGGCAATAAGCACAAACAACAGGCCCTTGAATTAATGAGTACGGCGGCAAATACATTACCCGATCCCAAGGTGTCAATTGGTTTCGCTAACCTGCCAACCAACGGTTTTGATTTTGCTCAAGAAGGCATGACACAGGCTAAGGTGGGTATTGCTCAAATGTTTCCTCGTGGAGATACGTTAGCGATTAAAAGCCAGCAACTAAAAACGCAAAGTGAAGCGTTTCCCTATCAAAGAAAAGACCGAGCATCAAAAGTAGCGGTTACGGTAGGAAGTTTATGGTTGGACACCTATCGAGTGCAACAAACCATAGCGTTAATAGAAAAGAATAGGTCGTTGTTCGAACAGTTAGCGGATGTCGCAACAGCAAGCTATTCGTCGGCGTTAGGTAAAACGCGTCAACAAGATATTGTGCGAGCACAATTAGAGCTAACACGCTTAGAAGATAGGTTAGCCCAGTTGGCACAACAGAAAAACGGCTTTGTCGGTATGCTGACTCAATGGTTGAGTCAATTTTCTAGCGAAGATAGTGTCGGTGAACCGGTATTATTAGCCTCTGACTTTTCTTTACATCAGTTAGTGCTGAGTCAAGAACTGCCTGAGATAGATTTAATTAACCGTGCGTTAGTCGCCAAAGAAACCTGGCTTGAACCAAGTGCGCTAATCCGATATTTTTCAAATCATCCTGCGGTTATGGCGTTAGAAAAAAACATCCAGGCGACTAAAACAGGCATTAAGTTAGCGCAGCAAAAATACCAACCTGAATGGGGCGTAAACGCAAGCTATGGATATCGCGCAGACGATGCTATAGGCAGTAGCCGAGCTGATTTATTCTCTGTTGGTGTGACGTTCGATCTGCCAATTTTTACTCATAATCGACAAGATAAAGCAGTGCAATCAGCGGTCTCTGCAACAGAAGCGGTGAAGACTGACAAAATTTTATTACTCAGACAATTATTGGCTGCTTACTCAAGTGCCAAGGGCAGATTATTACGTTTACAAGAGCGACAAATGCTTTATAAATCTAAGTTACTACCTCAAATACATGATCAAGCAGCAGCCTCTTTATCTGCCTATACCAACGACGATGGTGACTTTTCTGAAGTTGTTCGCTCCCGCATTGCTGTGCTAAATACTGAAATAGACCTGCTAACACTGAACGTAGAAGAACAGAAAATAGGCTTAGAGCTTAATTACCTTTTTATCGGCAGTCTCAATACAGCAAACACCCATAACAAAACCAATTTAACCAATAACAATCAAACTGTTGTTAATTCGGGACAAAAATAATGAGCAAAAATATCGTCAACAATAACAGTAAAACCATCATTATTGGCATGGTTATCGGTTCAATACTCACGCTTGGTGTTTATAGTTTTATAACTCCTGCGAAAAATGAGCAAGCCATTAGCGCTAAAACGGCTGAGAAAAAACCGCTTTATTGGGTGGCTCCGATGGATGCAAATTATATGAAAGATAAGCCAGGTAAATCACCCATGGGCATGGATTTAGTGCCAGTTTATGACGATGATGGCAAAGGACCTGATGCCGGTGCTGGCACCATTCGTATTTCTTCTGATGTGGTGAATAACTTAGGCGTAAGAACCGCTATAGCGAACTTTAGCTCATTGCACAGCGAAATAAACACCATGGGGTATATTACTTTTGATGAAAGCAAAATTGTTGATATTCATCCGCGTGTTCAAGGCTGGATAGAAAAGCTCTATGTTAAGGCGGTAGGTGATCCTGTTAAGAAGCATCAAGCCCTTTACGATATTTACTCCCCTGAGTTAGTTAATGCTCAAGAGGAGTTGTTATTGGCATTAGAGCGGAAAAATAGCCGCTTAATCACAGCGGCTGAAAATAGATTGATGGCATTGCAGTTACCTCAGTCGGCGATTATAAAACTGAAAAAAACCAAGCAAGTTCAGCAAAAAATAACTTTTTACGCGCCACAAAATGGTGTGGTTAAAACGCTAAATATACGTGAAGGTTTCTTTGTTAAGCCGGGTACTACTTTGTTGTCAATTGCTGATCTGTCACAAGTGTGGCTTGAAGCAGAAGTCTTTGAACGACAAGCAAACCAAGTTAAAACCGGTACACCAGTCACTATGACATTAGATTATTTACCGGGTAGAACATGGCAAGGGCAAGTAGATTATATCTATCCAACGCTCGATGCTAAAACACGCACAGTGAAAATACGCTCAAGTTTTAGTAATGAAGAAGCTGAGCTTAAGCCTAATATGTTTGCACAGGTTGTTATTCATTCTACCAGTGATGAACAAGCCTTGTTAATTCCGCAAGAAGCTCTGATTAGAACGGGTATGCAAGACCGAGTGGTGCTAGCTTTGGGTGAAGGTAGCTTTAAATCGATTGCCGTCACAGTAGGTCGATATGACCGCAACAATGTTGAAATACTTAGCGGACTGGATGCCGGTGAAAAAGTGGTTAGCTCAGCGCAATTTTTATTAGATTCAGAATCAAGCAAATCATCTGATTTTAAACGCATGCATCATGAATCTGACCAAGCAGGCTCTTACCAAGAAAGTTCTGACCAAGAAGATTCTGCCCAAGACAAACCAAACGAAATGGATATGAGTATTAAAAATGACAGCGCTGCTGACACAGTTTCCTCAGCGACCGTTAACGGTACAGTGGTTAACCTAATGCTTGATCACCGAATGGTCACTATTGACCGTGAAGCCATTGTAGAATGGGGCCGTGCAGCAGACAGAGTTGATTTTATTGTGGATGATAATGTGGATATGGACTTATTTTCAAATAATGCCTATGTCATGTTCACCTTTGAAATACGCGAGGGTAATTTTATTATTGTCAGTGCGATGAAAATGCCTAAACCTGATGCTGTAATGAAAAATGCTGCTAACGACAAAGGAGCATAATAATGATTACTGCTATTATTCGCTGGTCTATTGGTAATCGATTTTTAGTCTTGCTAGCAACATTATTACTGGTGGCAGTTGGATTATATTCTGTTAGTAAAACCCCGATTGATGCACTGCCTGATCTATCTGATGTGCAAGTCATCATAAAAACAAGTTACCCTGGCCAAGCACCACAAGTGGTTGAAGATCAGGTTACCTACCCCATGACCACCGCTATGTTGTCAGTGCCGGGTGCGGTTACCGTGCGAGGTTACTCATTTTTTGGTGATTCATATGTTTACGTTATTTTCGATGAAGATACCGACCTTTATTGGGCACGTTCACGGGTACTTGAGTATTTAAGTCAAGTTGCTCCCGATCTACCTAGCGATGCACGGCCTCAATTGGGTCCGGATGCAACAGGCGTTGGCTGGGTATACTTGTATGCACTTACCGATAAAACAGGCCAACATGATTTAAGTCAATTACGAAGTATACAAGATTGGTTTTTAAAGTTTGAATTACAAACCGTGCCTGGGGTATCAGAAGTTTCTGCGCTTGGCGGTATGGTTAAGCAATATCAAGTTCAGGTGAGTCCTGATAAATTACGCGCCTTTGGTATACCGCTGTCACTTATTCAAACCGCGATTAAACAAGGTAATCAGGAGATAGGGGCTTCAGTGGTAGAAATGGCTGAAGCCGAGTATATGGTCAGAACCACAGGCTATATAAAAAGTGTTGAAGATCTTGAAAATATCCCGCTAGGGGTCAACCAAAATGGTACGCCGTTACTGTTAAAAGATGTTGCAGATATTGGCACTGGCCCACAAATGCGCCGAGGTGTTGCTGAACTTAATGGTGAAGGTGAAGTGGTTGGCGGTATTGTCGTGATGCGCTTTGGTGAAAATGCTCAGCAAGTGATTAACCGTGTAAAAGCAAAGCTTGAACAGCTTAAAAAAGGCTTACCTGATGGCGTAGAAATAGTACCGGTTTATGACCGGTCTGCATTGATAGAACGAGCAGTCGATAATTTAGCCTCTAAGTTATTGGAAGAGTTTGGCATAGTTGCTTTAGTTTGCGTTATTTTCTTATTCCATGTGCGCTCTTCTTTAGTGGCGATTATTAGTTTACCTGTGGGTATTTTAACCGCTTTTATCATCATGCATTTGCAAGGACTTAACGCAAATATTATGTCATTAGGTGGTATTGCTATTGCCATTGGCGCCATGATTGATGGCGCTATCGTCATGATAGAAAACATGCATAAGCACATGGAAAAAACCCCACTAACGAAAGAAAATCGCTGGCAAATAGTGACTGAATCAGCTAGTGAAGTAGGGCCAGCATTATTCTTTAGTTTATTAATTATTACCGTGAGTTTTGTGCCAGTGTTTACCCTAGAAGCACAAGAAGGGCGTATGTTTGCCCCGCTAGCATTTACCAAAACTTATGCTATGGCAGCATCTGCGGCATTGGCGATAACATTAGTACCGGTATTAATGGGTTATTTTATTCGAGGTAAAGTACTACCTGAGCATAAAAATCCAGTGAATAAATTTCTGACCTTTATCTATATGCCGGCCTTGAAAACTGTTTTACGTTTTCCAAAAATGACCCTAGTTGCTGCATTAGCTGTGCTTGCGGTTGGCATCTATCCACTGGATAAAATCGGTAGTGAGTTTATACCACCGCTTGATGAAGGTGATTTGATGTACATGCCCACCACTTATCCAGGTATTTCGATAGGTCAGGCTCGACAACTTTTGCAACAGACCGACAAGCTAATTAAAACGGTACCCGAAGTAAAAACCGTATTCGGTAAAGTAGGTCGTGCTGAAACCGCAACCGATCCCGCGCCATTAACCATGATAGAGAGCTTTATTCAGTTTAAGCCGCATGATCAATGGCGTGAAGGGGTAACAACTGAAAGTTTGAAAAAAGAACTTGATGCGCTAATTCAACTACCCGGGGTAACTAATGCTTGGGTTATGCCGATTAAAACCCGCATTGATATGCTAGCAACAGGCATTAAGACCCCTGTTGGTATAAAAATAGCGGGACCTGATTTATTGACGATTCAGGATATTGGCAAACAATTAGAGCTGATATTAAAAGATGTACCTGGTACCACATCGGTTTATTCAGAACGTGTTGCGGGTGGTCGATATATAAAAGTTGATATTCAGCGCGCCAAAGCCGCACGATATGGTTTGAATATCGCTGAAATTCAACAAGTAGTAGCCACTGCTGTCGGTGGCATGAATGTTACTCACACCGTTGAGCGTTTAGAGCGTTATCCGGTCAATGTGCGTTACCCACAAGACTATCGTGACTCCCCTGAACAGTTATCATTGCTACCTATTGTTACGCCAAAGGGTCAACATATAGCATTAGGTGATGTGGCCAATATTTATATCGAAGATGGCCCTCCGGGCATTAAGTCTGAAAATGCCCGCTTAAACGGTTGGGCTTTTGTTGATATTGAAGGCGTTGATGTCGGCACTTATGTTGAAGCGGCCAAGAAAGTCGTCTCAGATAAATTAGTACTGCCTGCTGGCTACTCAGTAACTTGGGCAGGGCAATACGAATATATGCAGCGAGCCAAGGCGAAGTTGGCTTATGTGGTGCCATTAACCTTATTTATTATTGTTATTTTACTTTATCTTAACTTTCGTAACGTGATTGAGGTGGCGATGATCATGGGCACTTTACCCTTAGCTATGGTGGGCAGCATATGGTTGATGTATTTAGAAGGCTTTAATTTCTCAGTGGCGGTTGGCGTTGGTTTTATTGCACTGGCAGGGGTAGCGGTAGAAATTGGCGTTATTATGCTGGTGTATTTAAATCAAGCGTATCAAACCATGCTTGATGAACACCACTCAAAAGACATGGTGACGACAAAAGAAGATGTATTACAAGCCGTGCTGCACGGAGCAGGTATGCGTGTTCGTCCTGTGATGATGACGGCAGCAGCGATTATTGTCGGTTTATTACCGATTTTATATGGCACAGGCACAGGGTCTGAAGTGATGAGCCGCATCGCAGCCCCAATGGTTGGCGGCATGATGAGTGCCGTGTTATTAACCTTGCTGGTATTGCCGGCCTTGTTTTATTTATGGCGTTCATCATCAATAAAGCTTACCGAGTCGAAAGCCTAGAGATATAAATTGATAAATAATGCAGAACCTTGATGGCAATCCTATGGCACTGAATGAATTTATCTAGAAAACGTTAAATATTAAATAACTAACCCAGGAGTAAAATATGAAAACAGGCTTAATTAACACCATCAGTAAAATCGCTTTGGTATTAATACCCAGCATTTCTTTATCAATGACAGCTACAGCACATGATCCCAGTTTGCATGCAAAAAAAGCTGAAAAAGCTGATTGCAGCAAAATGGATCATAGCAAAATGGATATGAAGGATCCGGTCGCTATCGCCATGATGAACAAGTGCATGAAACAAGCTGAAAAATCAAATGACAAGATGGACCATAGTAAAATGAATAGTAAAATGGACCACAGTAAAATGAAAACGATGGATGCAAAAAAGCAGAAAAAATCTGACGACAATAATCACTAATTAAATTTCAAAAATCACTTAGTACAAAGACAGCTGCTAAGTGATTTTTATTGACGAAGGAAAGCTGATGAAAATGCTTAAATGGCTCTTGATTCTTATTTTTTTAGGCCTTGGAACTACGGCGACAATTATTTATTCAGGTAATGTCGATGTAGCTGCCGATGAACCTCACAGTGATTTAGTCTACTGGCTTTTGGAAACAACGAGAGAAAACGCTATATCAAAAGCGGCTGAAAATATTAAAGTGCCAGATTTAACCGACCCTGAACTATTGTTATCTGGTGGCGTTGACTATGGGTTTATGTGTGCTAATTGTCATTTAAAGCCCGGACAAGATGAAAGTGATATGAGCTTAGGCTTATATCCTGCACCCCCTAATTTAGCGGTGTCTGATTATAACGATGACAGCCATGAATATGGTAATGATCCGCAAGCTGATCGTAATAATTTCTGGGTTATTAAGCACGGCATTAAAGCCTCAGGAATGCCAGCTTGGGGTAAAACTCATGATGATCAGCGCATCTGGGCAATGGTGGCTTTTATAAAACGCCTACCAAGTTTAACACCTGAACAATATCAAATACTTACAGCTATAGAATAAAAGATAGCCCTCATAATTATAAAGAGAAAAATATGAAAGTAATTCACAGTATATTAATGGTCACTTTACTCTTGTTAGCAACAGTGAGCTTTAACTTACTTGCACATAGCAATGACAAAAATACAGCTAAAATTGTCGCCAAAAATTCAATAGTTGCCACTGAAGCGGGAAAAACTATTGCACAATTTCATCATGCACTGAAATCAGGCGACAGAGTAACAGCTAGAGCCTTATTAGCGAATAAGGTGACGATTTTTGAAGGTGGCGGTGTAGAAAAATCAGCAGATGAATATGCGGAACATCATATGCTTGCGGATATGAAATATTTGGCAGAAATTAATACCGAAGTCTTAGATCATCAAATCAAAGTTATCGGTAATATTGCTTATTCTATGTCGAGAAGCAAATCAACGGGTCAGTTTCAAGGGAAAGATATTAATAGTGAAGGTATGGAAACCATGGTGCTTTTAAAAGCAGCTGGTAAATGGAAAATTGTTCATATCCATTGGTCACACTAACTGAGCTAATTAAAAATAAGCAAGAAAATATATAGATTATTGGCGCTGTTAGTACGAATGATTGTTTTTGTATCAACTGACCAAGGTGATAAAAGCCAGAGTAATAAAACTACTAGTTTGCGTTAAAAGTTGCGCTTAATTAAGCGCTATTGTGGTTATCTAACTGACAAAGATATATTTTATTTTTATTTGACCTGTGTCTTAGACATAGGTGTAAAGTGACCTTATGTGATTAAAAACATATTTTTTGCCTTATTTAAAAGAGGAGTCATGTCATGACAGTAACTGAATTAGCTAATGCGATAAATACAACACCTGATACGGTGCGTTATTACACCAAAATGGCGTTGATTACCGCCCGTAAAAACCCTAATAATGGCTATAAAATTTATGGTAAAAGTGCCCAGAATAGACTTAAATTTATTTTAAGTGCTAGGCAATTAAATTTTTCAGTGGCCGAGATCAAAAGTATTTTAATTGAAGCTGATAAGGGACATAGCGCCTGTCCATTAGTGAGAGACATTGTTGAACATCATCTTACTGAAACTGAACAACAGTTTCAGGCGGCGTTGCTGTTACGTGAAAAATTAAGCAAGGCCATTAACGATTGGCAAGACAAAGCCGATAAAACACCCACTGGAGATATGATCTGTCACCTGATTGAAAGTGCAGATAACACAGACCAAGGAGGTAATAATGAATAAATTAACCGGCAGTACGGACAATCAAAATACCCAAGAGCTGATCATTGAAGGTGCAGGCTGTGCAAGCTGCGTGGGTAAAATTGAAACCGCGTTAAAAAATATTAATGGCGTAGACAGTGCAGAAATGAACTTTGCTTTGCGCACAGTCTCTATCGTTGGAAAAGTTGGCCCTAACGTGCTGATAAAAGCGATTGAAGCTATAGGTTATAACGCAAAAAGTGCCAGTGACCGTAGTGATAATGACTTATTAGATGAAAAAGAGCTTGCTGATCAAAAATACTACACCGGCTTAATAAGGCAGGTTTGGATTGCTCTTGGCCTAGGTGTACCGCTGATGATTTACAGTGTTTTTGGTGGTCCTATGACAGTTGAAACATCGCTAGAGCGCGGTATTTGGTTATTTATTGGTGTTTTATGCGCTGGCATTATGTACTTTGCAGGTAAACATTTTTATATAGGCGCGTGGAAATCACTGGTAAATCACAACGCTAATATGGATACCTTAATTGCGCTAGGAACAGGCACCGCCTGGATCTATTCCATGGTCGTTGTTTTCTTTCCTATGGCATTACCAGAGATGGCACGACATGTTTATTTTGAAGCGACAGCCATGATTATCGGCTTAATTAACCTAGGTTTAGCGCTTGAAGTGAAAGCAAGAGGCAGAACGAGTGAAGCGATAAAGCGCTTAATTGGTTTACAAGCTAAAACCGCGCGTGTTGTGCGTGACGAGAAAGAAATAGATATCGCTATCGAGCTAGTTTTACTCAATGACATTGTACGAGTAAGACCAGGAGAGAAAATTCCAGTCGATGGCATTGTAACGCAAGGACACAGCTCAATCGATGAGTCGATGTTAACGGGTGAGCCTATGCCAGTTGAAAAAATTGTAGGCGATACCATCGTTGCCGGTACTTTAAATAAAACCGGTTCAATTTTATTTAAAGCAACGCGAGTGGGTAAAGACACGGCATTAGCACAAATTATTAATATGGTTAAAAGAGCACAAAACTCTAAACCACCCATTGGCCGTTTAGCTGACGTTATTTCGGCTTACTTTGTGCCGGTAGTGATGATCATTGCCATCTTCAGCGCGTTAGTCTGGCTTAACTTTGGTCCTGAGCCGACATTAGCCTTTGCCGTAGTTTCAGCAACAACGGTTTTGATCATTGCTTGCCCTTGTGCTCTTGGCTTAGCCACACCGATGTCGGTAATGGTTGGCGTAGGTAAAGCCGCTGAGGCAGGGGTGTTGATACGTAATGGTGAAGCTTTGCAAGCCGCTTCAAAAATTACCACCATGATTTTCGATAAGACCGGCACAATCACCGAGGGTGCGCCAAAAGTCACTGATATTATTGTTGCTGATGAAAGCTACACAGAACAATATATTTTAACCGTAGCCGCGAGTATAGAGCGTGGCTCTGAACATCCCCTGGCACAAGCCATTGTTGACTCAGCCATTGAGCAAGAAATTGAACTTGAAAGTACTACTGATTTTCAAGCCATTGCAGGTCATGGCGTAACAGCAATATACCATGGTCAGCAATTACTTTTTGGCAATCAGAAGTTGATGTTGAAAAACAATGTCGTGCTAAATGAGGTTGTTACTAAAGCGCAAAAGCTTGCCGATGAAGCTAAAACACCTATGTATTTAGCGATTGATAACAAACTCGCCGCCATTATCGCGGTATCTGATCCCATTAAGCAAGACTCTGTTGAAGCGATAAAGAGGCTTCAGGCTAATGGTATCCGTGTCGTTATGCTCACGGGTGACAACAAAGCGACAGCTAATGCAGTGGCGAAAAAAGTAGGTATTACCGAAGTATTCGCTGAAGTATTACCAGAAGAAAAATCAAATAAAGTTGCAGAGCTTCAAGCTCAAGGTGAAATTGTTGGCATGACAGGGGACGGTATTAATGACGCCCCCGCCTTGGCATTGGCCAATGTTGGATTTGCTATCGGTACCGGAACTGATGTGGCGATAGAAAGCGCAGATATCACCTTGATGAGAGGTTCATTACATGGCCTTGCGGATGCGATAGCCGTGAGTAAAGCCACACTGCGTAATATCCAACAAAACCTTTTAGGTGCCTTTATCTACAACGCGGCGGGTATACCTTTTGCCGCGGGAATTTTATACCCATTTTTTGGCTTGTTACTGAGTCCAGTTATTGCCGGCGCTGCCATGGCATTTTCATCATTAACTGTGGTCAGCAATGCCAACCGTTTACGCTTTTTTAAACCACAAGATCATTAAGTTAAGGAGAGCAATATGTTAATAATCAATTTAGTGGGCTTAGGGTTAATTGTGTTAATTATTTGGTGGTTTTGGTTATACCAAGCACCATCAACTCAAGTGAGTGATGAACAAGATAAAAGTGAAATAACGCTAGTGGTTGAAGACGGAATTTATCAACCAGCACATATTTCATTGCTTGAAGACAAACCACTGGTCATTACATTTATTCGCAAAGATGCGAGTCCCTGTGCGGCAACTGTGCTATTTCCTGATTTAGAAATCAGTGCAGATTTACCGTTAAATAAAGCGGTTTCAGTACAATTACCAGCGATGAAAAAAGGTGAATATGCCTTTCATTGTCAGATGAAAATGTATAACGGCACGATTGTTGTTAAGTAAATATAGCCCAATGGAGTGGGGGTATTATGACCGATTTAGATGAGAGCGTTGGTGTTAGAGAAAATAGTTGGGTAGTTAGGTATTTAGGGTTTTCAATACTTGGCTTAGGCAAGGCTTTGTTTAACAAAAATAAGCCAAACTTTTATTTAGCTTCTGATTTAATCAATTTTATCTTTGGTAACATTGAACATATTATTTAACAATATGTTCAATGTCATGTTCAATAATATGTTGAGGATATTCACCAATTATAGCGAATATCTACTCAATAAGACGATGAAAAATATTGTACTCGAAAGGTTAACTATCATGTTTAACATCAAGCTTGGCGTTGTTATACCAAAACGCCAAGTTCGACTATCATAAAACCTTAAGCTCATAACGGCGAAACTTAGCCGTGTATATCTATTTCTATATCGCTGGTAGGCGTTGAACAGCAAGTGAGAATTTCATTGTCGCCGATAAAAGCCAAAGGGAATTGAGCGTACTCAACCGTGCCTTTTTTTAATAAACAACGACAAGTTCCACAAAAGCCATCTCGGCAATGAAATTGTGAATCAATATTTTTTCTTTCTAAAGCATTGAGAATATTTTTGTCTTCATCGAGGAACATTATCTTCTGTCCCTCGACAGTAATATTAAAAGCCATCAATACTATAAATCGAAATCATCAAAGTCATCACTTGATACTGATGAGTCAACTTGTCCAACTAAATAGCTAGAAATCTCAGTCTCTTGTGGCGCTACTTGTACATTGTCACTCACTAAATAGGAATTCATCCAAGGTAATGGGTTACTTTTTATATCAAATGGTGCATCAAAGCCAATGGCGCTTAAACGTTGATTACTAATATATTCAATGTATTGCTTTAAGATAGCAGCGTTAAGACCAATCATTGAGCCATCTTTAAATAGATAATCAGCCCATTCTTTTTCTTGCTCTACCACATCCATGAAAATCTCTTTACCTTCTTCACGCATGGTTTTAGAGATTTCTTGCATTTCAGGGTCGTCTCGACCTGACATCCAGTTATTAAGAATATGTTGTGTACCCGTTAAATGCAGTGCTTCGTCGCGGGCAATGAGTTTAATGATTTTTGCATTACCTTCAAGTAACTCACGTTCTGCAAAGGCGAAAGAACAAGCAAAACTAATATAAAAACGAATAGCTTCTAAGGCATTGACCGAACAAATGGCTAAATATAGTCGCTCTTTCAATTTACGTTCGCTAACCTCTAGGGTTTTACCTTCAACCTGATAATTACCTGGGCCTTGCGACTGTAATAATTGTGTGGTGATAATAACCGAGTCAAAATACTTTGCGATGCTGGTAGCACGCTTCAAAATTGACGGATTCACCATGATGTCGTCAAACACTTCACTAGGGTCAGTAAATAAATTACGTAAAATGTGAGTGTATGAGCGAGAATGAATAGTTTCACTAAAAGCCCAGGTCTCAATCCATGTTTCGACTTCAGGCAGTGAAACTAGTGGCAATAATATCGTGTTAACTGAACGTGCCGTTATTGAATCGAGTAGCGTTTGATATTTTAAATTAGATATAAAAATATGTTTTTCAGAGTCAGTTAGACTCTGCCAATCGGCACGGTCTTTTGATACGTCAATTTCTTCTGGACGCCAAAAAAATGATAATTGTTTTTCGATCAGTTTTTCAAACGCCATAAAACGTTGTTGATCGTATCGTGCAATATTAACACTGTTTCCCAAAAACATTGGCTCTAACAAGGCATTGTTAGCTGTTTGGTTAAACGTAGTGTACGACATTTATATCTCCTAGAAATAGCGCCGTTTGAGGCGCGATATTTCATCTTTTAATAGTAATTAAGCTAATTTTTATTAGTTTTTATGCCAGATATATACATTGGCAAAAAAAGAGGAAAACCAGATGTTCTCCTCTGGTGGTGCTTTAAATCTTACATGCGCCGCCGGCACAATCGTCTTCGGCTTCTATTAGGTTGTCGTCAGCACCATCACGTGTGTTGTGATAATACATCGTCTTAACACCAAGCTTGTAGGCGGTTAAAATATCTTTTAATACTTGTTTAATTGGCACTTTGCCACCTTCAAAACGAGAAGGGTCGTAGTTGGTATTGGCTGAAATAGTTTGATCGATAAACTTTTGCATAATGCCAACTAATTGTAGATAACCTTCATTACTTGGAATGTTCCAAAGAAGTTCATAATTATCTTTTAATTTTTCATATTCAGGTACAACTTGCTTTAAAACACCATCTTTACTGGCCTTAATACTGATTAAACCACGAGGCGGTTCAATACCATTAGTTGCATTAGAGATTTGTGATGAGGTTTCTGACGGCATTAATGCTGATACGGTTGAGTTTCTAACGCCATGTTTTTTAATACTAGCGCGCAACGACTCCCAGTCTAAATGTAAGGGTTCAGCGGTAACATTATCGATTTCTTTTTTGTAAGTATCGATAGGTAATATACCTTGAGATAAACGCGTTTCATTAAATTTAGGGCAAGCACCTTGTTCAATAGCTAACTGATTTGACGCTTTTAGCAAGTAGTATTGAATCGCTTCAAAAGTACGGTGAGTTAAGTTGTTGGCACTACCGTTTGAGTAGTAAACCCCATTTTTTGCTAAGTAATAAGCGTAGTTAATAACACCTATACCTAATGTACGACGCCCCATAGTGGCGGTATGTGCTGCCGGTACTGGGTAATCTTGATAATCTAATAAGCTATCTAAAGCACGCACGGCTAAGTCAGCTAGACCATCAAATTCGTCAAGGCTTTTAATAGCACCTAAGTTAAACGCTGATAATGTACATAGGGCAATTTCACCATTGGGATCATTAACATCTTCCATAGGCTTGGTGGGTAAGGCAATTTCTAGACATAAATTACTTTGACGAATCGGTGCCACAGAGGGGTCAAATGGAGAATGTGTATTACAGTGATCAACGTTTTGTAAATAAATACGACCTGTACTGGCACGTTCTTGAGCAAATAAAGTGAACAGTTCTATCGCTTTAATACATTTTTTACGAATTGAATCATCAGCTTCGTATTGAACATAAAGCGCTTCAAATTTCTCTTGATCTTCAAAGAATGCATCGTATAAACCAGGTACATCACTTGGGCTAAACAAAGTAATAGATTGACCTTTGATCAGACGTTGGTACATCAATTTATTAAATTGTACGCCGTAATCTAGATGACGAACGCGGTTTTCTTCAACACCTCGGTTATTTTTAAGTACGAGTAAGCTTTCAACTTCTAAATGCCAAAGTGGATAGAACAGGGTCGCTGCACCACCACGTACACCACCTTGTGAACAGCTTTTTACCGCGGTTTGAAAGTGTTTATAAAATGGAATACAACCGGTATGAAATGCTTCGCCATTGCGAATAGTGCTGCCTAATGCGCGAATACGACCGGCATTGATACCAATACCAGCACGTTGAGAAACATACTTAACAATGGAACTTGAGGTAGCATTGATTGAATCTAAACTATCACCACATTCAATCAATACACATGATGAAAACTGGCGAGTGGGGGTACGTACACCGGCCATAATAGGTGTTGGCAACGAAAGTTTAAAGGTAGAGATAGCATCATAAAAACCTTTAACATAATCCAAGCGCGTTTCTTTCGGGTATTTAGCGAATAAACAAGCCGCGACTAAAATATAAAGAAATTGTGCACTTTCATAAATTTCACCGGTGACACGGTTTTGTACTAGGTATTTACCTTCTAACTGTTTTACGGCTGCGTAACTGAAATTTAAATCACGGCCGTGGTCCATAAAGCTTTCTAACTGTTCAAATTCGTCAGCAGTGTAATCAATTAATAAATGCTGATCGTATTTACCTGCCTCTACTAAGCTGACGACATGTGGGTAAAGCTTAGGTGGCTCAAACTGGCCGTAGGCTTTTTTGCGCAAATGGAATATAGCTAAGCGCGCTGATAAATATTGATAATCAGGTGTTTCTTCTGAGATCAAATCAGCCGCTGCTTTAATAATAGTTTCATGAATGTCAGACGTTTTAATACCATCATAGAACTGAATATGAGACTTCAGTTCAACTTGAGAGACCGAGACATTGTCTAGGTCTTCAGCAGCCCAAGCAATTACTTTATGGATTTTTTCTAAGTCGATCAGTTCTTTTGAACCATTGCGTTTTGTGACAAAAAGTTTGTTAGTCATGCAGTACCTGTAAATCTGTTTGTTGTTATAAACACCCAAAATAGATGGATATAATGTTAATTGCCTCAAGATGATATTACACAAGGTAAATTGTATTTCATTCAAAATGCCTTTGAATGAAAAATGCACTATATCTTGGGGTTTTTACGAAACTGATCACAAGATAGTGCGGTTTGCGTGATATTGCAAGAACAAAAGTTGTCGAATATTGGTTGCTTTTTTTACAGTGAAAGTTCTGTTAGTAACAACTAACTTAGTAGCTCTTTTCAATTTTGATTTTTCTAAAACGCAACGGTTATTTTTATTTTTTTTTAGTCCTAAATTATTTTAAGTTATTTTTTATATTTTATATGACTAAAGGTAATATGAAAATAATAAGTGTTAATATTCAATGGCTTATGTTTTTAGTTGATTCTTGGACGCATTAATTGACGAATGATTATTTTATCAACGCTAATAGATGATATTTTGATGCTATTAGTTAAAACGCTAGTGAATAAGAAGGGGTGATTAGCCACTAAAGTGTGCTGTTTTTAATATTCATACTCATTTGGCATTGGGCTAGATTTACTGTCAGTAAAACGGGTTAATCGCTTAATGTCATAAGCAAAGTAAAGCTGCTCTAACACTGTTCTAAAGCTAACAGAGTAGTGCAGCTTATTATTCAGTATTGGTTAATAACTCAGTATCAGTTAATAAAACTGAGTAGGTCTAATGGCTTAGCGATGATATGATCTGCTTGCCAAGTTTGACAATTTTCGTTGTGAAGAATATATCCCCATTTAGCCACGAACGTAGTCATCTTGGCGCTATTACCGGCTTGAATATCACGTAGAGCATCGCCAATATAAAAACACTGTTTATGATCAACATTAATTTGCTGACAAGCGTGTAATATTGGCTCAGGATCAGGCTTTCGTTTAGTTAAGGTGTCACCACCGACCATAACAGCACAGTTTGCAAATTCAGGGTAATAAGGTAAAAGCAGTTTTGTTAAGCCCTCAGGTTTGTTGGTGATAATACCCCAAGGTATATTGTTGGTTTCTAAATTATTCAGTAATTGAGCAACGCCTGGATAAAGGCAGGTATGCTCAGCAATATTTTCTTGATAGTAATTGAGAAATTGTTGACGTAAAACTTCATAGTCATATTGTTTAATGGCTGAGCCAAAACCTAGGTTTAGTAATCCTAAAGCACCGTCTGAAGCAATAGGGCGATAATCTTTTGCGGCTACAGTTGGCTTATTGTAATGGTTTAAGACATGATTTAATGCCGCGCCTAAATCATCAGCGGTATCTAACAGTGTGCCGTCTAAGTCAAAAAGTACGCTGGCAAGTTGCACGGTGGAATGATGGGAAGTTGACATAATATCGCTCTATTTTGTTATCGTTATTTTTATCGGCGGGATTGCGGCGTTAATAAAATTTTTTATTAACGCGTTAATTTACACCCATGCTATTTCAAGCGGCAGTTTCAGCGTTAAGCTAGTACGGCTAAACGCGTTGACAGCAAAGAATATAGTTGACATCAAGTGATGAATTTAACTTATGATTTTCAGTCAAAGGATTATAGTGAATACCGGCGGCATCGATGCATTTCAGCTCATACGACTCAGCCCATGCTATTAATGTTGATGGGCGAATAAAACTTTTGTGGTCATGAGTGCCATTAGGCACAAGCTTCAAAATCTTCTCTGCTGCGACTATCGCCAATAAATAGGCTTTTAATGACTTATTCAGGGTAGAGAAAAAAACAAAGCCTCCAGGTTTAACCATTTGTGCACAGGCCTTTATAATAGATTCGGGGTCAGGCACATGTTCGAGCATTTCCATACAAGTAACGACATCGTAGTGTTGTGGCTGTTGTTGAGCCTTTTCTTCGGCGGTTATTTTTTGATAGTCGACACTAACACCGGCTTCTAAAGCATGCAGTTTGGCAACATTTAAGGGCGCTTGTCCCATATCAATGCCAGTAACATCTGCACCAAGTTGCGCAAGGCTTTCTGCTAAAATGCCACCACCACAGCCGACATCAATAATTTTTTTAGCAGAAATATCGCCGACATGTTGGCAAATAAACTGCCGGCGTAAAGGGTTAATTTGGTGTAGAGGCTTAAAATCACCATCAAGTTCCCACCATTGGCTAGCCACTTGTTCAAATTTAGCGATTTCGTCTGGATTAACGTTTAAAGGATTAGACATAACTACCATTGTTGTTGGTCTTTTAATATTGTCGATTCTAAAGCAATAATTACTGCAAGCCTAGTGTGAAAGTTGATTGACCTTAAATCGACAGAAAAAATGGTGATGTATGTTTTATTTGCAATGTCATTGCTAGTCCCGCATTACTTTGTTTTTTCACACTCAGGTTGTAGGTATATGGGTTACAATGATGGTAAAATAAGTGCTTGAATATGAGAGATGTTTAAAACACTAATCAGCGCTAATATTTCTAGGTATAGGCGCTTGAATTTAGCTGATAAATAGCTCTGAAATCAAATCCATATTATTGTTGTGGTTAATATAGAGCATTTACTTGAAACTTTACCGTTTTTAACGGCAAGATTAAGCAATACAAAGCGGTAGGGCATGACAAATATTTATGCTAGTATGCTGTGTTAATTATAAATATAATAATTTCGAAATTTTCTGAATTAGATTTACGTTAAGGGATACCATCAATTTATGACCGATTTGGCGAATAATATTGCTCCTGTCAATATTGAGGACGAGCTAAAAAGCTCCTATTTAGATTACGCGATGAGTGTAATCGTAGGTCGTGCATTACCAGATGTACGTGATGGCTTAAAGCCAGTGCATCGTCGCGTACTTTTTGCGATGAACGTGTTGGGTAACGACTTTAACAAGCCGTATAAAAAATCAGCACGTGTTGTTGGCGATGTTATCGGTAAGTATCACCCACATGGTGATACTGCTGTTTATGACACTATTGTTCGAATGGCGCAGTCATTTTCATTACGCTACATGCTTGTTGATGGCCAAGGTAACTTTGGTTCTGTTGATGGTGATTCAGCGGCGGCTATGCGTTATACCGAAATTAGAATGTCAAAAATCGCCCATTCTATTTTGGCTGATTTAGACAAGGAAACTGTTGATTACGTTGCCAACTACGATGGCACAGAAATGATACCAGCGGTAATGCCAACGCGCATTCCTAACCTACTTGTTAATGGTACCTCAGGTATCGCAGTAGGTATGGCAACTAATATTCCTCCTCATAACTTAACTGAAGTTATTAATGGTTGTTTAGCTGTTATAGAAAATGACGATATT
Source organism: Colwellia sp. MB3u-8 (assembly GCF_014076985.1). NCBI lineage: Bacteria > Pseudomonadati > Pseudomonadota > Gammaproteobacteria > Alteromonadales > Colwelliaceae > Colwellia > Colwellia sp. MB3u-8. The sequence goes on from NZ_JACGVA010000037.1 coordinate 56,695, forward strand.
AGTTTTGAAGAATTATTAGAATATATTCCCGGTCCAGACTTTCCGACAGCGGGCATTATCAGCGGTCGAGCGGGTATTCAAGAAGCTTATCTTACTGGCCGTGGTAAAATTAAAATTCGTGCTCGAGCTAGAATCGAAGTTGATGAGAAGTCGGGTAAAGAAACCATTGTTGTTTACGAATTACCTTATCAAGTTAACAAGGCCCGTTTGATTGAAAAAATGGCCGACTTGGTGAAAGAAAAACGTTTAGAAGGTATTTCTGCTTTACGTGATGAGTCTGATAAAGACGGCATGCGTATGGTGATAGAAGTGAAACGTGGTGAAGTGGGCGAAGTTATTTTAAATAACTTATATAAGCTTACTCAAATGCAAGTTTCATTTGGTTTAAATATGGTGGCTTTGACCAACGGTCAACCTAAACTATTTAACCTGCGTGAAATGATTGATGCCTTTGTTTTACACCGTCGTGAGGTGGTAACACGCAGAACTATCTTTGAGTTGCGCAAAGCACGAGAACGCGCACATTTATTGGAAGGTTTGTCGATTGCACTTTCTAACATCGACCCCATTATCGCATTAATTAAAAAATCACCAACACCAGGCGAAGCAAAAGAGCAATTATTAGCTTGTGGCTGGGACTTAGGTCTTGTGGCTGACATGTTAGCTGCTGCCGGTGATGACGCTGCACGTCCTGAGTGGGTTGAAGAAGAGTTTGGTATTCGTGATGGACAATATTTTTTAACGCCACCACAAGCACAGGCCATTCTTGATTTACGTTTACATAAGTTAACGGGCTTAGAACACGAGAAAATTTTAAGTGAATATAAGGTATTATTAGATGTAATTGCTGAATTACTTTATATCTTGGCAACACCTGCTCGCTTAATGGAAGTTATTCGTGAAGAGCTTGAAGCGATTCGTGATGAATTTGGTGATGAACGTCGCACTGAAATTACGAATGCCTCACATGATTTATCTATGGAAGATTTGATCACCGAAGAAGATGTGGTGGTAACGCTTTCTCATGAAGGTTATGTTAAGTATCAAATATTAAGTGATTATCAAGCGCAACGTCGCGGTGGTAAAGGTAAAGCAGCGACGAAAATGAAAGAAGAAGACTTCATTGAACGCTTACTGATTGCCAACACACATGACACCATTTTATGTTTCTCTGACCGCGGTAAACTCTATTGGTTAAAAGTATACCAATTGCCATTAGCAAGTCGTACCGCTCGTGGTCGTCCAATCGTTAATATTTTACCGCTTGATAAAGGTGAACGTATTACGGCTATTTTACCTGTACGCGAATACGAAGAAGATAAATACATTATTATGGCAACAGCGTCAGGTACGGTGAAGAAAACCGCTTTGACCGCTTATAAAAATCAACGTGCTAATGGTATTATTGCGCTGAATTTACGTGATGATGATACCCTCATTGGTGTTGCTATTACTGACGGAACTAACGACATTATGTTGTTCTCTGACGCTGGTAAAGTAGTGCGCTTTAATGAAAAAAGACGTGACAGTGAAACAGGCGAAATAAAAATTGATCCTGAAACAGGTCTAGAGCAATGGGCATTAAAACCTATTGGTCGTACAGGTACGGGTGTTCGTGGTATCAAGTTAGAGGGTGAGCAAAAAGTCGTTTCTTTAATTGTGCCTACCAATGATGGTCCAATCATGACCATTACTGAAAATGGCTACGGTAAGCGTACGGCATTAGATGAGTATCCTGCGAAGAGTCGTGCAACCAAAGGTGTTGTTTCAATTAAAGTCAGCGAACGCAACGGCCCTGTTGTTGGCGCGGTGCAAGTTGAAGAACAAGACGAAATCATGCTGATCACAGATAATGGTACCCTAGTGCGTACTCGTGTTAGTGAAGTTAGTGTTATTGGTCGTAATACTCAAGGTGTTCGTATCATTCGTACCATGGAAGGTGAACATGTTGTTGCCTTACAACGTATCGATGAAATAGCAGAAGTTGAAGTATTTGAAGAAAACGAGGATGGCGAGCTAGTGCCAACTCAAGTCATGGAGGGTGAGCAAGTCAACGCGCCTGATATTGATATTGATATAGAGAGCGAAGGCGATGAGCCAACACTCAATAATGACGATACTCCAGAGTAACTGTCGTTAATTTATAAAAAGGCGGTTATAACCGCCTTTTTTTATGCGTAAAATTTAGCCATTTAATTAGCTTGATAATGGTTATATCAAATTCTATTTTTGAATTGATGCTAGGTACCAAACAGGTATGCTAGTAGCGGCTAAATTTCATGTGAATTTTTACAGTGGCTATCATAGCAATTTGATTAATTAAGTGAACTACTTGTTCATTTTCATCATTAAAAATGAACAGGTAATTAATTGGGTAAAATACTCATACCATTTAGTTATTATCCACTTGTGCTCGTTAAAATAGCCCTAGGCTGTGTTGTTCATATAAAGGTGAGTACTTAGATTTAGTTTGGAACCATAAACCTGTGCTTTGATTTATTTTTCCTGCGCACAACAAGATCACAAATTTAATGGAACTGGTATAATATCGTGAGATAATAGAATAACTTGCTATTGATGACCCAATGTCAGGCCAATTATAATTTAATAAGTTTAATAAATAAGGGTGTAGTGTTAAATGTCTAGTGTTTACAATTTTTGCGCAGGTCCTGCGATGTTACCTGTCGATGTAATGAACAAAGCGCAGAGTGAATTTTTAAATTTTGCCGATACCGGTAGCTCTGTGATGGAACTGAGCCATAGAAGTAAAGAGTTTCTTGTTGTTGCAGGACAAGCTGAAGCAAATTTACGTAAGCTGATGGCTATTCCTGAAAATTATAAAGTGCTTTTTTGTCATGGTGGAGGTCGTGGTCAGTTTTCTGCTGTTGCCTTAAACTTGTTGGGTGAGACTAAAAAAGCAGATTATATCGTCAGTGGCTCTTGGTCTAAATTAGCGGCAGAAGAAGCCAGTCATTACGGTAATATTAATGTGTTCAATGCAATAGAACATATTGATGGCGTTCAACGTATTAAACCCAGTAGCGAATGGTCCATTAGCCCAGATGCCGCCTATGTGCATTATTGCCCCAATGAAACAGTAGACGGCATCGAAATTTTCGAAGTGCCAAATACCGGTAATATTCCCTTGGTTGCTGATATGTCGTCAACGATTTTGTCACGTGAATTTGACGTCAGCAAATTTGGCTTGATTTATGCCGGCGCGCAAAAAAATATTGGCCCGTCGGGTTTAACTATAGTTATCGTACGTGAAGATTTATTGGGTAAGGCGCACTTAGATACACCATCAATTTTGAACTATGAAATACAGGCTAAAAATGGCTCAATGTATAACACACCACCCACTTATGCTTGGTATTTAGCGGGTCTTGTTTTTGACTGGTTATTAGCTAAAGGTGGTGTGAGTGCTATTGCTGAAATTAATCACCATAAAGCGCAGTTACTTTATCAATATATTGATCAAAGTACTTTTTACAAAAACTCAATAGTGCCAGAAAATAGAAGTTTGATGAATATACCTTTTTGGTTAACGGATGACAGCTTATCTGCTGAATTTGTAAAACAAGCTGAAGCCCAGGGTTTAACTGCCCTGAAAGGCCACCGCATGGTTGGTGGAATGCGAGCGAGTATATATAACGCTATGCCAATAGAAGGCGTGCAAGCATTGATTAATTTTATGGACAGCTTTGCTCAACAGCATTAAGTGTCAACATTCAATAATATAATGAATATAGCAGCCTAGTGAAGCAATGGCCTAGGTTAAGCGGGAAGTTTCCGTAAAGGAAAGATTTAACTGGAATCATAATGTCAAACCTAGAAATTAAAAAAAATAGTACCTTAACAATAACGGCTAAACCTGGCCATAAAGTCAGCGGAGATATTTTAGTACCGGGTGATAAGTCCTGTTCTCATCGCTCTATAATGTTTGGCGCGCTTGCTGAAGGTACCACGCATATTAGTGGTTTTTTACCTGGTCAAGATTGCTTGGCAACGATGAATACATTTAAAGCTATGGGCATTGAAATTGAAGGCCCAGATAGCGAACACAATGTTACCGTACAGGGTAAAGGTTTACATGGTTTAACCAAACCAGATGGACTATTAGATATTGGAAACTCAGGCACATCAATTAGACTACTTTCAGGTATTTTAGCAGGCCAACGGTTTGAAACTCGTATGGCTGGCGATAATTCTTTAAACAAACGTCCAATGGGGCGAGTGATCACACCCTTACAACTTATGGGGGCTAATATTACCGCCGCTAGTGATGGCACGCCCCCAGTTGTGTGTAGTGGTTTAGCCGCAGATGAAAAACTTAATGCGATTGACTATTTATTACCCATGGCCAGTGCACAAGTAAAATCTTGTGTGTTATTGGCTGGTATGTACGCAGATGGCACAACATCTGTGACTGAGCCTGGCATTACGCGCGATCATACAGAACGCATGTTAACGGCCTTTGGTTATCCGGTTAAGTCGATAGAAACTGAACAAGGTAAGAAAATATCCATTGAAGGTGGCCACAAGTTAACGGCCTGTGATATTCAAGTGCCGGGCGACATATCTTCCGCTACTTTCTTTATGGTAGCGGGCTTAATTGCCAAAGAAGGACAAATAACTATTCGTAATGTTGGGATGAATCCCACACGTATAGGTGCCATTAATATTTTACAGCAAATGAATGGAAAAATACTTGTTACAAATGAACGGCTAGCAGGAGGTGAACCTGTTGCCGATCTTGTGGTATCATCTTCGCCGCTTAAAGGTATCGATATTGATGAACGTGATGTTCCACTTGCTATAGATGAATTTCCAGCAATATTTATTGCTGCAGCATGTGCAACGGGTATGACACGATTAAGAGGTGCTGAAGAATTACGTGTTAAAGAAAGTGACCGTATTCAAGCAATGGCAGATGGCTTAGTTGAGCTAGGTATTGATTGTACCGTTTACCCTGATGGTATCGATATTACTGGTGGCCAGCTAACTTCAGGTACGGTTGAAAGTCATGACGATCATCGTATCGCTATGTCATTTGCTATTAGCTCTCTAAGAGCTACAGGTGAAATAACAATTTTAGAATGTGACAATGTGGCGACCTCGTTTCCAAATTTTGTTGCATTAGCAAACCAAGTAGGATTGACGTTAATCCCAAGTAACTAACACCTTATTGTGTTAGAAAAAAGTCAGCTAGGAAGAATTGAATGAACCAACAAATCCCTGTAATTACAATTGATGGACCAAGTGGTGCGGGTAAAGGTACCGTTGCGCGTATTATCGCTGAGCAACTAGGTTGGCACTTATTAGATAGTGGCGCCATTTATCGTGTATTAGCCGTAGCGGCTCAGCACCATAATATTAGCGTAGAAGACGAGCAGTCCTTATTACCTGTAGCAGCGAATCTTGATGTACAGTTTCAAACCTGTAATGAAGGTGAAGGTAAAGTCATTTTGGAAGGCGAAGATGTATCTAACGCCATTCGTACGGAAGAAATAGGCGCTCTAGCATCGAAAGTTGCTGCGTTTCCTCGCGTACGTGAAGCTTTACTGCGACGCCAGCGTGCTTTTAAAGTTGGACCTGGTTTAGTTGCTGATGGTCGTGACATGGGCACTATAGTGTTTGTTGATGCGCCAGTTAAAGTTTTTTTGACTGCCAGCGCTGAAGAAAGGGCGCAAAGAAGATTTAATCAGTTGAAAGAAAAGGGCTTTGATGTTAAAATAACGCGCCTTTTGGATGACATACGTCTGAGAGACGAGCGAGATCAAAACCGCAAGGTGGCGCCGCTTGTTGCTGCAGAAGGTGCGTTAATTATTGATTCTACTGAGCTTTCTATTGAAGAAGTGGTCAGTAAAATCCTCTCATTTAGCAATGAAAGATTAATGCAAACTGAACATTAACCTATCGCCTACTGTAAGGATGCACTGGGCAACTATTTAATTACCCCATGAAACAATGACGTTGACTGGATTAATAACTGAGTTTATATACAAGTTATGACTGAAAATTTTGCACAACTATTTGAAGAAAGCTTAAAAACGATCGAAACACGTCCTGGTTCTATTATCAAAGGGACTGTAGTCGCCATCACAAAAGACAACGTTTTAGTTGACGCTGGCTTAAAATCTGAATCTGTTATTTCAATCGACCAATTCAAAAGCCTTACAGGCGAAGTAGAAGTCTCTGTTGGTGATGAAGTTGATGTATCGCTTAAAGCTACAGATGATGGTTTCGGTGAGACTATTCTTTCTCGTGATGACGCTAAACGTCATGAAGCATGGCAAGTGCTTGAAAAAGCATACGAAGAAAAAGAAACTATTATCGGTGTTATCAACGGTAAAGTTAAAGGTGGTTTCACAGTTGAAGTTAGCAATATCCGTGCTTTCTTACCTGGTTCACTAGTAGACGTACGTCCTATTCGTGATACTACTCATCTTGAAGGTAAAGATTTAGAATTTAAAGTTATTAAGCTTGATCAAAAGCGTAATAACGTAGTTGTATCTCGTCGTGCTGTTATCGAATCAGAAAGCAGTGTTGAACGTGATGAACTATTAGCTTCTCTTGCTGAAGGCATTGAAGTTAAAGGTATTGTTAAGAATCTTACTGACTACGGTGCATTCGTAGACCTAGGCGGCATTGACGGCCTACTTCACATCACAGATATGGCTTGGAAACGTGTTAAGCACCCAAGTGAAATCGTAAATGTTGGTGATGAAATTCAAGTTAAAGTATTGAAATTCGATCGTGAGCGTACTCGTGTATCTCTAGGTATGAAGCAGTTAGGCGAAGATCCATGGGTTGCTATCGCTAAGCGTTACCCTGAAGGCGCTAAGCTTACAGGTCGCGTAACTAACTTAACTGACTACGGTTGTTTTGTTGAGATTCAAGAAGGCGTTGAAGGTCTAGTTCACGTTTCTGAAATGGATTGGACTAACAAAAACATCCACCCATCTAAAGTTGTTAACTTAGGTGATACAGTTGAAGTTATGGTGCTTGAAATTGACGAAGAACGTCGTCGTATTTCTCTTGGCCTTAAACAATGTATCCCGAACCCTTGGGAAGAGTTCGCTAAGAACTTCAACAAAGGCGACAAAGTATCAGGTAAAATCAAGTCAATTACTGACTTTGGTATCTTTATTGGTCTTGACGGCGGCATTGATGGTCTTGTTCACTTATCTGATATTTCTTGGGCTGGCGGTGAAGAAGCTGTTCGTGAATACAAGAAAGGTGATGAGATTTCAGCGGTAGTATTACAGGTTGATCCAGAACGTGAACGCATCTCTTTAGGTGTTAAACAAACTGAAGATGACCCGTTTAATCAATATCTTGCAGATAACAAAAAAGGTGCTATTGTTACAGGTAAGGTTATTGAAGTAGACGCTAAAGGCGCTAAGATTGAATTAGCCGAAGGCGTTGAAGGTTACCTTCGTGTTGCTGATATTTCACGTGAACGTATCGAAGATGCGACAACTGAATTATCTGTAGATGACAGCGTTGAAACTAAGTTTGTTGGTGTTGATCGTAAGAACCGCACTATCAGCTTATCAATCAAAGCTAAAGATCAAGCAGACGAGCGTGAAGCTATGGATACATTGAACCAAGCACCAGAAGAAGAATCTGGTCTTAGTGCAATGGCTGAAGCGTTTAAAAACGCTAAGATATAATTCCTAGCAATACCAAGAGAAGAAGAGCTGCATTAAAGCAGTTCTTCTTTATTGTTTAAATCCGATGGCGCGAAGCTATAGTGAACACTGGAGGTCACATGACCAAGTCAGAACTCATTGAAAGATTAGCAGATAAATTAAATCATTTAGCTGCGAAAGATGTAGAACAAGCTATTAAAGAAATTCTTGAAATGATGGCGCACACTTTGTCAAAAGGTGAGCGTATTGAAATTAGAGGTTTTGGCAGTTTTTCGTTGCATTATCGCGCTCCTCGTGTGGGACGGAACCCAAAAACTGGCGAGTCTGTCGAGCTTGATGGAAAATATGTTCCACATTTTAAACCTGGTAAAGAATTACGTGAAAGAGTAAATCTTTCAATCGCGTAATTGCAGAATTTATGACTAAACGGCATGCTATCAGCATGCCTTTTTTTTGTGTTGTTTTGGATGAACTATTATGCGCCTTTATACTACTGTTATTGTTTTTCTTATCTTACTTGCCATTGCATTTGTATTTGGTAGTCAAAATGATCAAGTACTTACCTTAAATTATTTAATTGCAAAAACTAACCTTTCAGTTGCTGCAGCCGTCAGTTTATTTACCTCAATAGGTTTTGTGTTAGGATTATTATTTGCTTTGTTTTGGAAGCTGCTTGGCATGATAAAGACCAGCAAAAATAATCAACTGAATACGGAGAAGAAATCTTAGTATGCTAGGATTATTATTCTTATTGTTACCAGTTGCTATGGGCTATGGTTGGTTTATGGGACGCAATAGCGTTAAACAAAACGACCATTCAGCGACACAAGAACTTTCTATTAAATATTCTACTGGATTAAATTATTTATTTTCGAATCAACAAGATAAAGCGATTGATTATCTACTTGAAGCGTTAAAAGTTGAAGATGATACCGTAGAAGCTCACTTTGCCATGGCAAATTTATTTAGACGTCGCGGTGAGCTTGATAGAGCACTGAAAGTGCATGAGCATTTAGTGCGCCAAAAACACCTACCTAATAGTGCTAAACAGCAAGCGGTATTTGAATTGGCAAAAGACTTTCTTAGCGCCGGATTATATGATCGCGCTGAAGCGATGTTTCATAAATTACTAAAATCAAAAATTTATGGTTTGAAATCGCTAAGCTCTTTAATGAAGATTTATCAATCAACTAAAGATTGGCAACAAGGTATTGCGCTTAAAAAAGCCATCGCAAAAACTCGTGATACAAAACTCTTACATACTTTAGCTAATTTCTATTGTGAACTTGCTACTTTGGCATTAGAAAAAGATGAATTTATTGAAGTTATTGAGCTATTAGACAATGCATTAATCCATGATCCTAATTCGTCTCGAGCAAATTGGCTGATGGCACAAATATATGAAAATCATCAGCAATATAATGAAGCCTGCCAATGTTATAAGGCTATTTATGAGCAAGATAAAGAATTTTTCCCTGATGTAATAGAAAAAATGTTTATTTGTTATCAAGCACTTGATGCTGAAGAAGAATTTTTCCAATTTATCAGAAAGGTTTATGAAGAAACGGGTGCTACATCAGCGCTTATCAAATATTTATCACATATAGAGCAAGTTAAGGGGGTTAATCAGGCGAAAAAATTTATCTTAACAGCATTAAATCGCCGACCTACTATTCGTGGTTTTAAGTATTTTGTGAAAATGCAAATGAATGACGGCGAGTCTGAAAATACGTCTGAAAATCTTGAAGTGATCCGCGAGCTTGTTTCAGCTTATCTAAATGTTAAGCACCGCTATAGTTGTAGAAGTTGTGGTTTTAATTCTAGCACCCATTATTGGTCATGTCCTTCATGCCATGATTGGGAGCAACTTAAACCGATACGGGGTTTAGATGGTGAGTAATGCCACACTCTAAGTGCTCCAATTTTACAGTGTTAGCAGATTAAGCCTAAAATTTTTGACTTGCTGATGCAAATGACAAAACATAATAATTAACAATATTTACCTAGTAAGGAAAACAGCATGAGAGATGCAAAAGTCGTTGTGGCGTTAGATTTTGATAACAAAGATGAGGCCTTATCTTTTGTAGATAAAATTCAGCCGAATGATTGTCGATTAAAAGTAGGCAAAGAAATGTTTACTCATTTTGGCCCTGATTTTGTTAAAGAACTTGTTCAGCGTGATTTTGATGTGTTTCTTGATTTAAAATTTCATGATATCCCTAATACTGTCGCTAAAGCGGTTGTAGCCGCTGCAGATTTAGGGGTTTGGATGGTTAATGTACACGCTTCTGGTGGTCTTAAAATGATGGAAAAAGCCAAAGCGGCTTTATTGCCCTATGGAGATAAAGCACCTTTATTGATTGCGGTTACGGTTTTAACCAGCATGGGGCCAGAAGATCTCGCCGGAATAGGTATTACTAAGTCACCGGCTGAACATGTACTGCATCTAGCGTCCTTGACTAAACAGGCGGGTTTAGACGGTGTTGTTTGTTCAGCAATGGAAGCCGAATCACTGAAGCAATTATTAGGTAAAGACTTTAAACTAGTCACACCAGGTATACGCCCAGCGGGGAGCAATGCCGATGATCAAAAACGTATTATGACACCTCAACAAGCAATAGATGTTGGCGTCGACTATTTAGTGATTGGTCGACCGATCACTAAAGCTGAAAATCCACAGGCTGTATTACAAGAAATTAACCAATCAATTAGTTAGTTTCAACGATTAAATTATTTATTACCCTATCTATTTGACAAGTAACGATAAGACTTCTAAACCTAAATAAAGTGAATTATTATTTATATTTATGATAATTCATTTATATGGAAATTCATTTTATTAGAAGGAAGGTCTTATGAAAAAGCATATCTGTTATTATCTTATTATCTTATTTACGGCAATGTCATTGCCACTTCAAGCTGTAGGCTTCAACGAAACGCCAGCCGTTATTTCATCACAAGAAATACAAGTTATTGATATTAATAAAGCGGATATTGAAACTTTAGCTTTATTAAAAGGTGTGGGAGAAAAACGAGCAAAAGCAATCATCGCGTATCGAGAGTTAAATGGTGCATTTACATCTATTGATGATTTAAAAAATGTTAAGGGTATAGGTCAGCGCACATTAGAGTTCAATAAAGGAAAGATTAAGTTGTAATTATTGATCATTGTTCACGAGCAGTGAAGTAATTAAGATAGATAATATAGTGTTAAAGCTAGACAGTAAAAAACCAGTCAACAGACTGGATTTTTACTGTCTAGCTTAATCTTTACAACAAGCTATCTAGGGTCAATTCCATCATATCTTTGAAAGTTGTTTCACGTTCATCAGCTGTGGTTTGCTCACCGGTTTTAATATGATCGCTCACGGTTAGCACTGTCAGTGCTTTTTTACCATATTCAGCAGCAACACCGTATAAACCTGCTGCTTCCATTTCAACGGCTAAAATACCGTACTTTTCCATTAAGGCAAACATTTCTGGTTGCGGCGTGTAAAATAAATCAGAGGTAAAAATATTACCCACACGAATATTTTTACCGGTTTTTTCCGCTGTTTTTACTACGTTATATAATAACTCAAAGTCAGCGGTAACGGCGAAATCACAGGCATTTAAACGTGAACGATTAACATTTGAGTCTGTGCTTGCGGCCATACCAACAATGATGTCGCGTAGTTTTATATCATCACGAACTGCGCCACAAGAGCCAATGCGAATAATGCTTTCAACGCCATAGTCTTTATACAATTCTGTCGCGTAGATTGAAATAGAAGGTATACCCATTCCTGAGCCCATCACTGAAACGGGTTTGCCTTTATAGCTACCTGTGTAGCCAAACATATTACGTACACGGGTGACACATTTTGCATCATCAAGAAAATTTTCTGCTATATATTTTGCGCGTAGTGGGTCGCCCGGCATAAGTACCGTTTTAGCGAAATCACCTGCGTTTGCTTCTATGTGTGCTGTTGCCATGAGAGTTAACCTTTGTTAATGGTGTTCAATCACAGTAAGTTTTTAGCCATTGCCGATATATGGTATCAATTCAGCCGCTATCAAGGGTGTTTTACTGATATGTTTTTTAAATGTTGAAAGTAGAATTCTAACTGAAAAAGCGCTCGATGATCCAGTGATAACCGATGCTGCCTAAATAAATGCCGAAAATTCCGGCAATACCTGATAAAACAGGGGGTGCAGGTATGGGTAATTTCAGTAATGAAAATATCAAGCCCACCACAATACCTGTTATTGTCGCGATAATAACTTCGTACACGTGTTCTCCTAGTTGATTGTTAATTAATTATTTTAACTTAAGATCAACAATTACAACAATGAGCTTGAGTCATTATTTAGCACTTTATGCTTTAATGCTGATTTTTCACTATCTGATAAAAAGCTCGCTTTAAGCGAGTTTTCTTGCAGCTGCTTTATATCGTTATCATCAAAACCTAGGGTATTACGAGCAAGATCATATTCATTTTTTAGCTCAATACCTTGTACCGCAGGGTCGTCAGTATTTAAACAAACCAATAATCCACGGGCTAGAAAGTCTTTAATGGGATGTTGACTTAAATCTTTAATAGTACCAGTTTGATAGTTCGACGTTAAACAAGACTCAATAGCAATATCATGCTTTACCATATAATCCATAAGCTTCTCGTCGCGATGACATGCAACACCATGACCAATGCGCTTAGCATGCAGTTGGTTTATAGCTTGCCAAATGCTTTCAGGTCCTGCAGCTTCACCCGCATGGATAGTGGCATTTAATTGTGCTTTTTGTACTTGATTAAAATGATCGACAAACATTTCACCCGGAAAATTGTATTCATCTCCAGCTAAATCAATCGCAATTAAATGTTGCTTATGAGTAAGTAGGGCGTCTAACTCTGCTTGGCACTTTTCTACACCAAAGGTTCGACTCAAAATACCAATCAGGTTAATTTTTACGTCATATATTTTACATGCTGCGTTAACGCCATCAATAACCGCGGCAACAACATCAGCAACCACAAGGTTATTATTCATGGCCATGTAATAGGGTGAGAAACGTAATTCTGCATAATGAATACCCGCGTTAAAGGCATCTTCAACGTTTTCAAACGCTATGCGCTTACAGTCATCTAAGGTTTTAAGCACAGCAACGCCCCAATCAAGTTTACTGAGAAAAGCTAATAAATCGCTTTCACTACCTTGTACTTGCACATGTGGAATAAAGGCTTCAAAGTCAGTTTCAGGCAAAACGATGTGATGTTGTTGTGCTAATGCCCAAATGGTTTTAGGGCGGATATTACCGTCTAAATGTCGGTGTAAATCAATTAATGGTAGCTGAGAATGCGTCATAGTTATTGGCAACCTAGATGAATATGTTTGATGAAAAATACGACCAGAGTTTTCTACAATAAGCGTATTTATCTTGCTCTGATGTAAGATGATTTTATTATACCGTCTTTTTCGTATTTTATGTTGCTATTAGCGTGATAACACTGATAAATTAACCAAGAGGCTAATCATCTAGGTGTCTAGACGTAAATATTGAGTAGCAATTATTCGCAGTATAAAGAGACAAAATATGTTTGAGCAAACCGACGACGTTCGTATTAATAACATCAAAGAACTTTTACCTCCTATCGCATTACTTGAGCGATTTCCTTCATCAGAACAAGCAACAAAGTCGGTTTTTACTGGCAGAAAAGCCATAAGTGACATTTTTAATAATCAAGATGATCGTTTGCTTGTGGTTATCGGGCCATGTTCGATACATGATCCCAAAGCGGCCTTGGAATATGGTGAGCGCTTAGTTAAATTGCGTGAAAAATATCAAGACACGCTAGAAATTGTTATGCGAGTTTACTTTGAAAAGCCAAGAACTACTGTCGGCTGGAAAGGACTTATCAACGACCCTTATATGGACAATAGCTTTCAACTTAACGATGGTTTGCGTATTGGCCGTAAGTTACTGCTTGATTTAAATAACTTAGGCTTACCTACCGCCGGTGAGTTTTTAGATATGATCACCCCACAATATATGGCTGATTTTATGTGTTGGGGTGCCATTGGCGCACGCACGACAGAAAGCCAAGTTCATCGTGAATTAGCCTCAGGTTTATCATGCCCAGTTGGCTTTAAAAATGGTACCGATGGTACGATTAAAGTGGCTATTGATGCTATTGGCGCTGCGAGTGCTTCACATCATTTCCTTTCGGTAACTAAATATGGCCATTCTGCCATTGTTGAAACAGCAGGTAATGAAGATTGTCATATCATTTTACGTGGTGGTAGAAGCACAAACTTTGATGCTGATAGTGTTAAATCGGTTACCGAACAACTTGATAAGTCAGGTTTAAATACCAATATCATGATTGACTTTAGTCATGCTAACAGTAGTAAAAAGTTTGAAAATCAAATGTTAGTTTGTCGTGACGTTTGCCAACAAATGACTGCCGGTAATAAACAAATTTTTGGTGTGATGGTAGAAAGCCATTTAGTTGAAGGTCGTCAAGACTTAGCGCTGGGTGAAACAGGCACGTATGGCCAAAGCATCACAGATGCATGTATTGGCTGGCAAGATACTGAAATTTTGCTCGCTGAACTTGATCAAGCCGTTATTCAGCGCCGCGCACTGTAGTCATGTTAATCAGCAATAGATAACAGAAAAATAAAAAATATAAAAATAGGCTATTAATCGCGCCAGTCAGTTAATTCCTGACTGGCGTTTTTCGTTATAGCCAATTGATGACGTTAATTGCCAATCAGTGATAGTGAATTAACTCAGTTAATTAAAGCCAAAGAATTTAACATGCTGATGACATATAGCCTTGTCATCAGCGTGTTTATCGTTAAACTATAAATGATCAAGATCTAAAAATTCATAAGTATAAAGAGGGTAAACCATGGTTGATAACAACACAGCAGAAGAAACTATATTTTCAAAAATTATTCGCCAAGAAATTCCCGCACCATTACTTTTTCAAGATGATCTTGTGTCGGCGTTTCGTGATATTACTCCGCAAGCTAAAAGTCATATTTTAATTGTACCTAATAAGCTCATTCCAACAGTTAATGATATTGAAGTAGAAGATGAGCTAACTATTGGTCGTATGTTTACTGTTGCGAAGAAACTGGCACAAGCAGAGGGAATAGCAGAAGACGGTTATCGTTTGATCATGAATTGTAATCAACACGCTGGCCAAGAGGTTTATCACATTCATCTGCATTTAGTGGGGGGAGAACCGTTAGGGAGAATGTTAAACCCTAAGTAAATTAATTATTTGAATAAGTATGTTATGCGATAAAGCTCATGACTTATTACCCCTAGTTCAAGTTAAGATAAGGCAATATAAAGTTTTTGTTTATTTAGATTTTACGCTGTACTTTTAAATAAATATTGTTAGTATGCATATCGAACCAAGGGGTGCCTGAAAATTGTTTACGATTTTAATGGCTGAGATGCGAAGCGAACCCTTAGAACCTGAACCGGATAGTACCGGCGTAGGAATGGTTAAGCTAATCGCATTACCGTTATGTAACTTTATATTTTTTAGGCATTACTCGCTTGCTAACTATAATGCTACAGATTAAACCGAGTAGCTACCTCACTTCCCCATGCCGGATCCCATAACGTATTCCTAATCGAATTTATGAGATCATAATGACATTTACAAAATCACCTATTACTTTAGCTATTTTAACCAGCATGGTTGCTTCTACAACTTTTGCCGCTGACAGCCCTATTAATACGGCAGAGCAAACAATAGAAGTTATTACCATAGACGGCGACTTCCGCTCTACGTCACTACAAAAAACCGCCAGTTCTTTATCTGTTATCGCTAGCGATGAAATTAGCGCGCGTAATGCACAGAACTTAGAAGAAATAATTGCTCGAACACCCAATGTTAATTTCTCTAGTGGCACACAGCGCGCTAGGTATTATCAAATACGTGGTATTGGTGAGCGTAGCCAATTCAAAGAACCGATTAATCCCTCTGTGGGTTTAGTGATCGACGGTATAGACTTTTCTAGTATCGGCAGCATAGCGTCAACTTTCGATGTTGAACAAGTTGAAGTTTATCGTGGTCCTCAAGGTACACGCTTTGGTGCTAATGCTATGGCCGGCATGATAAATATCACTTCAAGTGCGCCTACCGATGTCTTTGAAGGTAAAGTAAGACTATCTGCTGGAAATTATGACAGTTATAGCGCTGGTTTGGTTTTATCCGGTCCAGCCACTGAAAAGGTAAACTACCGTTTAGCGGTTGAACAGTACCGTAGTGATGGTTTTATCATTAATGACTTTTTACATCGTGATGACACTAACAACCGTGATGAATTAACCATGCGTGGTAAGTTAGCTATTGCGATAAGCAAAAATTTAACCCTTGATATAACTACATTTATTGCGGATTTTGACAATGGCTATGATGCCTTTTCACTGGATAATACACGTCATACCTTATCAGACCAACCCGGTTTTGATCGCCAAGATACCAAAGCGTTAGCGACTAAATTTACCTATCAAGGCGTTAGCGATTTTACGCTGGAGACTATCATCAGCTATGCTGACTCAGCATTAGACTACGGCTATGATGAAGATTGGGCCTATGTGGGTATTCGTCCGGCTTGGGAATATAGCTCAGAAGATCATTATTTTCGTGATAAAACATCAGCGACATTTGAGCTAAGAGCGCTTTCAGAGCAAGGAGGTGAAATTTTTAATGGCAGTACCGCTTGGGTAACAGGCATATACTTCAAGCAAGAAAAAGAAGATTTATTACGTCAATATACCTATTTGTCTAGTGATTTTAGCTCGTCTTTTGATAGCGATAACATGGCGGCATTCATACAATTTGATAGCCAACTGACTCAGCAGTTAAGTCTAACAACCGGTTTAAGGTTAGAGCGCAGAAACGCAGATTATACCGATTCAGAGCAACTGAGTTTTGATCCAAGCGATACCATGGTCGGTGGTAAAGTGGTGTTGTCGTATCAAGCGGATAAAAATAATTTATTCTATGGCTCAGTGAATCGTGGTTACAAGGCCGGAGGTGCCAACACTGAGGGCAGTTTACCTACTGAACTTCGTGAGTTCACGGCTGAGTATTTGTGGAATTACGAATTAGGCTATAAAGTCAGTTTATTGGATAATCAAGCCTATGTTCGAAGCGCCGTATTTTACATGGACAGGGACGATATGCAGGTGCGCACGTCATTTTTACAAGAACGTGAAGATGGCAGTACCGACTTTGTTTCATATTTAGGTAATGCGGCAACCGGTACCAATTTAGGTCTTGAACTAGAGGCAGGGTGGCAGATCAGCCCTGAACTTGAAATTTATGGCGCTGTTGGATTGTTAGATACCCAATACAATGGTTTTATTGATGCTGACGGCCATGATAAATCAGGTGACGAACAAGCACATGCCCCTAGCTACCAATTTAATCTTGGTTTGAATTATCAATTATCAGATCACTTACGGGTGAATATTTCTGTTGACGGTAAAGACGAATTTTTATTCTCTGATAGTCATAATGAAAAATCTGCAGCAATTGAAGTGGTTAATATGTCAATGAGTTATGCAAAAGATGACTGGCAAGTGAAGGTCTGGGCGCGTAATTTGTTTGATGAAAGTTATGCTACGCGTGGTTTCTATTTTGGCAATGACCCAAGAGACGAATATAGCGCAAAAGCCTATTATCAATTAGCTGAGCCGGCGGTATTTGGTGCAACATTTGATTATAATTTCTAAGAAAATAGAGGTAAATACTTGTGCTTAGCAACTTGCCTCTATCTGTTAGGTCTTAGCAAATAGTTTACATATCAATGAATGGTGTAGCCTATTAGATAAAGTGTTTAATAGGCTACAACGCGGTACTGGTCAAATAAGAAGAAAGTTATTTATGAAAATATCAATTGAAATTAGTTTATACCCGTTAGCGGAAGAAAAATTTAAAACAGAAATCTGGGCGTTTATTAAACGTTTACGCTTAGTTCCAGGACTCAAGGTAGTGACCAACGGTATGAGTACACAAGTATTTGGCGATTATGACTTAGCCACGGCGCATGTGATGGCAGAAATTAAACATGTACATCAAACGCTAAATGCTGCGGTATTTATTTGCAAGTTTATCGGTGGCGATCGCTCTGTTGTAGAAGCCGAAACATAATGGCGAATGCAATCAGTGCAACCAGTGAAATTTTTACTTACTTCACCACCTTGCCCTTATTAGAGTTGATCGCGGTGGTCGCATCATTACTGTATGTGGTTTTAGCGGCAAAAGGTAGTATTTGGTGCTGGCCTGCTGCCATATTAAGTACTGTGTTATATACGGTTATTTTTTATGATGTTTATCTTTGGATGGACAGCTTGCTGCAGTTATATTATTTATTGATGGCTGTGTATGGTTGGTTTTGCTGGCATAAAAATACCCCCTCAAACACCCTTACTGATTTGAATAGGCTTTTGTATAGCCAATGGACCTTACAGCGCCATAGCCGTATTATTGTGCTTTTAACGCTTGTGTCGTTAGTTTTAGGTTGGGTAATGGCGACTTATACCCCAGCACATTTTCCATATCTTGATAGTGCCACCACGGTTTTTGCGGTGTTTGCTACTTATCTAATTACCCAAAAGGTATTAGAGAATTGGTTATATTTTATTGTGATTGATCTAGTATCGATTTATCTCTATGTTGAAAAGGGCTTGATCCCAACAGCAGCACTCTTTGGCAGTTTCGTGATCTTAGCGGCTTATGGTTACTGGCAATGGCGCAAACAATATAAACTGCAATTTAACCCAGAGCACAATAACCTGTGCATCAATAATTCTGTTGCAGGCTAACTTGTCAGATAAAAAGTCGGAGACAGGGCTAAAGGATTGTCTGATAGAATCTAGAGTTGTGGTAACTTGTAGGAAGCATTTTGACATTTGATCAAGCAATAATAGACCAGCAGCAACAATCGCTAGCACTAAAATTAAGCCATCTACCTTGTTTTAATCTCAAGGTAGATCATATCAGTGTTATTAATGCAGGATTAAGCCAGCCTTGTTTTCAAGTTAGCCATGAAAATAAAATCTATTTTGCCAAGTATTTAATCGTTGATAGTATAGAACCTTTAGCGAGCCAACTCGCGGCCAGAGCTGGAATTTCTCCTAAGCTAATATATGTTGGACAAAACTGGTTAATTACTGAGTTTATAGCAGGTCAGGACCTAGATAACGGCAAGCAGAGTGAAGAAGAAAAGTTAGCCGTCACAATAGCGCTATTGGCGCGCTGTCATAACATTGCTCCGTCGAGTACGAGTAGTAAGAGCGAAAGTAGTCACAGCAATCATCAAAACTTAACACAAAAAATATCACTAACCGATGATTTGCTATCAAAACAGTCTTACTTACCGAGTCTGGATATATCCGCCACTATTGAGCAATTATTGCAAAATATAGTACTTAGCTCTACTCAATATCAGGCGCTAAAATCCTTAGTCAATGTCTTTCAACAAAACTTGGCCGACACTCATAAAATAGTGCAGCACACCAGCCACGTTTTTTGCCATGGTGACGCTAATTACAGCAATATTATAGCGTTGAAAAATGAGACTAAAAACCCAGGAAATTTATATAAAATAATTGATTTTGAATGTGCATGTATCGCACCAATAGAATATGACCTTGGGATGCTAATGGCGGTTAATAGCATTGATAGCAGTAAAGTTGAAATGATTACATCGCGCTATCAGCAAGCATTAACTCGCTTAAATCAGCAACGAAAATTAACAAAAATTATCGACAATTTAACAGAGAGTACACAGGAAAACAGTAATACCTCGCCACTACTAGTTACGTGTTACTTTGATTTTTCAATTTTAATCAATAGCTTATGGTATTTAACTCAATATCAGGGCCGTAAGCTAATAAAGTACAAAATATTGTCAATAAAGCAATTAATGTTACTGGCAATTAGGCATCCAGAGGTAAATAGGCTCTTAGATGAAATGAGATAAGGCGTACAAATCTTAAGACTAGTGGTAGTGCTAGCGTCGTGTGCTTAGCGCATAATTGCACTAACCCCACTTACTGGTGTCTTGTGTGAATTGGAAAGAATTTGTAGAAAATAGAAATCGCTTATTTTGGTTGGTTCATACAGCTGGCTGGTGTGGTTTTGCCTTAGTACATTACTTAGGTTCATTACTGCACGATTTACGCGATATTTTTCTGATTATTATCTTATTGAATGCCTATGCCGGTTGGTTATTTACGGTGCCGTTAAGGTATATTTATCGTCGTGTTTGGAATTTCACACCGTTAAAAATCGCCATCGTGGTGATATTAACCTCTTATTGTACCGGCGTATTATGGCAAGTGGTAAAAAATATTAATTATTGGGAAATATACAAGCACGGCTATCGCCCTGATTTTTGGCTTTATTACACAAAAAACAGTCTATTATCCTTCTTCATTATTTTAAGTTGGAGTGCTTTATATTTTGGTACTAAATATTATCAAATGCTGCAAAAAGAAAAACAGAATGTATTACGTGCCAATGCGGTTGCCCATCAAGCACAGTTAAAAATGCTGCGTTATCAGCTTAACCCTCACTTTTTGTTTAATACCCTAAACGCGATATCAACGCTAATTTTGGTACAAGAAAACAAAACCGCCAATGGTATGGTCACTAAGTTAAGTGAGTTTTTACGTTACTCGCTGGATAAAGACCCTATGAAGCGAGTAACACTCGACAGTGAGTTGCAAGCCCTAAGGCTTTATTTAGACATTGAAAAAGTACGTTTTGAAGAGCGCTTACAAGTCACATTTAATGTGGCTAGCGACTGTAACTTGGCCTTAGTGCCGAGCATGATATTACAACCCTTAGCTGAAAACTCAATAAAACATGCGGTAGCAGTACAAGAGCAAGGCGGTGCAATTATCGTGTCTGTGCATCGTTTTGGTAACGATTTACTGATTGAGTTGGCTGATAATGGCCCAGGTGCAGATATTAACAATGGTAACTTATTTCGTGAAAATGGTGTCGGTTTGGTCAATACCCGAGAACGATTGCAAGCTTTATATCAGAATGATTTTTCGTTAGTTGTTGCCAACAATATACCCACTGGTGTTAAAATCAGTATACGAATTCCTTATGAAGTTGGCGGTCGAATATGAGCAAACAGCTCAACACCATAATTGTTGACGATGAACCCCTCGCTAGAAAAGGCTTGGCGGTTCGTCTGCAAGAGCACAAAGACATCAACATTATTGCCCAATGTACTAACGGCAGAGAAGCATTAGAAGCCGTTAGAGCCTATCAACCTGACTTAATATTTCTTGATATTCAAATGCCGGGCTTAAATGGTTTTGAAGTCGTTGAAGCTATTATTGCACAGGGCTTGCATTTACCTATGGTGGTATTTGTTACCGCTTTTGACCAATACGCTATGCAGGCTTTTGAAGTACATGCACAGGATTATCTACTTAAACCCGCTGACGAACAACGCCTTGCTCAAACCTTAGATAAAATACGCCAAAGTATCAGTAGTGAAGTTAATGCCCTTCATAAGTCAAAATTAGTGCGTTTAGTGAGTGACGTTACCGGTAACGATTGTGAAAAAATTTTACAAGAGCTAGAAAATAACGAACCGGTCAGTGTGTCGAGTTATTCTGATGTATTAGCGATAAAAGATGCTGGTGAAGTTAGCCGAGTGCCGGTAAAAGATATTTTATGGATCGACGCTGCCGGCGATTATATGTGTGTTCATACTGACGATAACACTCATATTCTTCGTAAAACCATGAAACAACTTGAAGCAGTGTTAGACCCTCGACGATTTCTACGCAGCCACCGCTCTACCATAGTGAACAAAAGTTATATTGATAAGTTTTGCAGCCAGCTCAATGGTGAATATTATTTAGTCATGACAAACGGCAAAGAGTTAAAAGTTAGCCGCAGTTATAAAGAAAAGGTTAAAAAATCTGTGGTGGCATAGTGAGCCTACATTTATTAATAAATCAAGGCTAACGTGTTTGAGCTAATTGAGAAAATTAATATAAGCGTTATGGTGTTGTCCGACTCAAACAAAAGATATACTGCAGGTCTTAGTAATAAATAAAAGCACTTTAGGGATCAACCATATGTACATGATAGTTAAGCACACCCATCTGACTATAATTATGCTTACTTTTATCTTTTTCATGATTAATTTTGTCTTAACAATGAAAGGCTCTGATAAGGTCAATAATAAGCTGCTGAAGATTGGGCCACATATTTTATATACGCTTTTTGTTTGCACCTTTATTTACCTCGTTGCCGTTAATCCACTTAACTTATATCCCTTTGTTAATGGTTGGGCATCATCAAAATTAGCTGGTTTTGTCATTTATGTACTTTCTATCACTTTGGCGCTTAAGTGGGCAAAGTCTACCTTATGGCGTGTTGTAGGTTTCATTAGTGCCGTATTTTGGTTGGCCATGACTGCCAGACTAGGTTTTGCTGATCATCTTAAATCGAAAGCGATTAGCGAAGATGCTAATGCTTATATCGAGTTAGGACAATCTATGTTAACAGCGATTTGTTAAGCGCTTTAACGGGACAAGCACCCAGCTAAATAATATAAGCCGCTGTGACTGTTTTATTTAAAATATAACAAGAAACAGTTGGCTTTTTCAGCGGCTATGCTAATTATCAACCAAAATATACAGCTGTATAATAGTCGTTACTTCTGGAATTTTTTAAATGCACAGTATTGATCTTTTTGTAAAAAATTGGGGCAGCAAACAATCGATGACCCCAATCGATAGCGCTGATATAGCCGAACTTGAACAACGATTAGCGGCTATTCTCCCTAACACCTATAAATACTTACTATCGAATTATGGCTTAGTGCACACACCGAATGTGTTAAGCAGAATATGTGATTTAGGTGTCGATATATCTGAGGTACAAGATTTTTTAAGTCTTGAAGACGTATATTCATTATCCAAGTTATATGAAATGAGTGGCATGCCCAAAGGCCATATTTTGTTTGCCTCTGACTGTAAGGGCAACATGTTTTGTTTCAAACTGAGTGATTGTGAACGACAGCAGATAGATATACCCGTCTGGTTTTTTGACCATCAATTTCATACAGTGAAAAAAGTATCACCTAGCTTCAGTGAATGGCTAGGAGAATTCAATAAACTGTAAGGAAACTCATTTCTGCAATAATTTCACTAGACTGGTTATTTATTTAAGCTTAATAACGACATTTTTGGTATGACGATCCCAGTGAGACTTAGTACCAAAGGACAGATGGAGATACTCAAGAAGTGAATTTTCTTTTATCTACCCGCGCTAATTCGTTTGAATATCAATGACCAGAGTCATTAAAAGATCACATTATGGCTAGATTAGTGGGTTATCGTTACTTAGGGCTAGATAAGTTGATCAATAGCGCTAACATGACTCGCTTAACCACCATCAAGCTAATAAAAAGACACGAGCTTTAACCCGTGTCTTTTTATTATGCTGCTTTACTTAGTATAAGGTTAAGCTGTTAGCTTAATTGCTTAATTAAACGCGTGGCTACTTCGCTTGAACTTGCTGGGTTTTGACCACTGATAATACCGCTATCTTCAACAACGAATGATGCCCAGTCGTCGCCTTTTTGGTAGTTGGCACCTTGCTTAACTAGCTCGTCTTCCAGTAAAAAAGGGACAATGTCGGTTAATTGCACCGCGTCTTCTTCACTGTTAGTAAAACCTGTTATTTTTTTACCTTGTACGATTGCAGCGCCATTTTTATCTTTAACATTAAGCAATACTGACGTTGAATGACAAACGACAGCTACCGGCTTATTTTGCTCGATAAATGCTGATATCAAGGCAATTGATTTTTGGTCAGTGGTTAAATCCCACATTGGACCGTGACCACCTGGATAAAAAACAGCGGCGTAATCATTCGCATCAATCAGCGCTAACTTGGTTGTTGTTGCCAATACTGCTTGGTTTGCTTTATCTTGCTCAAAACGACGAGTGGCATCAGTTTGAAAGTCGGCTTCGGCACTTTTTGGGTCTAACGGCGGTTGTCCACCTAAGGGGGAGGCTAATGTGACACTGAAGCCTGCGTCAATTAATTGATAATAAGGTGAAGCAAACTCTTCTAACCAGAAACCAGTTTTTTCACCTGTGTTACCTAGCTTGTCATGTGAAGTTATTACCATTAATACGTTAGTTGTATTTGTTACAGTCATTTAAATTTTCCTATGCTAGTTAATTTCAAAGTAAACTTTCTGTGAGTGCCTATTTATGCATCTCATTTATGTGTCAAGTATATGCTTAACTGCTTTTAATACAATGCAGATAAAGTTGACAACATTGTTTTAATTATTGATACAATGTATTGGGTGTAAGTTGTAGCAAGCCGAGCAATTAAGTGATCAACTTCAAATCTGAACCTCAACATAGTCAACTTTATGGTGGTGCGCAATGACATACCTAAGTATGACTTGCTCATATTATCCTGCATTGCGCTATTGGCTTATATCCATATGAGTATCAATAGGGTGGCTTTATTTTTCCCCATTATCTTTATTAACTATTGGTTAATTATTTTATCCATTGGGTACAGTAAAATAGGCACAGTAAAAATATTTGTTGAGTAAAATTTTTAATAAGGGTGACTATTAACAAGGGTGACTGTCAATTAAGGGGGACTAAGTGGATATTTCTTTTGAACAATTAAAAAGTATGGTGGTATTTTCGCATGTGGTCGAGCAAGGCAGTTTTAGCGCGGCTGCAAAACATATTGGGCTTTCTAGAGCGGTAGTGAGCTACCATATTAAAAAACTTGAGACTCAGCTTGGTATTACACTTTTGAATCGTTCAACGCGATCTATTGCCTTAACGCAAGCAGGTAGTGATTATTATCAACGATGTCATATTATTGCTCAGCAGGCTAGCGCTGCTAATCAACAAATTCAAAACGTTAAAAATGAACCTGAGGGCCTACTTAAGATCACCTGTCCGGTTAGTGTTGGTCTGCATACTATTGTGCCGGCATTAGATAAATTTCGTCATATTTACCCGAAAATTGAACTCGACATCATGTTGACAGATGAGGTGGTCAATATTGTCAAAGAAGGGATTGATTTGGCTATTAGAGGAGCGCCTTTAGCAGACTCTGGCTTGCAAGCACGCAAGCTTGCTGTGTTAGCAACCTGCCTCTGTGGCTCACCAGACTACTTTGAGCAATATGGTCGGCCCGATAAACCAAGTGAATTAAGCCAACATAATTGGGTTGTTTATAAACTAGCCAGTAATAAGTTAACACTAGAAAAGTCAGGTCGGTCACATACCGTTGATATAAAAGGCACAATAACCACCAATAATGCTACGGCAAGAACGGCTTTTGTTGTGGGTGGCCATGGTTTAGGGCGGATCCCAACCTATGATGCTTGGCCAAAAATTAAAGCAGGGCATTTGCAAACGGTATTAGACGATTACCAGCTTAAAGCCATTGATGTTTATGGGGTATTTCCGCCAGGGGCTGCCAAGTCAAAAAAATTGCGACTTTTAATTGATTTTCTCGAACAGTTTTTTGATCAACAACAAGCAAGATTGCTCATCAAAGATCGTTAATCAAAATCTTAAAGTTTACTCAAAAAACTTTGGTTCAGTAAATAGGTTCAGTAAATAGCTTCGTAAAATACGCTTAAATAATGAAAGCTGAGCCAATTTTAATAACTTAACAAGACTAAACAAATATAAATAGAACAAGAGCTAACAAAGACGTTGCGCGGTTAAAGCTAAAATATTTTCCTGTGCTTGTATTAAACTTTCACTAACCCCTTGTTGGTGCATAATGGCTGTTTGTAAGGCCACCGTAGCCACAGTATTATTCTGTTCTGCAATCATGATATTTGATTTTCCAGCTATGATGGCTTGTACAGCACCCACCCCCAATTTGGTTGCTAAAATTCGATCTTTGGCAACCGGTGAGCCACCCCGTTGAATATGGCCAAGAATACAGGCAGTGCAATCGATATGTGCTATGGCTTGTAGCTGTTGAGCTAACACAGAGGCACCTCCTTGCCATACATTTTCAGCAATGACAATAATATAGCTGGCATGTCGATTGGCTTGAGCGAGTTTTATTTCTTGCGCTAATGTGAGTAGTTTTTCTTGCTCGCCCGTTGTTTGATTATTATGGGCAAAATTTTCAAATGAAATAACTTGTTCAGCGGCACAAGCAATACCGACATTAAAAGTAATATGACCACTATGACGGCCCATTAATTCAACAATAAAAATACGCTCAAATGCTTCTGCCGTATCGCGAATTTTATCTATTGCTTCTATAGCGGTATTGATGGCGGTTGAAAAACCTATAGTAAAATCGCTACCGTCAATATCGTTATCAATGGTGGCAGGAATACCAATGATTTGACCAGACCACTCCTGTTGCAAGGCGATTGAGCCAGCAAATGAGCCATCACCACCAATAACAATTAAGGCGTCAATTTTTTCTTTTAACAGAGTGCTTGCTGCTTGCGCTATACCTAAGGGTGTTTTCATCGCGGGGCAGCGCGCACTTTTTAAAATAGTACCGCCTTTGTGAATAATATTTGCGACGTCTTTAACGCTAAGTGGCATTGACATATCGTCAATCAAGCCATTAAAACCAGCATAAAAACCCATCACTGCTATTTTGTAATGCTGTGCGGAAATAACAATAGCTCTAATAGCAGCATTCATACCTGGTGCGTCGCCACCGCTGGTTAAAACAGCGATTCTCTTAACCGGTTTGATCTTCTTTGGATTACTAGTCGGCATAGCTTTCTTCTCGTTTTAAATGTCCGAGGAATGTATTTCAAATTAGCAGTGATTTACCTTAAGGTAAAATAGTTTTTCATTAAGGCGCGCATAGTTTACTCTAGGTCAATAACTAGGCTTAATTCAATGGCTATAAGTTGTACGAGAAATATTAAATGAAAAAAATAAAACTAATACTAATTTGGCTATTAATGGCTGTGTTCTTATCCGGCTGTAGTTTCCGTTTTGTCTATAACCATTTAGATTGGTGGACTCATTGGTATCTTGATGATTATGTCACGCTAACTGAGCAACAACAGCAACGCTTCGATGATGAGTTTGAACAATTGCATTTGTGGCATCGCACCACACAGTTACCCGCTTATGTACAGCAGCTTAAAGCCCTTAAAATGGCGATTAACGAGCAAATAAATGAGCAGGACATCGCGGCTAACTTTGTACAATTTACTGAGCATTGGCAAAACTTTTTAATCGCCACAGAGCCTAAGTTACAGCCTTTGGTTGTTAGTTTGTCAACCGAGCAAACACAGCAATTGTTACAAGCACTACAAGAGGCTCATCAAGAGAGTCTTGATGATGATGAGGCTTTGTCTGAGCAGGACTGGTTAGAAGAACGCACGGACCAGCAGAAAGAGCAACTTAAAGACTGGT
Organism: Colwellia sp. MB3u-8; assembly: GCF_014076985.1. Taxonomy (NCBI): domain Bacteria; kingdom Pseudomonadati; phylum Pseudomonadota; class Gammaproteobacteria; order Alteromonadales; family Colwelliaceae; genus Colwellia; species Colwellia sp. MB3u-8. Next base: position 83,803 of record NZ_JACGVA010000037.1, read on the forward strand.
TTGGTAAGTTAACCCCTGAGCAAAAATCGCAAGTCACAGTGCTGAGCAAAGGCTTTCAGCACTCATTTGAACCGCGTATGCTTTACCGACAACGTTGGACCCAGCAGTTTGCTGACTTATTAAATGGCAACTTACCAGACCATCAATTTAAATTGGAGTTTTACAGTTTATTTGTTAATGGTCGTAGTTTACGAGATGAAAAATTTAATGCCATTACTAGCAATAACAATCAGGTGTTCACTAACATTTTTCTTTATATGGTGACAACGGCAACTAATAAGCAGCGTAAACGCATCAACAAAAAAATTGATAAAATACTTGGCGATTTAGAGTACCTAATTAATAATGATTAATTAATTGGTTGGTTGCTTAAGCAATGAATACAAATAGCGCGATAAAAAAACAAAAAAAATAGGTAGCTTTTAGCTACCTATTTTTAGTTGATTATTTTTAGTTAACTACCGTTCACCACGGTTAGTCATGTTAACCGTTATAAAACGATATTAAGCAAAGTGACTTTTAGTTAAGGTTAGCACTTTTAAGGTGTTAGTTGCCCCAACAGTTTCCATTACATCGCCGTGCGTTAAGATCACTTTATCGCCAACAACCAGCTCAGAACCTTTAACCACGGTAGACAATACCTCTTCTGCCATTTTTTCAGCATTGTCAGCATCTGTAGAGTCAAACAACACTGGATAAACACCACGGTAAATCGCTGTCTTAGTTAAGGTTTTATTATGGCGAGATAACGAGTAAATCGGTAAGCCAGAAGAAATTCGTGACATAATTTTTGTGGTATGACCCGATTCAGTTAATGCGATGATGGCTTTAACACCGACTAAATGATTAGCCGCATACATAGCCGACATCGCAATGGTTTCAGACACTTCAGTAAAGGCCATTTCCACGCGATGCTTTGAGGTAGTGACCGATCTTTCCTTCTCTGCGCCGATACAAACACTCGCCATTGCTTTTACTGTTTCAATCGGGTATTTTCCTGCAGCGGTTTCAGCAGAAAGCATCACGGCATCTGTGCCATCAAGCACGGCATTAGCAACATCCATCACTTCAGCACGTGTAGGCATAGGTTGCTCAATCATGGTTTCCATCATTTGCGTTGCCGTGATAACTACGCGGTTTAACTGACGGCTACGGGCAATAATATGTTTTTGTTTACCCACTAAGGCCGCATCACCAATTTCCACACCTAAATCACCACGGGCAACCATAACCACATCAGACGCTAGAATGATACCGTCTAACACTTTGTCATCATTTACTGCTTCAGCACGTTCAATTTTCGACACTAAACGCGCGTCACAACCGGCTTCTTGTGCCAATAAACGCGCTTCGCGCATATCAGCGGCGTCACGTGGAAAAGATACCGCAAGAAAATCAACGTTAATTTTAGCTGCTAGTTTAATATCTTCTTTGTCTTTATCAGTCAGGGCAGGAGCAGTAAGACCACCGCCTTGACGGTTAATGCCTTTGTTGTTTGATAATGGACCACCCACAGTAACTTCAGTAAAAACTGACTCTCCTTTGGTTTCAAGCACACGTAATTGTACACGGCCATCGTCGAGTAACAAAATATCACCTGGCACTACATCTTGAGGAAGTTTTTTGTAATCAATACCGACTTTTTCTTGGCAACCTTCGCCTTTCGCTAATGAGGCGTCTAATTCGAATTTTTCACCAATCACTAATTTTATCGGGCCATTTTTAAATGTTGAAACTCGAATTTTAGGTCCCTGTAAGTCGCCTAATATACCGACATAAATGCCTAGCTCTTTCGATAATTCACGTACTGTATTTGCGCGGTCAATATGATCTTGTGCAATACCGTGAGAGAAATTCAATCTAACAACGTTTACACCTGCAGCAAGTACTTGTTTTAATACGGCTCTATCATCAGTTGCAGGACCTAAGGTCGCGACAATTTTAGTTCTTCTAGGCATGGTAATCCTTAAAATTATATAATATTTTGTGTATTTATCAACGATTGGCTATGTACCAATAGCTACTAATTAGTCTTTACGTTCAAAGCGTGAGCTACGTAAACTGTCTTTAACTTTCTTCAAGTTGTCTCGAAATTTTGTCCCGCGACGAAGGGTAAAACCGGTCGCCAAACAATCAATTAAGGTAAGTTGGGCAATACGTGATGCCATTGGCATATATAAGTCGGTATCTTCAGCAACTTCAACTGATAGCACAATATTACATTCTTTGGCTAATGGTGATCCTGCTGTTGTTATTCCTATGACAGTGGCATCATTTTCACGTGCTAAACTTGCCACATCAACCAAAGACTTAGTTCTGCCGGTATGTGATATAACGACAACAACATCACCTTGGCAACTATTTATAGCACTCATACGTTGCATTAATATGTCATCAAAATAGACAACAGGCACATTAAAGCGAAAAAACTTATTTTGTGCGTCATGTGCGACGACCGCAGAAGCGCCTAAGCCAAAAAAAGAAATTTTATTGGCTTGAGTTAATAGGTCAACAGAGCGATTTATGGTGGAACTGTCTAAACTTTTACGCGCTAACTCTAGGTTCGCCATGGTTGATTCAAATATTTTTGAAGTATATTCTTCAGCCGAATCATTTTCATCAACATGGCGATTGACGTAAGGTGTGCCATTGGCCAAACTTTGTGCTAAATGCAATTTAAAGTCAGGATAGCCTTTAGTGTCGAGTCGTCGACAAAAGCGATTTACTGTGGGCTCACTTATATTAGCTTGTTTCGCCAAGGCAGCAATACTGGCATGTATAACCGTTTCAGGTGATGATAATATAACGTCTGCCACTTTTCGTTCAGATTTACTGAAAGTCTCTAACTCGTTGGCGATTTTTTCTAATATATTCATTACGTTTAAGCCTTCGCGTGTTACTTAACTGGTTAATTACCGAGCAAATAAAGGGTAACTGTAATTTATTTTCTGCCTTAAGAACAGAAAATATGAAAATTTATTTCATATTTTCGACTAATATAAAACAAAAGTGCTGAATTTTGCAAACATTTAATCCATTTTCATACTAAAGTAGTCTTGAAATGGCTGTTTTTAAATGAAATGGAAAGAATGTAGTAATATTACAGAAAGAGCTTTACTGATGACGCTATAGCAGATAAATTAGCCTCATATGTAGTTTAGTTACAGTAAAATAAATAATTGAGAATACACACTATGAAAAACATAGATTGCCCTCTAGCAAGCGAGATTGTTATTTTTGGTGCGTTGGGAGACTTATCTCGTCGCAAACTTTTACCTTCTTTATATCAGTTAGAGCTTGCCGGCCTGTTGAGTGATAACACTCGCATTATTGCTGTTGCTCGAAATGAACTAACACTTGAGCAATTTACTAAACAAATAGATGAATGCTTAAATGAGTTTATACCTGAAGCATTAGATGTCGCAGCCTTGACCAAGTTTTTAGCTAGGCTTGCTTATCAACAGCTTGATTTTAAAGACCTTAAATCATATAAGCAATTAGCCGAAAGCTTATCACCCGCATTGGGTGCGAGAGTTTATTATTATTCTACACCACCCGCTATTTATGGTGATATTAGTCAAGGTTTAAAAACGGCTAAGTTAATCAACGATGCAGACAGAGTAGTAATGGAAAAACCTATTGGTCATTGCTTAGAGTCGTCTAAAGTGATTAATGATCAGGTGTCTCGTTACTTTAATGAAAATCAAATTTACCGTATTGACCACTATTTAGGTAAAGAAACGGTATTAAATTTATTAGTGTTGCGTTTTGCCAATAGCCTTTTTACCAATAATTGGGATAGAAACAGTATTGACCATGTGCAAATTACCGTTGCAGAGAGTGTTGGTATCGAAGGGCGTTGGGGTTTTTATGATGAAGCAGGGCAAATGCGAGATATGGTGCAAAACCATTTGTTGCAAGTACTGTCGTTAGTTGCCATGGAACCACCCGCTGAATTAAGTGCGGACTGTGTCCGTGATGAAAAGCTAAAAGTGATCAAAGCGCTTAAACCTATCACTCGACAAAATGTTAAAGATAAAACCGTGCGTGGCCAATATGCGGATGGTTATTTAAATGGTGTAGCTGTCCCAGGGTATTTGAACGAAGAGGGGGCAAAAGCGAATAGCAAAACAGAAACTTTTGTTGCCATTAAAGCCGAAATAGACAACTGGCGTTGGGCTGGCGTACCTTTTTACTTGCGAACAGGTAAACGTATGCCGCAAAAACACAGTGAGATTGTGGTCCATTTTAAACAACAAGCTCATAATATTTTCAGTGAGAGTTATGCCGATTTACCGTCAAATAAATTGACCATTCGTTTGCAACCTGACGAAGGTGTTGAACTTGAAATGATGAATAAAATTCCGGGTATCGCGTCGCAAATGCAAATTCACGAAAACAAACTTGATTTAAGTTTTTCTCAAGCATACGACAACCAACGTGTTGTTGATGCCTATGAACGCTTATTGCTTGAAGTTATTAAAGGTGATCAATCTTTATTTGTTCGTCGTGATGAAGTTGAAGCGGCGTGGCAATGGGCTGATAGTATTATCGAAGCATGGCAAGCCACCAATGAAGCACCTAAACCTTATGCAGCCGGTTCATGGGGACCCGTTTCATCAATTTCTTTAATCGCACGCGATGATCGCCAGTGGGTAGAATAATGTACCAAATTAATGAATTCGAAGAACGTCAATTATTAGACGAAGCACTGGCAGATAAAGTCGCTGCGTTATTAACGGCTGCGCTTGAAAGTAAAGGCAAAGCCAGTATCGCGGTTTCGGGTGGCTCAACACCAAAAGGTTTTTTTCAAGCCTTATCAAAGAAAAAGCTAGCGTGGCAAGCTATCACTATTACCTTGGCAGATGAACGCTGGGTTGATATTGATTCAAGCGATAGTAATACTAAGTTAGTGCATGAATACCTGATGCAAAATGAAGCGCTAAAAGCGAAATTTTTCTATTTAAAACAAGGTGAAATCCTTAGCGATGAAACCTTAGCTGATTTAAACCTAGCAGCAAACCAGCAGTTATTGCCATTAGATGTACTTATTTTAGGTATGGGTGAAGATGGTCATACTGCCTCGTTATTTCCTTGTAGTGATGAAATAACGCAGTGCTTGGCGAAGGATAGCCAAGCATTATTGAAAGTAACACCAAAAACGGCGCCACATCAGCGAATTAGTTTTAGTTTTGCTGCCTTAGCAGAAAGCAAAAATACTTTTTTACACATTAGCGGTATCAGTAAAAAACAAGTATTGGCTAAAGCTATTGCCGGACAAGTATGTAAAGAAATGCCGATCAGGGCTTTTTTACAAGCACCAAACATTAATACACAAGTTTATTGGGCCAAGTAATTATGAATAAAACAGTTATGAATAAAAATATTGTACAGATCACACAACGTATTATTGATCGAAGTAAAGCAAGCCGAGCGGCTTACCTTGAAAAGATAGCGGGTGAAAAATCAACGACTGTACATCGCGCTAGTTTATCTTGTGGCAACTTAGCTCATGGTTTTGCTGCTTGTGGTAGCGATGACAAAACGACATTACGTGGTGTTAATCATTCAGACGTTGCTATTATATCTGCTTATAACGATATGCTTTCAGCGCATCAACCGTACGAAAACTACCCAGCCATTATTAAAGCCGCTGTTAAAGAAACCGGTGGCGTAGCCCAATTTGCCGGTGGTGTACCTGCGATGTGTGACGGTGTTACACAAGGTCAGCCAGGTATGGATTTAAGCTTGATGAGCCGAGACGTTATTGCTATGTCAACTGCTGTTGCGCTGTCGCATAATATGTTTGATGGCGCATTGATGATGGGTATTTGCGATAAAATAGTGCCTGGATTAATGATTGCTAGTATGACTTTTGGTCATTTACCTACCGTTTTTGTACCCGCGGGCCCAATGCCTTCTGGTTTGCCAAATAAAGACAAAGCGCGTGTTCGTCAGCAATATGCTCAAGGTGAAGTGGGTAAAGAAGAGTTATTAGAAGCAGAATCTGCGTCTTATCACACCGCTGGTACTTGTACATTTTTTGGTACGGCAAACTCTAACCAATTAGTGGTTGAAGTGATGGGTTTACATCTACCAGGCGCTTCTTTTATTGCGCCCAATACACAATTACGTGAAGAATTGACCAAAGCTGCAGCGCGCCAAGTTACGCGTTTAACTCAGCAATCTGGCAATTATATGCCCATAGGTAAAATGGTTGATGAGCGTTCAATTGTTAATGCTATTGTTGCCTTGTTAGCAACTGGTGGTTCAACGAACTTAACTATGCATATCATCGCCTTTGCCAAAGCGGCCGGTATTATTATTAATTTCCAAGACTTTAATGATTTATCTGACGCTGTGCCGCTATTAACGCGTATTTATCCCAATGGTCATGCTGACATTAATCAATTTCAAGAAGCGGGTGGCATGGCATTGTTATTCAAAGAGCTTATTGATGCTGGTTTGGTACATGAAGACGTTGAAACCATCTGCGGTCGCGGCTTAACTCGTTATACCCAACGACCTGTATTGGAAGATGGCAAATTAGTCTGGATCGACGGCGCCACTAGTTCAGGCGATGACGAAATTATAGCCACTGCTGCAAAACCTTTTAGTAGCCATGGTGGTTTAAAAGTTATGAAAGGTAACTTAGGTGTTTCAGTGTTGAAAACTTCATCACTGCGCGAAGGTAGCTTTGTGATTAAAGCACCTGCAGTTGTTTTCGAAGATCAACACGAACTTGATATTGCCTTTGATGCCGGTGAGTTAGAAAAAGACTTTATTGCTGTTGTTCGCTTTCAGGGGCCAAAAGCCCGTGGTATGCCTGAACTACATAAATTAACGCCACCATTAGGGGTTTTACAAGATAAAGGCTTTAAAGTTGCTTTAGTTACCGACGGTAGAATGTCGGGCGCTTCAGGTAAAGTGCCGGCCGCTATTCATTTATGTCCAGAGGCGTTAGATGGTGGCTTAATTTCAAAAATTAAAACCGGTGATATGATCTTACTCGATGGCGAAAGTGGCGAGTTAACTTTGTTAGTTGATGATGCTGAACTAGCAAAACGTGAAAATGCTATTTTTGAAGTTAATGGTCATCATCAAGGTATGGGGCGTGAATTATTTGGCTTTATGCGTCGTAACTTAAGCTCAGCTGAAACCGGTGCATGTTCACTGTTTGATGATGATTTTCAAGGCGAGCGATAACCATGCACGATAATGAGATAAATATTATTGCTGATATTGGTGGCACCAATATGCGCGTGGCGTTAATCGACGCGCAAGGAAATATTGCTAACATCACCATTTATGCTTGTGCCGACTACACGAGTTTAGCCGAGGTATTAACCGACTTTATTACACAGCAGCAATTAGTGGGTAAAAAAGTTAATGCTTGTTTAGCTATCGCTTGCCCAGTAGATAAAGATCTGATTGTGATGACTAATCTACCTTGGCAGTTTTCGCAAAAAGAATTAAAGGCACAATTACAGTTTAATGAATTGGTGTTGATTAATGACTTTACCGCGATAGCTCATGCTATTCCGCATTTAGGTGCTAAGCAAAAAGTACAAATAGGCGTTGGTGATGTTATAGCTAACAAACCTATCTCTATTTGTGGTCCGGGTACGGGGTTAGGCGTAGCTAATTTGATCGCGATAGATTCTGGTTGGCATAGTTTAAGCGGTGAGGGGGGGCATGTAGACTTTGCCCCCGTGGATCAACAAGAAGTTGCCATTTTACAATTTCTTTCAAAAAAATATCCCCGTGTTTCCTATGAGCAAGTATTGTCAGGGCTAGGTATTGAACAAATATACCAAGCCTTGAGTTTCGAAAAAAATGGCGAGATAACAAAATTATCAGCAAAAGAAATCGCTGAAAAAGCCTTGTCAGGCAGTTGTTCATTGGCCGTGGAAACCTTAGCGCAATTTTGTCGAATTTTAGGAAGTTTCGCCGGTAACCTAGCGTTAACGCTAGGTAGTTATGGCGGTGTTTATATTGCCGGTGGCATTGTTCCTCGCTTTATCGAATTTTTTGCTAGCAGTGAATTTAGACAAAGATTTGAACAGAAAGGGCGTTTATCGAGTTTTACTCAACCTATTCCAACATTTGTTGTCACTGAAAAACAACCTGGTTTACTTGGTGCATCAGCATATCTTAAACAATTGATGTCAGAAAAAGCTAATGACATCATCCAAAAAAATAACACGACAAGGTATTAAGAGCAATTATGACATTATCAAATAATTGGCAAATACAGCCAAAAGATCTCTTTGCTATGGGCCCGATAGTTCCGGTTTTAGTGATAAAAGATGTTAAAGATGCACTACCTATTGCAGAAGCATTGTTAGCAGCGGGCATAAAAGTGCTAGAAGTTACCTTGCGTACACCTGCGGCATTAGAAGTGATCAGCATCATAGCTAAAAACTTACCCGAGGCCATTGTGGGTGCGGGCACCGTTACTAATCGAGATTTGTTACAAAAGTCTTATGAAGCTGGCGCAAAATTTGCCATTAGCCCAGGACTAACCAAAGATTTATTAAAAGCGGGTAAAGAAGGCAATATCGCTTTAATTCCGGGTATTTCTTCTATTTCTGAATTAATGGATGGCATTGACTGTGGTTATGATCATCTTAAGTTCTTCCCTGCGGAAGCATCGGGTGGTGTAAAGGCTTTGCAGTCAATTGGTGGACCATTTCCTGAAATTAAATTTTGTCCAACCGGTGGTATTAACTTAAATAATGTTCGAGACTACTTAGCCTTACCCAATGTTTCATGTTGCGGTGGTTCTTGGTTAGTATCTGATGAAATTATTAAACAAGGTAATTGGCAAGAAATTACGCGTTTAGCAAAGCAAGCACTAGCGCATGTAAAATAATAGCCATTGTTGCTATAAGGGCTGATAAAAAATTTATCTATCAGTAAAAACCAGGCATTGCCTGGTTTTTTTTTGCTTAAAATACAAAAAATAATAACAATATTGGGCTTCACTGCTGTAGTGGGTTGGTAACTGATAAAACAACTACAGATCGTTTTTGTTGTTTTATTACATATTTAAAGACAATGATCGCACTATGTAACAGTAAGCTAGCTAGTGCCCAAGCGATGAATCGTGATGATTATTGCCACTGAATGAGATTAACCAACAAGTATTTTTGCAATAAAGTTAGTTTTCGTCACTGTTAAGTCAGGAACTTAGGAGGGGAGAGGGTTAATAAAAAAGCCAGAATTAATCTGGCTTTTTTATTAACTTATTAGCGGACAAACAAAGGCTTATTGTGTTGAAATATAGGTCGCTAAATCTAAAATTTTGTTTGAATAACCAATTTCATTATCATACCAAGAAACTACTTTCACAAAAGTATCTGTTAATGCTATACCTGCGGTAGCATCAAATATTGAGGTACATCTTTCGCCAATAAAGTCGTTAGACACTACCGCATCTTCGGTGTAGCCTAAAATACCTTTTAGCTCACCTTGTGATGCTGCTTTCATTGCGCGACAAATTTCTTGATAACTGGCTGGCTTTTCTAAGTTTACAGTTAAATCAACCACAGAAACATTAGGCGTTGGTACGCGAAATGCCATACCGGTTAATTTACCATTCAATGCAGGGATAACCTTGCCAACAGCTTTAGCCGCACCTGTTGATGATGGAATAATGTTTTGTCCAGCACCACGACCACCGCGCCAATCTTTAGCTGACGGGCTATCAACTGTTTTTTGTGTTGCTGTGGTGGCATGCACTGTGGTCATTAAACCATCTTTGATACCCCAGTTATCATTTAATACTTTTGCGATAGGAGCTAAACAGTTTGTGGTACAAGATGCATTAGAAACAATGTCTTGTCCGGCATATTCAAGATGGTTAACACCCATAACAAACATTGGCGTATCGTCTTTTGACGGTGCCGAAAGTACCACTTTTTTAGCGCCCGCTACAATGTGCTTACGCGCTGATTCATCCGTTAAAAATAAGCCAGTTGATTCAACAACAACGTCAACCTCAGCTTCATTCCATTTTAGGTTTAGTGGGTCGCGTTCAGCGGTAACACGAACATTTTTGCCATTAACGACTAAGTGGCCATCAACAACATCAACAGTGCCGTTAAACCGGCCATGAGTAGAGTCATACTTAAGCATATAAGCGATGTAATCAACGTCAATTAAATCATTAATAGCGACTACTTCAACATCTGCTCTGGCAAATGCTTCTCTAAACACGAATCGACCGATACGACCAAAGCCGTTGATCCCTACTCTAATTGTCATAATAAAACCCTAAAATCAAACTTTAAAAATTAATGTAGTAAAATTACACCATTTTATGAAAATTACAAGTTATAACTCGACATAAAGCAATAAATATTGATTTAAACCTTGTTTTATTGCGTATTGTTACTAAAATGTCGGCTATTCAACATAGCCTGGCTAAAAATATTTATTTATTGGCTTTTCCATAAGGTTATTATTTTTCTATGATGATGATGATGGCATAATGCCCCCATCTATAATTTTTTTGGACTTTTTATGATACAGAACAACAGTGCATGCGACATCGGCTTTATTGGTTTAGGTGTTATGGGTAAGAATTTAGTACTTAATTTGGCTGATAACGGTTTTAGTATTGCCGCCTTCGATCTTGATATCAGTAAAGTTGAAGATGCCATTACTCAAGACAAGGCTGAAAGTGGCTTATCAACAGCACGTGTTATTGGTTGTTCGTCTTATACTGAATTACTTTCTCGCTTAAAACCACCTCACCTCATCGTACTATCAGTGCCAGCAGGCGCACCGGTTGATCAAGTATGTGAAAGCTTGATTGGTGCCGGTATTCAACCTGATGATATTGTTATTGATACAGGTAATAGCTTATGGGTTGATACCGTTGCACGCGAGAAAAAATACAAAAATAACTTTATTTTATTTTCATCAGCTGTTTCAGGTGGTGAAGTGGGTGCGCGTTTTGGTCCGGCACTAATGCCCAGTGGTTCACCCTACGCATGGGCAAGAATAAAACCTATTTGGCAAGCCATTGCTGCAAAGGTTGATGCAAAAACAGGTAAACCCATTGAACGTACTAAACCAGGTGAAGTTGTTACTGAAGGTGAACCCTGTGCTGCCTATATTGGTCCAGCGGGTGCTGGGCATTATGTGAAAATGGTGCATAACGGCATTGAGTATGCCGATATGCAAATTATATGTGAAGCATATCAAATGCTGCGTGACGGCTTAGCATTAAACAGTGATGAAATTGCAGACATTTTTGAAATGTGGAATGGCGGCCCATTAGAAAGTTATTTAATGGAAATATCGGTCGAGGTTTTGCGTCATCGAGTGGGTGAAGAAAAAACACCCTTAGTTGACTTGATCTTAGACAAGGCGGGTCAAAAAGGTACCGGACTTTGGACTGCGGTAAGTAGTTTAGAATTGGGCACACCTGCGCCAACTATAGCTCAAGCGGTTTTTGCTCGTTCTATTTCATCTTTTAAAGATTTACGTGTTAAAGCTTCAGGCATATTATCAGGTCCAGAAGTCGTGATACTTGCTGGTGAAGAAAAACAGGCGTTTATTGAACAGTTACATGATGCTATATATAGCGCAAAAATATGTGCCTATGCACAAGGTTTTCAATTAATGAAACTCGCTGAGCAAGAGCATAATTGGCAGCTTAACTTTGCTAGTATTGCCAAAATTTGGCGTGCGGGCTGTATTATTCGTGCGGCATTTTTACAGTCAATCACGCAAGCATTTGAGCGAAACCCTGACCTAGACAATCTACTTTTAGATGATTTCTTTGCTGAGCAATTAAGTCAACATCAATTGAACTGGCGAAAGGCAGTGTCAAATTCTGCCTTGATGGGGATTCCAACCGGGGCAATTTCATCTGCATTGTCATATTATGACTCTATACGATGTGCTGTGCTGCCGGCCAATTTATTACAAGCACAGCGTGACTTTTTTGGCGCTCATACTTTTGAACGTATCGATAAAGCCACAGGTAAAAAGTATCACGTTAATTGGTCAAGTGAATCACGTAATATGCAGGAAATCAATTAAGTATAGCTGTATTTCAACCCAAGTAGGCTCTGGCGCTACTTGGGTAATGGTTAATTTGACTGGCGCTTTATTCAAAAAACTGCCTTGCCAGTAATCACCAAATTAGGTATGTGGCGCCTTAAACTCACCCTCAAGAATGTTGTTTAAGGTTTTTTTCGCTACTCGGTCTAAAAATTCAGTGTTTAAGTTATTACTTTTAAAGTAACTGACTAAAGTTTCATGGTTGATATTGCTATCTTTTGGACTATATAAATATAATATTTTTGACCAGATATAAGCTTGCTTATGCTCTTTTTTATGGGCAAAAATACTGGCAAGCGACTGAAATATCTCGGTATCTATAGTGGCATCACTTGGGTAAAGTTCTAGTGCATGATAGAGCAAGTTTAAGGTTTTAGTGATATCATGTTTCGCGTAATAGCTCGCTAAGTTGATTTGTCGGTTGGGCTTTTCTAATAATTCACTGCCTTCTAAGGCAATAAATTTATTGAGTGACTGCTCATTTAAGTAGCGCGACCAATGAAAGAATAACAGATCAGGGTGTTCAGAATTTTGCGTAGCAAGTGCTATCACTTTAATTTTAGCCTGCGCCTTAATCACATTATTAGTGCGGATGGTCTTCTTAACCTTTAGCTTAATATGCTCTATTTTAGACGCAAGCAGCATGCATTTTTCATAGCCTTCGTAGGCAATTAACTGCTGGTATTTGTTGCTATCGTTAGCATCATTTTTGTCTGCCAAGTTAGCAAAACCCACCGTGACACGCTCTCGTTTGCACCAAGTGTCTTCTTGAAATTCTTGACAAATTTTTGTATTTTGTTCACATAACTGAGCAAAATTAGGTCTGTTTTCACAGGCCATTAATGTGCAAAAAAGCAAAGTCAGCACTAATTTATCAAATTTCATCATTTTTTCTATTTATCCCAGAAAAATATTTGTAACAGGTGGCGAAATAATTCATGTTGGATTACAATATGCGCCGCATTCAGTAATTAGTTATTGCTAATTACCTCTTTACATTAATAATAACCCATCACTCAATTGACTGACATAAAAAGGTTTACGCAATGACTTCTCTTCTTGAAGAACAATATCTAACTAGTTGGCAGGAACGTCAAACATTCGCTGAAAACATGCAGCCGATTATCGGACAATTATTTAGAAATGACGGTATCGAAATTTCTATTTACGGCCGCCCACTAGTCAATGCTTCTGCCATCGACATTATTAAAGCACATAAGTCAGTGGCTTTACACGAAGAAAATAAATTGCGTTTACGTGAAAGTTTTCCCTTTATTAAAGTGTTAGCTAGTATGGCATTAGCACCTGCGCGTATCGACCTAGGTAAATTAGCTTACCGTTATTTATTTAAAGGTGAAGCGAATGGCTTGTCAATTGAACAATTTTTAGAAAAAGAATTAGCCACCATCACTAAAGATACCGACGTACAAGAATCTAAAGACGTGGTACTTTACGGTTTTGGTCGTATTGGACGTTTGTTAGCGCGTTTATTAATTGAACGTGCCGGACCCAACGCTAAGCTTAAGTTACGCGCCATTGTTATTCGCCCGGGTAAAGAAGATGATTTAGAAAAACGTGCGAGCTTACTGCGTCGTGATTCAGTGCATGGTGCCTTTAACGGTAGTATTACCATTGATAAAGAAAATAACGTTATTAAAGCGAACGGTGCTTTTATTCAAATTATTTATGCTAAATCACCCTCAGAAATTGATTACACCGCTTATGGTATCAATAACGCTTTAGTGGTTGATAATACGGGCATTTGGAGTGATGAAGAGGGCTTAGGACAGCATTTACAATCCAAAGGTGTTGCTAAAGTTTTACTAACAGCACCGGCTAAAGGCGATATTAAAAACATCGTATACGGCGTAAACGAAGATATGATTTTAGCAGAAGACACTATGATTTCTGCAGCAAGTTGTACAACCAACGCGATCACGCCGGTACTTAAAGCGCTCAATGATGAGTTTGGTATTCGCAATGGTCACGTTGAGACGGTACATTCATATACTAATGATCAAAACTTAATTGATAATTACCATCCTGCGCCGCGTCGTGGCCGTAGTGCGCCATTGAATATGGTGATCAGTACCACGGGTGCAGCTAAAGCGGTAGCAAAAGCATTACCTGAATTAAAAGGTTTGTTAACGGGTAATGCGATTCGCGTTCCTACGCCCAATGTTTCAATGGCTATTATGAACTTGAACTTGAAAAAAGAGACAAGTAAAGCACAATTAAACGATTATTTACGTAAAATCTCTTTAAACTCTAAATTACAAAATCAAGTGGATTACACCGCTTCTACTGAAATTGTATCCACTGACTTAGTCGGTTCACGTTACGCTGGTGTTGTTGATTCACAAGCAACGATTGTTGATGGTGATCGCGCTGTACTCTACGTATGGTATGACAACGAGTTTGGTTATAGCTGTCAGGTAGTGCGTGTGATGTTAGCCATGTCAGGTATTGATGTACCATCATTACCCTTAACATAACTAACGATAGCTAACAAAATGTAAAGTTAGTTTATTCCAATAAGCGTTTACCTTGTAGGTAAGCGCTTTTTTTTGCCAAGCAATATCAAAAATCTTCTGGACTTAATACCTGTTTAATTAAGTATTTTACTTTTTTATGAGGAAGAATGGCTAAATACAAGGCCTAAAATTTGTTAAATAGTTACGCTGATTATAATATTGTGTTTTTTATTTTTAACCATTAAAATCAAACAGATAATTAATAAATTTTAGTGTTTTAAGCTCATTGGCTAGATAAGACAAGTCAAATACACCTAGCCGGTTTGGGCAAACCTGCATACTTAGTGGCTTGTTTCGCCGGCCCTTCTTTAAACAAGCGATATAAATAACGACTGCTGGCCTTTTCTTCGCCAAACTCTGCTTTCATCGCTTTGGTTAGAGCGCGAATAGCAGGTGAGGTATTGTAAGTTAGGTAAAACTGCCTAACAAAGCGAATAACTTCCCAATGGGCTTCTAGCAGCTCAATGTCATCATTTTTTGCGAGTAACATGGCAACATCTTCGTTCCATTGAGTAAAATCGAGCAAATAGCCTTGTTTATCGGTGGCTAAGCTTTTGTTGTTATATATTATTATCATGACCAGGTAATTGAATTGTCGTGTTTAAAAAGTAGCGCTACTACTTCGGCTAAGGTGATGGGTATAAATAATTTATTATTAGGGCATTGTGCGCGGGCGTCAGCGTGTTCGCTTATAAAGTAAAGCGTTATGTCTTGCTGCTCGGTTAGCTTACTAAGCAATAGGGCATGACTGAAATTATAACAACCGTCATCGATTAATAATATACTGTCTTGTGGCAAAATCATGTCAAGGCATTGTGTTAATGCATTGCTATTAAAGCCTGAGTTTCTAATAAGGTGTAGCATCGCCATGTTAAAACCTGTAAATCACGTTGTGCTGGTGTAAGCGTTGACTAAACACTTCGTTTGATAATACTTGTATATTGTTAATATGAAAATGTGCGCTTAAGTTGCGCTCGGTTAATGACTGTTGGCAAACATAAATATTTTCAATATCGTAAAATTCAAGTGCTGAAAATGTTTTAAGGTAGTCTTTAATATCAATGGCTGAGGCATTTTGATCCCCGATCACCTGAAACACCCCATCACCTAAAAAGAATAGCGACGTTGCTTGCTCGTATGAGCCAAATATCAATGCGGCGTCTAGCGCTTCTTTACCGGCGGCATTCGAAAAAGGCGCATGGGTATTTATAATGGCGATAGTTTTATCTCGTGATTTATTTTCTGACATTATAATTGCACCACACGTTCGGCTTTACTGGTTAACTCAACTAATTCACCTAAACCCGAAACTGTAAATGCTGAGTCTATATTTGAGCTTTCATGGTTATTTAGCTCGTCACTTAAACCACGTTTTTCTGCGGCAGTAATACATAAATATAAGGGTACATTGTATTCGCTATTAAGTTGTTGCCATTGTGCTAGTGTTTGAAATTCATCACTGGGTATTGATAAATATTTAGCGGCATTTAACACGCCGTCTTGATAGAAAAATACCCCTATAATGCTGACACCACTATCAAGCGCCGCTTTTACAAGATTAATTGCCGTTGTTGTTAAATTACTGTTGGGCGGGGTAGTCACCACTAAAGCCAATCTATTTTGCATATTCTGCTTTTCGCCTTAATTAACGTTATTTAAACACAGCTAATAAAAAAGCCTCAATATAGAGGCTTTATAATTTATACATAGAGTATAAACAATTATTAATCATAGTTAATGATTTTTAACTGCTAATTAGTCATCGCTACCTAAAACCCCTAATAGGCTTAATAAGTGCACGAAGATATTATAAATATTCAAGTATAGCGAAACAGTTGCACGAATGTAGTTTGTTTCACCACCGTGAATAATGCGGCTTGTATCATATAAGATCAAACCAGACATGATCATAATAATTGCAGCACTAATAGCTAACGACAGCGCAGGAATTTGGAAAAATATATTTGCTACCATGGCAATAACCGCAACGATTAAACCAACCATTAAAAAACCACCCATAAACGAGAAGTCTTTTTTGCTAGTTAACGCATAGCCAGAAAGTGCAAAGAAAATTAATGCTGTACCGCCTAATGCTTGCATAATTAATGAAGCACCGTTAGGCATTGCCGCATAATAGTTAAGCATTGGGCCTAACGAGGCACCCATTAAGCCGGTGAAAGCAAAAATCCAAAAAATACCACTCGCTTTATCAGCGTTTTTATTAACAACAAATAATAAACCAAATGAAACTAAGGTCATTATTAGGGCAGCCATATGAGACAAGCCCATTGCCATAGAAATAGCAGCAGTTACGGCACTAAACGCCAAAGTCATCGAAAGTAACATATAGGTGTTTCTTAATACCTTGTTAATTTCAACCGCTGAACTTCGACTAGCATTTACACTAGTATTTGATTGCATAATATTTCCTCTAAGTATGCCAATTCTATTTTTTAGATATGGGCTATTGTTAAACAGTTCAAGGGTAAATCAAATATTTAACCTTTACATCATCACTTGGGTGATAATCAATTATAAACCACATTGACATATTATGGCACGGTGTATTTTGAAATACTATCTTTAACCTTGTTGAAATTTTGCAATAATTTGTGAGCGTTTGTAACAGTCATCGCTATGATCGTTAACCATGCCACAAGCCTGCATATGCGCATAACAAATGGTTGAACCAACAAACTTAAAGCCCCGATTTTTCAAATCTTTGCTCCAAGCATCAGACTCTTTAGAGGTAGCAGGGTAATCGTTTAATCTAGCCCAATGATTGACAATAGTTTTATGGCCAACAAAGCCCCACATATAGTGGCTGAAGCTGCCAAACTCTTTTTGAATGTCGATAAATATTTTAGCATTATTAATCACAGCATTAATTTTACCTCTGTGGCGAATAATAGCGCGGTTAACTACTAGCTCCTCAACTTTAGCATCGGTAAATAGGGCAACAAGGTTAACGTCAAAGTTAGCAAAGGCGGCACGGTAACCATCGCGACGCTTTAAAATCGTATACCAACTTAAACCTGCCTGTGCTGATTCAAGCATTAAATATTCAAATAATTGTTGATCATCAAAAACAGGAACACCCCATTCATTATCATGATAAGCAACATAATCAGGTTTTGTTGTATCTAACCACGGACATCGACAAAGGTTTTCTTCACTCATAAGTTTTCCTTCAACATGAAAATTAACTGAATTTGCTTAAATAAATGACAAATCGTTGATTTTTTTAGCAAACAAACTGTTTTATAGAATAAATCCTTTACAAGAGAATTTCGAGCCTTTACTATGCGTTTCGTTCTCAAGCAGTAATGCTTTTGAACATTGGAGAGATGGCTGAGTGGTCGAAAGCACTGGTCTTGAAAACCAGCAAGGGTTTATAGCCCTTCTAGGGTTCAAATCCCTATCTCTCCGCCAAATTATAAAAAACCGCTAATCGAAAGATTAGCGGTTTTTTTTCGTCTAGAATTTAGTGAACCACAACAACTGTAGTGGTCAAGTAAAGCTGGCCACGGATTTGTATTCTAGCTAGTATCTTTTCTCTGACTCATTCGGTGTTAATCCTCCGTTATAACTGTGATGCCTAACTTTGCTTTAATATCCACTGATATAGTTAACAACTGCATTTTCAGCTTCAATAAATGAGCGATAACCCGTTATTGGCATCCATTCAGTTTTAAACTTCTCACTTAGTTTTTTTGATATGCGGGAGACATTCAGATTTCATAATCATTCCTTATTAATCTCAAACTCTAACTGTATATAAATGAGGGCTATCCACTTAGCCCGACCGACCACTACATGTTGTGTTTACTAGATTTAACCTCTCCGATCACTTATACCACTTTGCTGACATAAAATATGATTATCACCATCAAGATGGAAATTAAGAAAAGCAATAAGAGCAGTAAATAAGCATTTTGAAAAACTGAAATTAAAACAACATCCTGATAAAACAGATATCGGTAGAATTAAAAAAGGGTTTGATTTTTTAGGGTATTGATTTGGACAAGAAAAAATAACTGTTTCAAAACGAACATACCAAAATCACATACATCGATTATTGCAGCTTTTTGATGATTATCGACAACATTGTGTTACATGGATTTATTCAGGCATACCGTTGACGATAATCGATTATTGATAATAAAACTAATTTTTTAAGGTTGTTTCTTAAATCGACGTGATGCGAAACCAATCATTCCTAATGCAAAAATAGCAAGTGTAGAAGGCCCTGGTACTGATGTTGCTCTCACTAATACTGATGCGTACCTACCGTCACGTGACTTACTAATCCCATATTCTCCGCTGTTATGGTTAGCGTTCGACCAACCTCGCGACATAGCGGCTAGATCTCCAGTATATGAGTTGAATCTAAAGTGACCGTAGCATGAATCCAGAGGGCTATTAGTACATGCCAAATCATCGCCGTAAAAATTGTTGTATTGTAAAAAATTATGGCTATTTACTTCTGTATGCCCATATAAATTTCCGTAAAGCCATTCTGCTCCGTCTACGTTATCGCTGCTCCAACCGGTGTATGTGTCGAACACGCTTTCCATCATGGTTTTATATTCCATCACAGACGCATATCTCCACCCATCGTCGAGTAACCCACCGAACCCGTTTTCGACGGACGTTCTACTTTGTCCTGTTGTTACATCCCAACTCAGCCAATCTAGGCCAGATAAATTAACGACAGAACCATCAGATGTAGAATGGCCATCTGTACTACTAATGATGCCTGCGGTAGTATTAGCACTTACAACTAAAGCGAAACCCAATACTAATTGCTTTAAAAATTTAAATTTCATTCGCTTTCCTTTTTAATACCTTTCCACTGATTTTGGTTGGTGTTCGTTAAAATAGTAACTTATTAACTCTCGCATCTTTAAAGTAAAAATATACCGAACTTAAAATACATAACGATTTCAATTAGGTGGTAATGTATATAAATATTAACAAAGATAAGTTGTAAAAACACATGACACAACCAAACTAGTTAATCAATTGATTTATCTATATAATATTAACGAACTGTAGTTTATATTAGTTTGAGTATAAAAGCATGATTAGATGTTTGAATTTCCTCTGCAACTGTAGTTAAATCATCAACATATTCATTTTAAACCTACTAAAGTACTTAGTCCGCTTACTATCTTATACTTGGCTGTAAAAAACTAACACTATCAAATGATTAGTTCAGCTTTGCGCACCAACAAGACTTTTACTAAATGCATTTATTTTTACTACTCAAAGCGGAATACGCACAGGTAAAGAAGTTACAAATATTCAATGTAGCGATTTAACTGTAGAAGAAATCGAAGGTAATAAATACTGGGTTTTTCAGATTAAAGGCGGAAAAATAGCAGAAAAAGACGGTGTAAAAAGAAAAATAATATTAACACCAATGGCTATGAATTGTATTAAGCGATACAGCTTTCAAAGGTGGTTTTTGTGGTAGTATTGTAGATGCTCATCAATTAAAGCGTGGTGCAAATATTAATATAGTCGCAAAGCATGCGGGAACCAGTTGTGAAATGATTGAGAAGCATTACAACCACCTAATCAGAGCTATCATATAAGTTTCTAGATGCTTTATCATCCTCTCCAATAAGACGTGAAGCATACTTAGAGTACAACGTTAATTCAATCTACAAGAAAAAAATATCTGTCCCCATTAATGACTTTCCACATGAATTAAATTTAATAGATAATCCTAATCTTGATATCAACCTCTCTGTTACAGATTTTATAGAAATTCTTAAAGAAACTTTAGGTGAGACATATACATTAAATTTTAATGATGGGGATTTAGATAATATGTTCAACGATATTTTATCTAAACAGGAAGGGAATTATAAAAAATTAATTTTAGACTCATTAAGATACTTTAATAGAGATAATTTCATATCATTATCAGATCATATTGGGAATATACTTACATCAGCTTCAAAACATACTGTGATCGAAGGATTATCAAATTATGCAGATCTAATTTTAAGAGATTATTGCAGAATACAATTCGCCCATCGCCTACGAATAAATGCTAGGTATGTAGAATATCATCAGTATGCTCATCCTGACGATCTATATCTACCGTTAGGCCATAATCTCTTATACGGTATTATCCTAAAACATGAGCGATTAATGAATCATATAAAATTAGATAACTTCACTAAAGGAATGTTGAAATTTTCACAAAGTATTTCTAATAAAGATCTAGAAAATGATACTAATAATTTTATAAAAAAAATTGGAAAAGAAAAACCTCCTTTACCAGAAAAGTTTGAACAACAGATAATTGGCTAAAACTAAATTATTTTGAATCTTTGTAAAAATTTTGATTCATAAAGCGTGGAAAGCATTACAATACAATCCCTAATGCGTTTTTTAGAAAACCATATGCAGAATTGAATGCACTGACCCTACTTTCATTGGATTCTATGGCATCATTTGCGAGTTTAATTTGGTCATCCATATCTTCGATTTCGGGTAAGGAAATGGATGACATCTTATTAGCAATATCCGATATAATCATGCCATTAACTTTAATTTTTAAATTAGAAATGTCATCTTTTGCTGCAAATTTCTCATATCCCTCAAAATTTTCAGCAGCATCACGTAACTGATCAATTTTATTTAATAATTCACTTTTATTCATGAGTAAACTCTCCATTTATGTTGGTTATAAAATCATTTAATTCATCAACTCCACTCATAATTTTAGGAGTAAGATCACTAACAGTGGCAAGAAGAGCCTTTACATTTGGTTGATTTAAAATATCTTTTACTACAGTCTCTCCAGCTTTTTCTGACTGAATATAAGCATCCATTGTGGTGTTAACTTCTTTCATTTTTGTTAGAAATAATTTTATTTCTGCAATCTTGTTTTTTATCATATTTAGGTCATTTGTTAAACCATCCTTGCTTTGCTTTATTAATTTAGATTTTTGAGAGATACGTTCAATAATATCGTTAGCTTGGTCTTTAGTTAGTCTTCCTGACAATAAAGTGTCATTGAATTCTTTTTTGCTATTTCTTTCTTCAAGATCGATATTCACAATCGCATTTTGAATCAACTTCTCTGTCGCTATTATCAAAGCATCTGACTGTATAGAAACTGCTTTAATAACAACATCAAAGTATTCTGTTTGTTTAATGGATAATTGTTTTACTTCTGGAGGGGTAGCGCACCCCATAACTAAAAACATGCTTAATAAGCAAATAATGAGAGGTGATTTAAAATTACCTACTTTATATAAAATCATGATAAAACTACTCCTTATTTATTTGGTTTTGGATTGATGCTGTAGGTGTTAAAGCCACTTCTTTAGATGAATTTCTCCCTAAAATATAACCAGCCACAGTTCCTAATAAACCAATTACAGGGGATATTTGTTCTTCTGAGTATCCAGCAACTATTAAAAATACAGCAGCAACTATTATAAAAATAGTTCCAAATGTCTTTAATATATCTCCAGGATTTTTACCTAATTTAATTAACTGGAACATTATTAAAAATACTAGAAAGCTAAAAATGAGTAGAATCGAACTAAGTATTAAGCCATCATCAACACTTTCAGTTACTTCCATATTGGTTTGAGGTGATGACTCAACATTAAGCTCTTTTTGTTTGGCTTCAATGCTGTTTTTTAGCTTTTCAATTTCATTAATTTTCCCCACTTTCTAAATCCTTAATCTTAATTTCAAGAGCTGAGACTAATTCACCATATTCAGATATTATTTCTTCTTGCTGATTAATTTTCAGCAAGAGTTTAGAAATTTCACTTTCATACAGGGAATCTTTTTGACTAGCTAGAAATGCATCTCGCCCAATCCTTTTATTTAAAACAATGGCAGAAAATTGTGCAGTAGATTTGTTAGTTTCTAGGGCTAGAGCCATCACCTTTGATTGAATATCTAATAATTCAAGATCATCTAATGGCATACTCTCATTTGAAAAGCAGGGGAATGTAGAAAGGAGAAAAATAAAACTTAAAATTAAAAATTTCATATGCGATCCTTGCAACTTTATATCATGGTTGTTTTAAACAGAATATATGCGCTCACGTTACTATATAGTACAAAATTAAACCAAAATCTAGTTATGATCTTTACTTTAATTACCTCCTTATTCAATTATTTTGAGATTTAATCACAGCGGGATTTAAACAATATATTTAATTTGTTAGTTATTAGATATTATCACTGAAAATTTATTAATAAACTGTGAGGATCGCCTTCACAATATTGGAATAGGTTCATATTTGTGATGGAAAATGAAAAAAAGAGGTAATAGAAAGAAAGTTGCAGAAATAAACGGTGATAATTTATTAAAAGTAACAGATAAAAGTAATTCATTTTTATTCAAGATGACTTTAATTACCGTGTTTGGTACATTTATAGTGGCGATAATTAACATTTTCGTTAGTCCTTCAAAGTCAGTGGCAGCCAATAGGCGCTGTGGAGTTAAATCCAGAGCAACACAAAGAAGCTGCTTAACAATTTAGGCGACAACTGTTTTGAAAAACACCGTTACAAGGTCATCATAAATTGTATTAGTTTGATTACCAAGGGATTGTGTCGATCTAATTAAATATTGTGCATTGAAATAATCTGTTCGGCTATTTCATCCATCGTAGAGCCAATGACATCTGGTTTTAGAAATAAGGGATTATAAGGTGCCCCCGTCCTGTCTATATAAGCCGCTTTTAAACCTGCACTTAATGCTCCATGCGTATCCCAGTCATGCGTTGCCACTAAACGTAATTTATCAGCTGTTGTTTCTAATTGTTTGCTTGCAAATGCATAAGCGTTTGCTGAAGGTTTAAAGGTTCCTGCCGCTTCTACTGAGATTAACTGGTCAAAATAGCTTGTTAAGCCAGCATTAAGTATTTGAGTGGTGAGTAGGGCTTGAGATGAATTAGATAAAGCAACAAGGCGAAATCCAGCTTTACGTAATTTAGTTAATGCAGCTTGTATATCTTCATGTGGTGCCAGGT
Source organism: Colwellia sp. MB3u-8 (assembly GCF_014076985.1). NCBI lineage: Bacteria > Pseudomonadati > Pseudomonadota > Gammaproteobacteria > Alteromonadales > Colwelliaceae > Colwellia > Colwellia sp. MB3u-8. The sequence continues at coordinate 107,435 of NZ_JACGVA010000037.1, forward strand.
TTGCAAAAGTAGCGAGTATGTCATTGCCTTCTTTTTCAGATAAAAGAAGTTTTTGTTTTGCGGCTAAAGCATCGAGCGCTATCTTAGCCAGACGAGCAAAATCTGTTTTTACCCCAGTGACTAAACAAACGGTTGATGAGTGCAATAGCATCGAAAACCACGTGGCGGTATAACTCTCATCGCCAAATACAACGTTAAATTTAGGCTTTAAGCTCGCTAAATTTAGTACCGTTTCATTAATATCAAAAAGTATTGTTTGCTCATGCATGTGCTAGTCCTTTTTAAATGGATAATGGCTAAAAAAATCTTCAATCATAGCCTCAAGTTTATTTTTATCATCATCGATTTTAGCAAAGGTACGCAGGCCTGCTATTTGAATTTGTACACGGTTTGAGAGATCGCTTGAATTTTTGTCTTTATCTATTTCCCCCATTGCCTGAGCCTCTTCAATGAGATTGACGAATTGATTCGCTATTTCGCCCAAATAGGCTTTGGTTGTATCAATAAGGTTTTGGTTATCTTCTGTCAGCTCGCCAATGGTTTTTGCTAACATACACATTGCATTGGGCGCATCATTTTTGGTGTCAATTACCTGAATTTTAACAAAAGCTTTTAACGCCTCAATAGGAGAGGAATGTTTACTACGGCATAGCGTTAGATGAGCAAGTGCCATATCGGTATAGTGTCTTAAGGCTTCTGTAAATAAACCATCTTTACTGCCAAAAGCGGCATAGATACTGCCCGGGCGCATATCTATTTCGTCTTGTAAACTACGCATGGAAGTTGCGTGAAAACCTTTTTTCCAATAAAGATTGGTGGCTTTATCAATCACCTTTTGGCGATCAAACTTAGCTGTTTTACTCATGCATAAGCCCATTAAAACATAACTGAACGATAGTTCAATTATGCGTGTAAACTCCCCTTGAGTAAAGCACGATATTTATTAACTGATTGTTTAATTAAAATTTAAAAATAATGATTTAAGTGCTAGAACACCCAATTTGAACGATTGTTCAATACAGCTTGTTGAACAGTCGTTCAATAAGCTGTATAGTCATTTTATAAACAATAGAGTTATTTTATTAACAACCTAATGTCACCTAAGTTAAAAGTATTAAGGAAACAATATGAACAACCAATATCAACCACCTAAAGTATGGACCCATGACGCAGAAAGTGGTGGCAAATGGGCGAGTATCAACCGTCCTGTTTCTGGAGCAACACATAAAAAAGCATTACCCGTTGGCAATCATGCGCTACAACTATATTCAATGGGTACACCTAATGGTCAAAAAATAACGATTATGTTAGAAGAGTTATTAATGCTAGGCAAAGATGCACAATATGATGCCCACATGATCCGAATTGGTGAGGGTGATCAATTTTCATCTGGCTTTGTCGATATAAACCCTAACTCTAAAATACCTGCACTCATTGATATGGCAAATGAAGATAACGCGCCTATTTTTGAGTCCGCATCTATATTATTTTATCTTGCTGAAAAATTTGGAGTATTACTCCCTAAAGCCGGGAATAAGCGTACACAAGTCATGAATTGGCTATTTTGGTTACATGGTTCGGCGCCATATTTAGGGGGTGGTTTTGGTCATTTTTATAGTTATGCACCAGAAAAATTTGAGTACCCAATTAATCGCTTTACCATGGAAACCAAGCGCCAATTGTCTGTATTAGACAACCAACTGAAAAACAATGAATTTATTGCGGGTGATGAGTTAAGTATTGCTGATATTGCGATTTGGCCTTGGTATGGCAACTTAGTTTTAGGCAAGCTTTACGACGCAAAAGAGTTTCTTAACGTAGATGAATACCAACACCTCAACCGTTGGGCAAAATCTATGTTAGCTCGTCCATCATTTCAGCGTGGTCGTATCGTTAATAAGAATTGGGGTCATGAGTGGGAGCAGCTTGAAAATCGTCATAGTGCAGAAGATATTGATAAAGTATTGGCATTAAATCCTAACGAGAATGACAATTTAGAGGTTAAATAATGACTAAAAAAATTAAACTAGACATCATTTCTGACGTGGTTTGTCCGTGGTGCATTATTGGCTATAAACATTTAGAAGCAGCAATCGTTGAATTAAACCTGCAAGAGCAAGTTGAAATTGAATGGCAACCCTTTGAGCTTAACCCAGACATGCCTGCTGAAGGAGAAGAGCTACGAGCACATGTGGCAAGAAAATATGGTTCATCAAAAGCCGATAGTGATAAGGCAAGAGACAATATCGCACAAGCAGGCGCTGAATACGGCTTCAACTTTAATTATTTTGATGACATGAAAATCGTCAACACATTAGATGCGCATGTGCTACTTGATTATGCACACCAAATCGGCGTGCAAACAGAGCTTAAAATGCGTCTGTTTTCTGCATTTTTTACTGAACATAAAGATGTGTCGAAGCGAGATGTGCTAATTAAAGAAGCAGAATCAGTGGGTATTACTGCCGAACAGTCGCAAATGGCACTCTCTAATGATGAACTTATAAGTCGAGTCAAGACACTTGAAGCGCAATGGAAAAAAATGGGCGTGAGCGGTGTGCCAACGGTTATTTTTAATCGTACAAGTGCTCTTACGGGTGCTCAACCGAAAGAAACATTTAAGCAAGTCTTACAAGAGCTATTAGATCAAGAAGAAAACAGCAACACTGCATAGTATGTTTATTACAGGTGGTGCGGTTCAATCTTATTCAAGAGTAAAACTGCACCAAACGCCTAAAATGCCAATGCTTTTGGTTAAATATCTCATGAACTTAACATTTCTGCCCATAAGTTCTTAGTTCCTGCTGCCATTTTATAAAAATAAGATCTCTGAATGCAACAGCGCGTAACGAGATCATTTTTCTATCAGTGAACGCCATATAGGCGTTACCACTGGGGGCATTGAATCTTGGGCAATACAGCAGTTAACTTTCCGGTTGGTATTAATGGTATTAATGTAATTTATGCTGCTTTGGGCATTAAACGAATTCCTGCGCCACTAATTTATTAGAGATTTGGATTGATATTTTATGTCAGCAAAAGCCGGTAATATTTTATTACTGTGGTAAGGCTTTATCTGTATTACAAAGGCCCACAGATAATATTTCACCTTACGACATGTGCCTTGACCTAGCTTTGCTAACGATTGTACAAAAGATATAATTGTATAATCGTTTGCTCTTGAACGAGTTAAGTCATTTTGTTGAAATGACATTTATCATTTGAATATTACTTGCCATTATCGTTGCTTCAGTTGGTTTTACCGCAATTCACCAGATTACTTGAACTTAAATATATTCAAGTGTTAGATATCCCTGATGAATATCAGTATATGGATGAAGCGTTAATCGATATTTTGGAGCAGTCTGTTAGTGCATATCTAGGAATAGCTAGATATTGATTTACTTTAAGTTAATGATATTAGTATGTATTTTATAACAAGTGTGTTTAGATAGTTACTGATTAAAACTGGGGTCAGGGTCAACTTAAGTCTAGTCTTTAGCATTTGATTAATTTAGAAGCTAAAAATTTAACGACTTAGTGTTGAGTTATTAGGCTAACTAATGCCACATTGCTGACCTAATGTAGAAACAAAAACGCAGCATTTAAGGACTGCTTTGTGGCAAAAGTGAATATAAAAGGTCAATCCATATTAGACTAATCATTATTTTCATTCTGTTTTTTGTCATTGAATTTATTTGAGCTCATTGGCTTTTCGGTATTTACCTTGATAGTCAAAAAGTCTGTTTTTAATACGCCAGTAGTACTTTTGTTTTCTGGCAATGACAAAATCTGGGCACGGCAATATGTTAGCTAACTTTAAGGCTTGTTCAAGATTAGTCACTTCAAAGGTCTCCGTTGAACCCAGTTGAACACTGATTTTAGCGCTAAGGCGTTTAGAAAATATATCATTGAACGCTTTAACCTGATGCGGCTTAGTGAAGTTAAAAGATTCATTGAGTTCAGCGCCTTCCTCATCATGGTAAGTGATTTTTAACTTATCAGCTCCCTTATCACTGACCTTGCCATTAACTCTGGTTAAATTAAGACCTGCGCAGCGAATAATTTTTGAATCTTTAAGTTGCAGTGCCTTTTTTAACATATCATCGGGGTCGACTAAGACCTCAAGGCACTGTAAGCAGTTACGAGCAGCTATGTCATTTTCACCACCGCATTGAGGGCATTCTTTAAATACAAAGCGATAGTCACATTGGCTCTGGCTTTCTACTAGGTATGCTTGTTCTTCATTTGGAGCATCGACGAGGCCTTTGCATCGTCGGCCGTAGTGTTCCACTAAATAACCATCATCATCACAAATGCCCCAAAATATATTGGGAAATTCACAACTTGGGCAAACAACTTGAACCGGCTGACTTTTACTATTCGGCTTTTTCTCACCGACTTCGGGATGATAGAGGTCAAAATCATTGCCCGTATAGTCAATCACCAAGCAATCTTTTTTGTTATCACTCAAACGCAGACCACGACCGATGATTTGCTGATAGAGACTAACCGATTGTGTTGGACGTAATATTGCAATCATATCGACATGGGGCGCATCAAAGCCAGTGGTTAATACTGAAACATTAACTAAGTATTTAATTTCTTTACGTTTGAATGCCTTAATTAACTTATCGCGTTCAGTGTTGTCGGTAGCACCGGTAATTAACGCACTCAATTTGGCGGGTAAATAACTAAAGACTTCCTTTGCATGTTCAACGGTAGCGGCAAATATCATAATACCTTGACGTTTATCACCTAACTCAATGACCTGTTCAATAATGCCTTGAGTCACCCGGGGATTTTTGTTTAGTAGATGATTAATATCTGTAGGACTATATTCGCCAGAGGCGTTTGCTCGCAGGCTACTAAAATCATAGTGTTCTATGGTGGCATCGACTAAATTGGGTTCGGTTAAATACTGGCGTTTAATTAAGTAGCTTAGCGGTAGTTCATAAATACAGTGCTCAAAAGGCCGCTTTTCTTCACTTCGCATAAAACCACGATAATGCTTTTTATAAATCCAGCCCATGCCTAAACGATAAGGGGTTGCGGTTAAGCCCAATAATTTTACCTCGGGATTAACTTGCATCAATTTCTCAATGATTTGTTGATACTGATTGCTATTGGACAGCTTGCTTGCTGTTTCTTGTGATTGCTCTTGGGGTTCACCTTTAGGTTTACTTTTAGCTTCGTCTTTAGCCAGGTCAGCGCTGGCCAAATTAACTCTATGACATTCGTCAATAATAATTAAGGAGTAGGGCTCACTAAAGTCATCTAGATTGCGGGCTGCGGATTGTATGCTAGCGAATGTGACTTGGTGTTGAGTTTGTTTAAGTTTTAATCCGGCAGAATAAATACCGGCAGTAACACCATAGCTTTCATATTTTTGATGATTTTGCTCGACCAATTCTTTAACGTGGGTGAGTACGAGTATTTTTCGCTTTGCCAAGCGAGCGAGCTCGGCAATGACCAGACTTTTACCTGAGCCTGTAGGTAAAACAATCACCGCAGATTCGTTGCTTTTTCGAAAGTGTTTGAGCACCGCAGAAACGGCTTCTTGTTGATAATCTCTAAGTTGAAAAACTGCCACGCAGTGCTACTGCCTTATAGGGAACGGATAGCCGCTATAATAGCAAAAGAGTAGATAATTCTAAAATTTAAAGCCAACTTTAAGCTTTCATTAGTTTGCTGGGGTTAATCTAGAGAGTAGGGTTTAAAAAGAGAGTAATATGCTGCGCATAACTGGGCATATCACTGAGGCAATTGAGCCTTAATAAGATTTTTCTACAAAAAAGTCATACAAAAAATAATACAAAGTAGTAGTGATAGGCAGTTACACAATATTTTTTACAGTTTACTCTCAATAATTAGGAAGTTATTTATAAAAATCAAACCGGCTATTTATCTGTTTGATTTCTTATCTATAGTGACCATGAGTTTACTTTAGTGGTAATTTTATTGAATAAAACCAGTGCCCATACTTGTCCCATTCTGCCTGCCAAATTATAAAAAACCGCTAATCGAAAGATTGGCGGTTTTTTTCGTCTAGAATTTAGTGAATTACGACAAGGTAGGGTAATAGCGCCAATCTGGCGAATAGGGGCCAAATCCCTATATCACCGCCACATAAAAAAAGGCAAGTAAACCGAAGTTAACTTGCCTTGTTACGAGGATCATTACTTGAGTTGCTTAGAAGATAAATTTAAAATCCGAAAAAAGAGGTGCTTAATCATTTTTAATTTATTTTCTATTATAACTACATTTTAATTAACGCAATAATTAGGTAGTTGAGCTTGAGTTAAATCTAACTCATAAACACTGCCACATGAGCCATTTTTACAGGATTTAACACCCACCCTTGTAAACCCTGTCATATCAACAATTGAACTTGGGGTAACTCTTGTAGTGTTAAACGGATCAACAACCAAGTCTGAGTTTGCACTATTCATTGCTTCATCTGAGCTATTACTTACATATAACTCATAAGTAATAGTTGTTACGGGCTCTGCAAATAAACCCCATGATAAGTCGTATGAATTACAAACCTTGTCTTTACCTGCCAACTTTTCCATTTCTTGCAAATAAATTTCTTTTACAGGTGTTGTATAGTTAGCATAGTGATGTAAGGCAAGACCTTTATCCAGCTCAGTAATATTGAAATTTGATTTAACAGCGTTGTAATAATTACCAATATTGGCATTAGCCATTTTTTTCGATCTTAAGTTTGTATTGCCATGTTCATCAGTATTGTATTCAGTCGCAGTGGTTTCGATAACCTTGCGAATTTCACCCTCAGATAAACTTGGGTTAACCATTTTAATTGAGGCAGCTAATGCAGATGCTAATGGTGCTGAAAAACTTGTGCCTGATACCTGTCCATAACACCCTTTTCGACCATTAGATGTTCCTGTAAGGGGATTTATACATATAGATATATCAGGGTCTTTGTATGAATAAGTACTAATAAATGCTGAATTTACATAACCTGAAAATGTAACATCAACCGTATCACCAAAGTTTGAAAATACTCCCATTTCACCGCTATCATCATTTGCCCCAACAGTTAATACACCCTCGCAACTTGCAGGTTCAGAGTTTTTGGCATCAATATATTCATTACCTGCCGCTGCAACAACAACAATGTTTTTTTCACGGGCATAGTTAATGGCATCTGTTAGTGCTATATTAAAATGACAACCACCTCCATTACCACCTAAACTTAGATTGATAATATCAACAGGTTCACTAATTGATGGAACGCCAGGGATATCTACCCCTGCTGACCATAAAATACTATCAATAAGATCTATAGATAGACCCATGTTGAAATGAAGCGATCTTACGGCAATTAACTCAACATCATTTGCGTTAAGTGAACCTATAACACCTACAGCATTATTTCTAATTGCGGCTACTGTTGATGCAACCTCTAACCCATGACCACCAACTTTTATTTGACCATCACCAATTGGATTTCCATCACTATCAAGTTCAAAATCCCAAGATTTATCTGTTGGATCGGTGTCACGCTCTTTTTCTTCATAATCAGCTAAAGGACAAGTAATATCCATTCCAGAGTTTGTAGTATCATCAGATAAACAATTAGAATAAAGATTCCAAGATACCATATCCACACCTTCCTCAGACCAGATAACATCCTCATGCTCCCATTTACCAGTGTCTACAATTGCTATACGAACTTTTTTCGTCATGACCTTATTGGCATCAACATAGTCATTGGCTTTTAATACTGAGTGAGCGCCCATTAAGTAAGCTTGTTGCTCATCTAAATACAAAGAGTTAGTGAAATAGGTGTCATTGTATTTTTCTGGATCAAATGACTGAGGTGTTGTCAAACCTGACTCATTGGATGCTCGATTTCTCAATGGAATAGGTTTTGGTGCATAAGTATTATTAGTTTTTATTATTTTATTCTCACTAATATACTGAAACAAACCTGTGGTCATTAAAATACTATAAACTTCTTTATATTTTTTATTCGTTTGTACCTTAAATAAATCAACACCTTTTGAAGATGATCTAATATGTTTTAGCAAGAGATTTGTTTCGCTATATACATTAGCTAAAACATTAATGCCAGCATCACGATCACCTGACACAACATTAATACTTTCTTTATAAGAGTGTTTTTGATATTTATTAAGATCAGATCTTTTATCAACACGCTTGCTTTCTGGTGTTTGAAGAAGATTATTGTAGTTAGAAATATTTTTCCACTTAACAATAATGCTATATTCTGATAACTTTTGAATAGATTTTTTTTGTAAATTATCAATTGACTTAGCTTTTGTAAAGTATTCATCTGCCATTAAAGGGGAAGATAATGACGTAAGAATTACTGCACTTAACATTAATTTTTTCATAGGTAAGTCCTTATAAACGACTATCGTTTAATGTAATTGCAGATGATGCTCTTAGGAAAGAATAGGTGTCATTAAATACCCATTGGTCGTCTACATATACTCCAAATTCATCTTTACCCACTAGTCTAGAAACAAGCTCACCATTGGTATAGCTGTAAGAATCAGTAAAATCAATCCTAGGTAGTAATACGCTAATACCATCAACTCTATTTAATATACTGTCATTTATAAAATCAACAATTTCTCTGGCATAAGTCGTTTCTGCTTGAGCCATCATATTATTAAAATCATCAATCACTGGCTGTGAATTTGCAGGGTCAGCATAGAAATTTGTAGTTAAAATTTTATCTTTAATTGTACGCTCATGCCTATTAACAATAGTGGGATAGGTGGATCTAAAGTGATATGCATTATCTTGAATATCATTGTATTCTTCTTTTGAAATCTTTTGATTGATAAGTAAGTAATCTAATAAAAAATCAGAAACTCCTTCATACTCTGCTGATAACTCAATATTTCTTTTGAATGCTTCAAATTTAGCCATCAAATCAATTTCGTTTTGAGTTATCACCTCTTTAATATGAAAATTGACCGTACTGCTATTATAAAGTCTTTCTCCATCATCATTAAACATATCTTTGTCTGTATATTGAACTTTGAGTGCGATATCTTTACCAATAGCGCCAACATCAGCATGAACCGTTAGCGTTCTATTATCTTTATCAAGCGACCAACTTAATAGGTTTTCTTCTTTATCAGCATTATCATCAAAATAAACATCACCTATAATGAATTTATCTGAGTCGCCAGCTACTATATGATATACTGCATCAATACTAGAGCCACCCTCAACAATATAAAGCTTATTAAATTTCAAATAGGTAAGCGCTTTATTTACAGACAAGTGAATATTTAGATTAATTGACTTTTTCGTTTCACCATCAAATACACTGAACTCACCCAATAATTCAGATGTAGTATCATCACTTATCTTTGCAGTTAAAATTAAAAGTTTATTTTCCAAATCAACTTCAAAAGTTGGCATATTATCTTCCTCTTGATAGCCATCCACTAAGTCAAAAGTAACATCAAAAATCAACTCTGAAAGATCAGTGTCAGTGTCAGTAACATCAAACGGTATTGATAACTGTGTTCTTTCAGCCATTTGTTTCCGTGGTTGCTCACCAATCCAAGATAGCTCTGGCGCTAGGTTTGGTAAATCTTTAACATTGACCGTTAATATTTTTGTTGATGATGCTGACTTACTATCTATTGCTTCAACAGTAACGGTAATAGCCGTGTTTAATGCTACTTCACTGGCGGTTAATGTGAGTACACCATCCGCATAAGAAGCTGTTAATACCTCATTATCAGAACTTGCTGTAACGGTTACTGTGTCATTTTCAGCATCTGAGGTAGTAACATCAATTGTTGTTAATGACCTTTCATTCAGATCAATATGTTGCTGCTCACCAACCCAAGAAAGCTCTGGCGCTTGGTTTGGTAAATCTTTAACATTGACCGTTAATATTCTTGTTGATGATGCTGACTTACTATCTACGGCTACAAGAGTAACTGTAATAGCCGTGTTAAATTCTACTTCACTGGCGGTTAATGTGAGTACACCATTCGCATAAGAAGCTGTTAACACCCCATTATCAGAACTCGCTGTAACGGTTACTGTGTTATTTTCAGCCGCTGAGGTATTAACATTAATTGTTGTTGATGATCTTTCATTAAGATCAATATTTGAAGATGACAGTGTAATTGTTGGTGAGCTGTCAGCGTCTCCACCTCCGCCACCACATGCGGATAGAATAGCGAGGGTGGAAATAATGGTGAGGTTTTTTAAAGTTTTTTGCATAGATAAAAAGTCCTTTTGAGTATGTTAATGTCCTAGTGTTATGGTTATTGTGCCACTAACTCATTGTTAAAGAAAGGGTTGGTAGTTATTAGTTCAATAAAGGAGTTATTCAAACTTGAACTTTAAATTTGATAATTCAGAGCCAATTTTTATCGCTTTAAAACCATTCTCTGTTTCTTGAATAGTTAATTTAGGAAATTTAACAAAATAAACTTTAAAGGTGCTTTCGTCATCATTAGCTTTAACTTCTCTGATTTCGCAGTTGTACTCTTTTCTTATAGTTCTGAGTAAACTTCTCCCAAAGCTTGGAACGTTTTCATCCATCTGATCTTCATACACACTTTTTAATGCGTATTTATCCATTTCAGCGAAATAACCACGCTTTATATTTTTGCAGACTTTACTAGCGATGGTGACTGCATCATCCTGTGGGTTGCTACAGGCACTTAGCAATAACGCTGCAATTGATATCGCTATAATATTATTGATTTTTTTCATTATTAGTTCCCTTTTACCCAAGTAATACAATGTAATTTCCATCAATTTTCTTAACTTTTACGCTGTCAATGCCTTTAATAAACTTGAAGCGAGTATAACTTTTAGTTTCTTTACTACTTTTGACTGTACAGTTCATGCTTGTAGTATTTTGTGCCCAAGTATCCGCTTCTTTTTTAGATTCTTTTTCGAAATCGGCATATTGGCTTTTTTCAAAAAATATTTTTGCTTGTTCTAAATTGGCTTCTTTAATGGTATTACAAGTGAAGGTGGCGACTTCTGCTGGTGACATCGTGTTTATTTCTGCCATTGTTTTAATATCACTACCACAAGCGGTAACTAACGCTACCAGTGATGCAATTGTTGTAATTTTTGCTGTTTTAATTTTCATTTTAATATCCTTATTCTGTGATGGCTTGCTCTGAAGACTTATCTAAAGGTACTTCAGCTTGAGGTTTAAATTTATTACTGACTTGGTAAAACGGAAGCATTTGCAAAATGGTAAAGATCACTATTGAAATAACAAGTAATGGCATGCCTATTTGAATTATGTCAAAAAATGGGTCTAGGCCATCCAAATTAGATCTTCTTCTAGATGAAAACATGCCCATATCATTAAGGGCATTAATACCGTCATAAACAGGCATTGAGGCGATAATTAAAAAAATGATGGATACACTACGAGTGATTAATCTTGGTAACCCTAGCACTAAGCTAACGGCAGATAGTAGAAGGAATATCACCATTAGTGAATTACTTTCAACAAGTTGAAAATAGGACTGGCTACTGCCAAAACCTATGTCTACTAAGGGCAATACCATTGAGATGAAAATTAGCACAACGATTAAAAAGGCAAATTTATTGTGTAGTTTAGCTGTGCCTGTATTAGTGGGTAATTTGATGTTTTTTATTGCATTAGTCGCTTTTGAGTAATCAATGTTTTTCAAAGACTCCTTAGCTTTATTGGTTGCTTGAGAAGCAAGATTTTTGGCTTTTTGAGCATTCTCCTCATTGAGCTGCCCCTTTGCTTTTGAAAATAAATTTCCTGCCATCTCTTTAGCACTATTGAGATGTTCATCTAAAGACGCTGTTTGTCTCAAGATAAATATATTTACTGCTTTTTCTTCAATAATATCGAAATCAACAGTATCACCAACATGTGGTGTTATTTCTGATTTTATTTCACTGATGGACACTTCAAGCTTTTGATCGTTTTCAGCTCTTATTATTAAAGTGCTTTCACTTATATGTAATATTTGACCTTTCATTTTTCATATCCTTATGATGATTCACAATTAGCAGAAGTAATGAATAACTTAGGTTTTACTGTTTTAGGTTTAGTTGATGCTGGTAATCCGTGAATAGTCACTGATACTGCTTTGCCGCATTTAGTGACTAAGCCTATTGAATATGAGTAGCCACCATTTGCATCACTTTTAACCAATACGGCTTTGCCACTTTTATGTATTACAGCACTGATGTAATTCGTGTTATCTGTCGCAGTATCAAAAACATCGTCTCCTTCTAGAGATATTGTTGCCACACCACCATCAGGAATATATAAGTGAACATCACTTTTTTGTACTAATTCCATTGAAATACTGTAAGGACCTTGAAGTTTAACTATATCTGGCAGTATTGAAGGTGTTTGTGCGTAAGTAAGTGACGAGGCAAGAAGTAAAAAGCATACTATTATTTTTTTCATATTTTCATCCATTAAAAATGTATTGTATTTTTTGTTATTGCTTATTATTTTTCAATTAATGCGAATTAATTTTTTGAAATACCAAATTTAAAGCTATTGACTGCATTAAGAGCTATATCGTTGATTAACTATATGAGTTGTATTGATTTTATAGAAGGTACGTTTTTTAAATAATAAAACGTAATTTATTTGAAATGATTTTTTTTGAATAAAGTGCAAAGGTATTAGTAACTTTGCACTTTTGATTTATGAGCTAAAACTGTGGTGTTATTTACTCTGCAGCATAAATTTTATTAATAATCGCTTCATCCTTAACGACATCATCCCATTTTACAGCGTTTGGACATTGATCATATGGTTCAAAGTGTAGCTCTTTTCTAAATCGCCTTAATTCAACTAATGCAGAATGATTGTATGGCCATTGGTCACAAAACCTTGATATGTCATAGGTGAGGGCTTCTTTTGCTAGGCCAATTTTATTTTCAGCATTAAGAACATGGGCATTATAAAGTCGAGTACTTAACCCATAGGAGCGAGTTAATTTACTTACTTCTGTATTATAAATATCCAACAACTCTCTTGCAGTACTCACTTCTTTCATCTGTAGCTGATAGCGTATTGCTGTGCCCAAAAAAGTTAAATACCAAGTGCCATCAAATTTATTTTTAGCAGCATCTAACGCTTTGTATCTTTGTTTCGCTAACTCAGGTTGGTTGTTATAGCGATATAAATTAAATTGAGACATTTTAGCTTCCCAAGTCCAAAATCCATCATCACCATAGATCTCTGTTGCTTGTAATACAGCATTTTCACATGCTTTTTCCATCTTTTGAGGTAAACGTTTAGCTAGGTGTGAACATAGCTCAGAGTTATAATATGAAGACGATGAAAGATAATTATTAGCTTCTGCTAGTTTGATCATTTTTACATGATTGTTGAACATTAATTCGTACTGACCAAAATCGTAAACAAAATAAGAAAACACTTGATACAAGGGGATTGAGTCTGCTGATGCTAAGGGTATTTTCTTATATAATTTTTTTAGTAAATCATAAGCTTTTGCATGTTGACCATTATCAATAAAATAATTTAGATCATTAATCCCTTTTGTAATTTGATAAAGAGGGGCTAAATCATCAAGTTTTATATCTTTAAAATGCTCAGATAAAGTAAATAACGCTTTATTTTCTCTAGCTGAAAGTCGGTTAAGTACTGTTAAGGCTAAAGAGGTAACAATGGGGTGGTTTTTATCTAAAAGAACTTCCATGTCACCTAGTCCATTTAACACTTTTTCTTCAAATATTGAATAATCAGAAGGTTCATCATATTCATTTTGGATGGTATCCCAAGCGATTAAATGCCTAACCCAATATCTGATAGGAATTTCTTTAATATTATTTTTAGCTATTGCCAATGAATTTAACGATGATGCTATGGCTAATTTATATTTTTTAGCTTGAACCAACTCATGCATTTCAAACAGGCTGATATTTAAGGTTTGGCTAATATTTATGGCGGATAAATGCGGTTTTATTGCTTTATATATCGCTAAAGCATCATTAACTAAAAATTGGTCAAGGGTCTTCATTTCCCAATCCAATAACTCTATTAATGCGGGGGCTTGCTTATTCTCTAAGCTTTTAACTTGTAGTGCCAATGCCGATAGTCTTTGTTTAGCTTGAGTAAAACGCTGATATATTACATCTAATTCAATTAACATTTTTGTGGCAATGAGATGTTCTATGATGAACGAACCATTGTCTTTTGTTTGATCAAATAGTTGTTGTGCGTAAATTTGATAGGCATCGTAATTACCAATCGCTTTATAGGAGTCAGCTAGTGATTTTGTAAACCTCACCGCCTGCTTTTGTGGCAATAATTTAATATTAATTGTTTTAGCTGCATCAACTAAGGCTTGTTGTCGCTCTGTTTCTGTAGATAATCTAACATCAACTTGTTCAAGCATAGTTTCAGCTAACTGAAGGTTTTGATTTGCTAAAATAGCCTGTTGATTCGCTTCAACATTTGATTGATATACTTGCCAACTACCTATGCTAATACCTGCAATGACAATTATTGCAGCGGCAAAAGCTAATGAATTACGCTTAAACCATAATTTTGAATTATAAGATACACTTTGAATAGCTAAAATGGGTTGGTTGTTTAAGTAATATTGAATCTCTTGCTTTAATTCTGCAACAGTCGCATATCTATTATCGGTAATATCATCAGTAGATTTTGTAACAATGGCACTAATCGCTGGTGTAGATGAATTAATAAATAATGTGGCTATTATTTTACCTAAGCTATATATATCAGAGGCGGTTGTAATGGCTTTACCTTGTTTTTGTTCAGGAGATGCATATTGATATGACAAAGCATTTAAGTAAGCTTGAATATTATCGTCATGTTTCTCTCCAATTAATTTTGAAATACCAAAATCGAGCAGAAAGAGGTCACCATTTTCATCTATTATAATATTTTCTGGTTTTAAATCTCGGTGTAAAACTTGATTTTCATGAGCATGGATAACCGCATCTAATAGCTTTATAAATAAATTTAATTTTTGTTGTTGGTTTAGTGAGTTACTTTGAATATATTCAGATAAGGTTAATCCTTGGATATACTGCATAACAATATAGACATAACCTTCATCAGACCTTCCTGCATCAATAATAGGTACAATATTTGGATGATTTAACTGTGCTAAGGCTTGAGCTTCATAGTTGATCACTTGTGCTGAAATATCGCCTAATAACGCCAAAGGAATTGTTTTTATTGCGACTTGTTGTTCATATTCTCCGTCAATTCTATTTGCTAAATAAACATTGCCCATACCGCCTTGTCCAATTAAGGATGATATTTTGTACTTGCCAATAGTGTCATTAATATTTAGCTGATCGGTTGCATGTTCTCGCGTTAATTCAATGCCATTATTAAATACATTGGTGTAATTAGCGTTATTATTTTTCAACATAGATTTAAGTGTTGTATAAAGCTCTGTTTGAATTTTAATTTTATCGAAATACTTATCTTGCTGGTCTTTATCTAGCGTCATTAACTGACTGAATTCTTGGTATAAATTATTCATTGTATTATTCTTATTCTTATTATTTTTATTTGAATTAATGTTGTGAGAGGTTGTGAGTAAGAAGACTTTTAATAAAGCTCAGATCTTTATCTACCGTTGAAGCTGAAATTTGTAAAATATCGGCAACCTCTGAAAGCGGCATAATACATACATATTTATACAAAAATATAGTGACTTGTCTGTCATATTGCTTTGCTAGATGTTTTAACTCTGATTCTAATTCCACCAACTTTTCAGCTTCTAGCCAATTAATCTCGCTATTTATCAAGAGGCTTGGATCTTGGCTTCTTTTTTTAGTGAGAATTTTTCTGACTTGATCGACTAATATTGAATAAACGGTTTGAGCAAATAACCTATAAAAAGTTTGTCTAGAATTAATATCAATATTTCTGTGTTGAGACATTTTGATAAAAGCATCATGAACTAATGAAGTGGTATTGGCGGCAATAGCCAATGGTGCTATTGAATTAGAGCTTTCATCTTGAAAATTTTTCGACTTAACTTTTCTCACGATACTTTTAAATTGCTGATAGGCGAACGTATAAAGTGCATTTTTGGCTTTATTGTCGCCTTGTTCCCATTTTATTATAATGTCAGTAATACAGACTTCATTGGCACTAGTAGTTGTTGAATCCATTCAATTATTCAATATGTTAAATTTTAATAAACTCATGGTAAATGATTGTCATATAAAATAAAAATTTATTTTATTTAGGCTTTTTGGTGTGTTTTTCTTTGCCCTTGTTAAAAATGGCTTTATATACAGTAATATTTATATGCGCTTAAACTGATTTGAATGACTGTTTACCTTTATGCATTTCAAGTTCACTATCGTCCATCTTTAGCAGTATTTGAATTAGGTTTAATAAAATGTCTGTCAATCCAGATATATTGCTTTGCATATTAGTAGATAAAATTATACCCAAAAAATATTGATAAAAATTATCAATTAAAGCAATACAGTTACTTGGGTTTATTGCTGAAGCTATGAGACTTTTCGTACTTTATAAAGTACATAATAGACTGGTATTTCCTGTATGTTTAGGTTCACAAAACTACTGGGGTTATATGAGGTCAATTGTATTCAGTAATTGCAAGATTTGGTTTTATTTTTACTGTTAGTCACTAAAAAAATAACAACTTACAGTTTTAAAAAATTGAAAGGATACGGTTCAAATTACTATCTCACCGCCAAACTATAAAAAACCGCTAAGCGAAAGATTAGCGGTTTTTTTCGTCTAGAATTTAGTGATCTACAACAACCTAGGGTTTACAGTGCCAATCTTTCGAGTAGGCTTGAACTCCCTATCTCCCAGGCTATATTTTCCTCTGCTCTGGTATTAACAAGTAATTTAAACCGTTTCTTTGTTAATCAGAGTGGGGTGATATTTTCATTATGTTTATAAATTAGGGGATAACTTTAATAACTCTCCTTGAGGGCTATCAGTTAGAATATAAATATAGCCGTCAGGGCCAGTTCTAATATCACGGATCCTTTGTTTTCGCTCAGCTAACATGGTTTCTTGTTCTACCACTTTATTGTCTTCTAACTTTAAGCGTCGGACACTTTTTCCTGCTAGAGCAGCAACAAATAAATCACCTTGCCATTGGGGGAAAATATTACCTTGATATTCTGTCATGCCAGCCGGTGCTATAGAAGGCACCCAATAGGTAATGGGTTGCTCCATTCCTTTTGCTTCAGTAAAAGGAGATATTAAGGCACCTGAATAATCTACGCCATAAGTAATGGCTGGCCAGCCATAATTAAGACCTGATTTAATTAAATTTAATTCATCACCCCCTTTAGGCCCATGTTCATGCAGCCAAACTTTTTTAGTTTTGCTGACTAATATTGCTTGCGGGTTACGATGGCCATAGCTGTATATTTCAGATTTTGCATTTTTTTGACCGACAAATGGATTGTCTTTAGGAATAGTACCATCGGTGTTAATTCTAAGTACTTTTCCTAACATGCTATTAAGGGATTGTGCTTCTTCACGAAAATTAAAACCATCACCCGCGGTTATCAGTAGTGTGCCATCAGGAAGAAAGGCCATTCTAGCGCCATGATGATGGGGAGTATTTCTACTAGAGCCCGTAAATATCACTTTAGATTGTTGCAGTGACATGTTTTGTAATGTGGCGCTGATCACTTGAACAAAGTTGTTGCTTGCTGTGCCACCACTGTAAGATATATAAAGTTTTTTGTTTGTTGCAAAGTTAGGATCTAAAACAATATCAAATAGTCCCGCGGGGCCATCAACATAAATATCAGGCAAGCCAGAGATTTTCTGCTCAAGTAATTTACCATCTCTGATAACTCTTAGGCTTCCTCCGCGCTCTGTCACTAACATATCATCGTTAGGTAAGAAGGCAATTGACCAAGGAAACTTCAAGTTTTCAACGACAGTTGATACTTTATATTCTTGAGTTTGTGTTTCTGCATAAATAATAGTACTAGCAAGAAGTAAACATAAACTGATGCTAAGTTTTTTAAATATATGATGATTACTTATCATTTTGATTACCTTGAGTTATTAGCTGAATTTTTGTGCGCGATGTTAGGAGGGCGAAAAGCCATGCAGAAAATATACAACAGCAAGTGGTTAAAAATAGCCCTAGTGGAGTTCGTGTAGAAGCAATTATTGTTAAGCCCATAATATATTGAATAAGATACATCGTCAGAGGAAAGGTAGTACATCCAGAGGCAATATACCAAGCCATTCTATTGCCACCGATAAATTGGTGGGCATATTTAGCCAAAATAAAACCAATAAAAAAGCCAATTGAAATCAATAAATACAGCACTGGAGCTAGTCCGAGTATGTCTTTAATGGTGGCATCTAAACGAACCGCCCAAGGTATGCTAAGCCCAAATGATTGCACGTCGGCTAATACTATTTGTGTCGACACAATACAAACAAGCAGGGTGGCCGTTAAGCTAGTACAAATAAAGAGTACGATGGTTTTTAACATAAATTGACCTTTGTTGAGTTCAGTAAATAGGTACACAATATTAAGTAAGCTGTTAAATATACATTTTTTATAAGCTTAATATAATATTATTATAAAAAATTTTAGAATGATGACGTTAAGTTACCTAGATATTATTTTAAGGGCACTTTTGCTGTATAAAATAAATAAAACAGCCAGCCATGATTGAACCCCAATGATAGAAAAATTAAAATGATCAAAACGTAAATGGTATTGATTGTTAAAAAGTTCAATGCCGCTAAAGTGTTACTATGAACAAATAAAAATACCAACGGGTTATTCTACCCGTTAGTTATACAACTCAGTGGCGATATAGGAAAATTATATGCTTGGATGGATTATTTTACTGTTTAGCGTAATAACTTGTTTTAATGCTAAATCGTTTACCAATTTAACCTCATTAAATAATAACGGTATTGCACTGTGGGAAGCTAAAGTATTCTCTGGCAAATCTATTTACACTATAAACCAGCATCAAGGACGCTTGGCACTGCAAGCCCTCAGTCAGAGTTCTGCGTCTGGATTGGTGTTGGAAAATAAAATTGATCTTACTATAACGCCTTACATAAACTGGAGTTGGTTAGTAGAAAAAACCTTACATGGGTTAAACGAACGTAGTAAAAGTGGGGATGACTTCGTCGCTAGAGTTTACGTTGTAATCGATGGTGGCTTTATGGTTTGGAAGACCAAATCCTTAAACTATGTGTGGTCGAGTAATCAAGATAAAGGTTTAGTTTGGGATAATCCCTTTGCGGGTTCAAGTGTCAAAATGATGTCTGTCCAAGGGAAGGAATCTCAAACCGGTAAATGGTACGAAGAAAAGCGTAATGTATACCAAGATTTAATTGATACATTTGGTGATCAAGGTAGTGAAGAAGCAAACCTAAAAGCTTATAACTACATAGACATTATAGCTATTATGACAGACACCGATAATAGTGGCAAAAAAGCAGAGTCTTATTATGGTGATATTGTCTTTAGCACCAAGTAATTATTGGCTAATAATTAATTTAAAAATAATTAGTTAACCCTTATTTTACTATGCAGTTTTAGGCAATGCTTTCTATCCACTTAAGTTAACCTAATGTTTTTTATAGACATAAGTAAATACGAGCATAGCTATACGAACTTAGCTGCAGTAAATAACCTTTAAACGTCATTGCTGGTGTAAACCTTTTAACCGCACTAAGAGTATATTAGGTGGAGGTTATCAGAAATATAGCTATGTAGATCTCAAACGATGAAATTTTTGTGACCAACACTTGTTTCCCTTATTGCCGCAGTGGAAACAAGCGTAATATAAACGGTTTACCAAAGGAGAATAAGATGAGTAAAATTGTAGATGAAGTAAAATCCGCCAATGCTGATTATGTTGCTGCATTTGGAGATAAAGGTGATTTGGCAATGCCTCCTGGTAGGCAGTTTGCCATTTTGACCTGTATGGATGCACGCTTGGATCCAGCTAAATATGCAGGTCTTGCTGAAGGTGATGCACATGTCAT
The DNA here is from genome assembly GCF_014076985.1 of Colwellia sp. MB3u-8. Taxonomy (NCBI): domain Bacteria; kingdom Pseudomonadati; phylum Pseudomonadota; class Gammaproteobacteria; order Alteromonadales; family Colwelliaceae; genus Colwellia; species Colwellia sp. MB3u-8. The sequence goes on from NZ_JACGVA010000037.1 coordinate 127,473, forward strand.
TCGTAACGCAGGCGGCAGAGCAAGCGATGATGCTATTCGTTCATTAGTGATTTCTTATAAATTACTAGGCACAAAAGAATGGTTTGTTATCCATCATACTGATTGTGGCATGGAAACATTTTCAACTGAAATAATGGCCGATTTACTTTCGAGTAGCCTTAAAACCTCAAGTGTTGATGCTTCTGGCTGGCATGACAGTAAAGCCGGTGGCGGTACAACTGATGGCAAGTACATTAATTGGCTCACCATTAGTGATCAAGACAAAAGTGTTTTGGAAGACGTTCAAAGGATCAGAAGTAATTCAATGGTGCCCAGTGATATTCCCATTTATGGTTATATTTATGACTGTAAAACGGGCAACCTTAATGAGGTTCTTGAAGCCACAGAAGCTGGAAAGGCAAGTTAAAATAATTAATATCAATCTTATTGATTTTATTGCTATTTTACCAGATTAAAACAACCGACTATGGCGTTATTTATTTAATAAGTAACGCTGCATAGATGCAGTTTATTAGACAATTTAAGAGCCTATTATCCTGAGCAACGCGTTATTAAAATAAATGCCTTACATTCATTTGGTTGTTTTCCTGCGTATAAAGTAGGCCAGATAATTAATGAAACGGGTATAACAAAACGCTGTACTTTAACAGCACAGAAAACTTAACCCCACATGCACTACAAGTAAATGTGTTATTAACTGCACAGGAGAATTAATGAAGTATTTTGCATACGGTTCAAACATGTCGATTTTAAGACTTCAAGAGCGGGTACCAAGTGCCAAAAGGCTTGAAACAGTAACGCTTAAAAACCACCAATTACGCTTTAACATGAGTGGTACTGATGGCTCTGGAAAGTGTGATTCTTTTCAAACAAATAATACCGAAGACACAGTTATTGGCGCTCTGTTTGAGATAAACAGAGCTGAAAAAACAATTTTAGATCGCGCTGAAAGCTTAGGGTATGGATACGATGAAAAAATAGTTTTTGTACAAAATGACTTAGGTGAAGTCTTCGACGCCTTAATATACTGTGCAATTAATATAGACGACGCATTAAAACCTTATTCTTGGTACCTCAATCACGTCATTATCGGAGCAAAGGAAACTAAACTGCCGGCTGACTACCTTGCTGTAATTGAGTCTATTGTGTGTTTAGAAGACCCGGATAAAACTCGAGACGCAGAGCAACGTGCAATGTACAGTTAACAAAAAATTAAATAAGGGCCTGTAGTAGTTCACTACACGTTGTCGTACTAGACAATTTTTGCGAACTATTACTTCTCGTCACATTTCATCGTTATATACTAATAAACCGCTACTTTAACAAGTCGCGGTTTTTTTTGCCTATTATTTGTAAAATACAGCCTTAAGCTTGGTCGAGCTATATTGTCTAGTAGCGCTAAACCTGCTTAATAGCTGAAATAATTTTAAGTTAGATAGCCGCTATCGATAATAAAATGATTATTTAATAATAAATAACTAGCCAATTTTAGTGATAGTTAGCGTAGAAGTTGCTGTTCCTATCTCTTTTCTAAACTATTTAAGTCATGTTAACGCTGTCATGGTTAACATAATTAATCAAAGCGCTTTTATGGAAGGGCTGGCAAAAATTTTAGTTATGGTTAGATCGGCAATTTTTAATTAAAGCAATTGTGCAAAAATAAGAGTAAATTTGTTGGGTGCCATTTCTGTTTAATGAGCAATGCATTAAAACGTTGAAGAGAATTAATAATGATAATAATAAAAAAAAACGTAAGTCCTACTTTAGCCCAGAACAACAAAATTCATAAAAGCATACTGCACTATCTATTAATAATATTAACGTTATCAATAGCCGTAGGTTGTTCGTCTTCAAGCAATAACTTAGCTGAAAAATCAATTATTAGTAAAAAATCAGTCAATAGTGAACAACCGATCAAAGGTCCTTATGAAATAGCCGCTGAGCAAAATTTACCCAGTGTAGTCAGCTATCAGGCACCGGAAGATTCATTGCGTTTTATCAACGAGCCTATTTTTAAATTTAATGATACGGTTTATCGTCACGTATTAAGTCCATTAGCGAAGGGTTATGAAAACCTTGTGCCTAAGCCGGTTGACACCAGTATACGGAACTTCTTTTATAATTTACGTGAGCCACTTTATGCGGTTAACCACTTACTACAAGGTGAATTTTCAGCGTCGGGTAAAAGTATCACTCGTGTGCTGATAAATACCACCCTGGGCTTACTTGGCTTATTTGATCCCGCTAATAGTTTGATGGAATTTGAGCGCAATAAAACCACTTTTGGTGATACCCTTGCCATCTATGGCGTAGGGCATGGCGCTTATCTTGTTTTACCTTTGCTTGGTCCGTCTGATTTGCGTGACACGGCGTCATTAACTTTTAACTACTTTGCACATCCTCTTAATTATATTAATGACGACACACTGGCCCAGCAGTTATTGTTTGTTGATGGCATACAAGCGCAAACCGCTATTTTAGCTAAATATCCTGATGTTTTGGCCAAGGTTGAAAACCCTTATGAGTTTGTGCGTAATTTATATATGCAAAACTTACAGCGTGACGGTCAAGAACGTCGAAAAGAAATTTTTAAAACTGAACAGCAAAAACAGTCAACAACCATGCCGGTGAATACTATTAACCCAGTAGTAGAAGAATGATGTTTAAACAAAATTCGACTATGTGGGCTTATGTTGTTTGTCTTGTTTTTACGTTATTGACCGCCGCATTAGCTTGGGAGGCAAAGCATTTTGAAATAGATGCATCGGCTGATACTTTGTTGGTTGATAATAATAAGCATTACATTCTAACCCAGCTTTCTGAACAACGTTATGGCTCTGAAGAGTTTATATTAATTGCCTTCAAACCACATAAGGGTCAGTTATTTTCAGCAGCTATTCTTAATTCCATTGCGACTATTGGTAATGAAATAGAAGCCATTCCTCGCGTTAAACAGGTAAAAAGTATTGTTAATGTGCCTATTTTTTCTTCAGCGAAAACATTTTCTGCTGAAGTTGAGAATTTAACGTGGCAAAAGCAAAAGTTTGATGAAAACACCTTATCGCTAAGTCTAAAAAAACACCCATTATATGAGGGCTTATTGGTTAACGAAGATCAAACCGCGCTGTCGTTACAGGTAGTTTTTAAGTCAGAGCAAAAAGTAGCGCAAATTAATCATGATATTATCGATATAAAACGTCATTTATTAACCAGAGATCTAACTAAACAAGAGCTTAATGCCCTTGAAGCGTTAAAACAGCAACAACAAGCCTACAATAAAAAATTTGAACAAACCCGTAGTGATGAAATTGAAAAAATTCGCGCTATTTTATTACCTTATAAAAAAGATGGCGATTTTTACCTCGGTGGTAATAACTTACTGTCTTATGAGTTAATTCAAATTATTGAGAATGACTTAGTACTTTTTGGTTCATTAATCATCTTGGTGGTTATTGTGCTGTTGTGGTTTTTGTTTAGACAATTAAGTTGGGTAATATTACCCATTGTTTGTTGTACAGCCAGTGTGGTGATGACCATAGGTTTATTAGCCGCACTTGATTTTAAAGTCACGGTTATTTCCGCTAACGTCTTTGCTCTGCAAATAATTTTGTCATTAGCTATGATCATTCATCTGATTGTTCATTATCAAGAACTCGTGACTGAAAATAGTGACTGGTCACATAAAAAACTAGTATTTTCAACTATTAAACAAAAAATTAAACCTTGTTTCTATGCCGGATTAACCACAGCTATTGGTTTTGGCTCGCTGATATTTAGTGGTGTTCAGCCGGTGATTAGTTTCGGTTGGATGATGGTTGTTGCTATGTTAGTCAGCTTTATTGTGAGTTTAGTTTTTTTCCCCGCATTATTATTGGCAATATTTAATAAACAAGACTTTGTAAAACAGCACCACCAAATTGAGCGTGGTATGAAAGCAAGTGCCAATTTTGTTAACAACCAACCTAAAAAAATTGTTTTTATCTCGCTGCTAGTCACTGCTATTGGCCTGTGGGGCTGCTTAAAATTAACCGCAGAAAATAGTTTTTTAAATTACTTTAGTGAATCAACCGACGTTCGAAAAGAATTAACTTTTATCGATCAACAATTTGGCGGTTCAACACCGTTTGACGTGTTATTTGATATTCCTGATGATCAAATTAAATCAGGTTTAGTTATTTCAGCCAGTACGGTGCAAACGGTCACAGCGATGCAAAATATGCTAGCAAAACAGCAAGCCATTGGTGCCATAACCTCGATCGCAGATTTTACTAAAATTGCCCAAGTGGTCAACGGTAAACCGCTAACAGAATATGAACTTACCGCGCTTTATAAAAGTTTAGACCCTAAGTTACAACAAGCGTTATTTGGGGCTTATTTTTCAGAAAAAGACAATCAAATACGTATTTCAATGCGAGTGCAAGACAGCACTGAGGGCTTAAATAGAGCTGATTTGTTGGCCGATATTCATCAGGAATTATTAGCCTTGGGCATCGACAAACAGCAGTATACGCTAACGGGGTTGTTTATCCTCTATCAAGATATATTGTCGCGTTTACTGGATTCGCAAATACTGACCATACTGATTGTTTACGGCGCTATGGCAATAACACTGATGATTATTTTTTCATCATTTAAAGTGGCCTTGATTGCCATTATACCTAATTTAATTACCACCTCAGTGATTATGGGCATATTAGGCATTTTTTCGATTCCATTAGATTTAATGACTATTACCATTGCTGCCGTTGCTATGGGTATTTCAATGGACGATACCATTCATTATGTCCATCGATCTTTAGCAGAAATAAAACTCGGGCAAGCAAGTAGTGAAGCTTGGGTTAAGCGGACTAATTTATCAGTGGGTTATGCCTTAATATATACCACTACAGTGATTGTTATTGGTTTTGGTACCTTGGTGTTTTCTGATTTTGTACCCAGTATGTTGTTCGGTTTATTAACCAGTATTGCGATGGTTATTGCCTTGGTGACTGACATAACAATACTACCGGTATTATTGAAAAAATATCTAGTTAAAAGCAAAGTTAAGCAAGCTGAACAAGCCCTAACATAAGAGCACTGTATTGTTAGTGTCGTGTTTTATTGCTTTAAGCGGGTAACAAAAGCTCTAAAAGCTCATTGATATCAATGAGCTTTTTTTTGCCTATTCATAAGCCTATTCACAACCCTGTTAAAGGTACTAAGGGTAGCTGTTACTAGGTTGTTAGCTTTAGTCTCTCTTTTACCCCGATAGTTTATGGTCGCTAAATGACTATAAATTTGAGTGTATTGCTCATATTTAGTCCACTTTTATAAAGTTATTACTCACTTGAGCTGTTTTTCCTGCGAACAATAAGGTCACAAACTTAATGTAAATGATATAATCTCACGGATAAAGTGTCATGTTGTGACCTTACTCAATTAAAAAATCCCCTAGTTATCTGGAAAATATAAATCATGCGCGTCACCGTATCTCAGTTTGCCACCGCTTTAAATGTTCAAGAAAACCTAGCAAGCTGTGTTCGCATGATAAATCAGGCGGCGGTGTGCCAACCATCGTTAATCGTTTTGCCTGAATTTTGTAATACTCAGTCTTCGTACGTCGACCATAACCAAGCTTGGCATCAAGCTTTAGCACTTGATGGTAGTTTTTTACAACAGATAGCACAGCAAGCGAAAAAGCATCACTGTTATATTATGCTTAGCGTAACACTTCGCCAAGACCTAACACGCGATCACCAAAACCCGGCGATCAAATCAAATATTAGTGTTACCTCCTGCTTGTTTTCAGCGCTCGGAGAGCTAATTCATCAAGCGGATAAACAGGTGCTGACAGCCCAAGAAAATGATTTTTTTATTAGCACCAATAAAGTTTCTGGCATTGTAACAAGCCCTTTTGGACAACTTGGACTGTTAGCCGGTAGCGATGGTATTAGCTTTGAACCATCACGCGCGCTTGCCTTAGGCGGCGGGCAATTATTATGTAATTCGCAGAGTTCATTTGCATTAGATCAAAGCCAGTTACATGACTTTGCTCGAGCAGTTGAAAATAATCTCTTTGTCGCCACAGCAAATAAAATTGGTTCGCTGTGGCAGCAAGAGCCATCACAACAATGTTTACAAGAACACTCAAAAGGGCACTCACAAGGGCAAGCACAAATATATGCTCCAGCAGAAAGTGACGATTTTTCAAGTCAAAATTCAAGGGCTGAAAAGCAGCCCATGGGCGTTGGCCATAGCCAAATAGTCTCTCCTAAGGGCAAGGTGTTAGCAAAGCTAGATCACAATGAAGAAGGGTTTGTTTTTGCTGATATCGACTTAGCTAGGGTAGGGTTGAGCAACAAATTGCGTCCTGATGGTACCAAGCTTATAAAACAACGACGACCTGAACTTTATCAACAGCAAAAACTAGCCCTGCAACAAGCAACTGAAACCACACTCAATGATACCGTGCCAGAAACGGCTAATGTTGCGATATTTGCCACCTATAAGTCTAACGAGCAAGCTATTGAAGATGTTTGTCATTACATTGAAAACAACCTTAGTGACATTATTCAACTACCCGAATTATTTTTTATCGCAGATAAAACAATCTCTAATAACACTGAGCAACTCGCTCAAGTGGCCTGTTTGTGTACTGAGCTCATTAAACAAATCAGTGCTGTGTTAAGACCTTTGCAATATGTGTGTACGAGTTTAGTTATTGATGGAGCGCATCATGCTGTGCTAATAAGCGAACAGGGGATATTTGCAACACAACAACAGCTACATTTTTGTCAAAGATATCAATGGACAGCATTAGGAAGTGAGCTGAAAATTATAGAGTTGCCGTTAGAGCAAGGTGTGATTAAGCTTGCTATGCTAACCGGTGATGACGCGAATATACCTGAAATGGTTAAGCTGGCGGCTTTAAAAAATATTCAGGTGTTACTTGTCCCGTTCGATATTCAAGAAGCAAGTGAGGTTGAATTTAGCTTGTTATCTTACGCCGCTGAACATAAAATTTGTATTGTTGCGGCCAGTCGCGAGAAAAGCTTTGCCGACCCTGTTCCTGCCGATTCTTCTGCTGATGCTTCTGGTAAGAACCGTGATACAGCTAAGGGTAGCAGTTCAAACAAAAAAAAAGTAAAACAGAAAAAATCCACAGGATTAATTGCTAATGTACCGGCAGAGTCAGGCTTATTAAATCCCTGGCAGTCAGATAAATTTAATGGCTATATCAACCAACCTTTGGTTAAGTATCAGCATGGTAAAATCACCAAAGCTGTTATTTATCCATTACTTAGGTTATAAAAATAAAATTGACTAAACAACTATTTAGTTAAAAAACAAAAAAACAGTTTAGTTAGCCTATTATGAAGTTATTAATATGAGTAATTATGCTTGTTCGCTATCTTGTTATAAAAATTTTGGAGAAGGTAAAATTGAATGAATTAACTCAGCAGTCAATAGGGTGTCCTTATTGTGGTGAAACAATTAAAGTGCTCATCGACTCATCCGACATGGAACAGCAATACATTGAAGATTGCCAAGTATGTTGTAAGCCAATAAATTTTTTGGTGACTAGCAGTATGGACGGTGATCTTAGCGTTCGTGTTTATAGTGAAGATGAAGCGTTTTAATTAAGACAGAAAAACCTAGATAGGTGACGCCAATCGCCAGCGGTTTTTAGCTATTGATAATTTTTATATCAATAGCTAATTAAATTTACATCATAGATGTCAGTGCTCTTTTGGTTTAAGTTTGGATTTAAGTTCGGGTATAAATTTGGCTTTAGGTTATGGTTTAATTTTTTGCTTAAGTTAGGCTATTACCCTGAATGAAAAATAACTTTTATATCTTGCTCGGAAATAGGGTAAAACCGTCCACGTTTATATTATAGTTTTGCTGCTTTTTTTGCAGGCAAGTGCACAAAATAGTACCTACCGAGTATTACCGTTAAAATACCACCAAGTACCAAGATTGATGACTCAATTAAGCGCAGGGAGATCAATTCACGGGTAAATATAACACCACCCATAGCAGCAATTATTGGCACCAATAACTGAACAGCCGCCGCTTGAGTGACTGACAGTGTTGTCAGTGCGATATACCAGACAAAATATCCGATGCCAGAGGCAATAGCGCCAGACAATACTGCGAGCAAAAATCCTGTCGAGGTGATGTATGCGTTATTAAAGCCAAAAATTATCAGGGCCAAAACAAAAGGTGAGGTTCTAAGGAAGTTATGAGCGGTATCGCTAAGCGCATTTTTAGATTTTCGTCCTATCAAGGTATAGAAGGCCCAAGCCATACCTGACATGCTCATCAGCATGAAGCCTAGCAATGACGGCGTGGTCAAACTAGGAATAACTAAATAGGCAAAGCCGCCAAAGGCAATACTTAAGCCTAACCATTCTGATAAATGCAACTTATTACCGGAAATTACGCTGGTAATAATCATGGTTATTTGTACTGCACCAAATAAAATAAGTGCTCCAGTGCCGGTATCTAATGAGATATAACCATAGGAAAAACTTACTGCGTAAATAAATAACATACTGGCGGCTAGCCAACTTCCCTTCGACTGACTCTCTATTTTTTCTGGCTTTGCTTTACTGGTTACCTTGATTAACGCTAACAATATAATAATACCCGACACCAGTCTTACAACCGTAAAGCTTGCGGCGTCAATGGTATTTTCACCCAATGCTAAGCGACATAGCACTGAATTAGCGGCAAAAGCTAAAAGAGCGAAAACGGTACTGACAATCATTTTTACAAGGTTTGTATTCAAGAAAATACCTTTTCAGAAAGTAATGCCATATTACTGGTAGATAAAATATGGTTAGTTCCACCAATACAGATAAGTACTTTATCACTAATGTAGTGTGATTAACCATTGCTACAATTAATCACTTTACATTAGTGATACCTAATATAGGTTGTGCTAATGTAGTGGTGAGGTAACTGATATCACCGCTAACAAAATTGACAGTATTAAATCTAGATAGTAGCTGTCTTGTTGATTTCGTTCTAACCTTTATTTGAACGTCTAAAACCTAAATACCCATTCAATAGAGATTAAAATGACAGACTTAACCATAAAGTGTTTTTTTGATGAAATAACGAATACGGCCACTTACCTAGTAGCAGACAGTATCGCAAAGCAATGTGTGATTATTGATTCGGTATTAGGTTTTGATATGTCATCAGGCGCGACATCAACGGCGTTAGCTGATGAAATTATTGATTTTGTCACAGAAAAAAAATGGCAGTGCTTGTGGATTTTAGAAACACACGCCCATGCAGACCATTTAACAGCTGCGTCATACCTGCAAAAAAATTTAGCTGGTAAAATCGCCATCGGTAAACATATTGTTGATGTACAAAAGATATTCAAGCCTATTTTTAATTTTGAAGCTGAATTTTGCACTGACGGACAACAGTTTGATCAACTTCTTCATGAAGGTGATGTACTTGAATTAGGCCGTTTCACCATTAAGGTATTACATACCCCTGGACACACACCAGCTTGTGTAAGTTACCTTATTGATAACAACGTTTTTGTTGGCGATACTTTATTTATGCCTGACTATGGCACCGCTCGGTGTGATTTCCCCGGTGGTGATGCTGAAACCTTATATCACTCCATTCAAAAAATATTTTCGCTGCCAGACAATACCTGTATTTTCATCGGACATGATTATAAAGCTGAGGGCAGAGACAAGTATGTTTGGCAAAGCAGTGTCGCTGAGCAAAAGTTGAAAAATATTCATATTAATAGCCATGTTTCAGCGCAAGAGTATGTCGCCTTTAGAAATAAAAGAGATATGACCTTGGCGATGCCAAAACTGATTTTACCCTCTGTGCAAATCAATATTCGAGCAGGGCACTTTCCGAAAGCCGCAGATAATGGCTTGCAGTATTTAACGCTACCTATAAATGCTTTTAAGTAATCAACCATGATCGAACTTATGCTTATTATTTTTGTTGCGATACTGATTGGCCTGAGTTTGGGCTTGCTAGGCTCAGGTGGTTCGATATTGACTGTGCCTGCGTTGACTTATATTGTTGGCCAAGATGAAAAAACCGCTATTGCAAGCTCACTCGCTATTGTAGGTCTAATTGCGTTTTCTGGGGCAGTAAAATTCCAACAAAATAAAATGATCCATTGGCCGGTTGTGTTGCAGTTTGGTTTGCCGAGTATGTTATTTAGCTATCTTGCAGCCGGGCTTTCTATTTACTTATCAGGTAGTGAACAGCTAAGTCTGTTCGCGGTGATTATGCTGCTAGCGGCATTTTCAATGCTCAAAGGTAAGGTTAACGCTCCTGATAAAACACTGAACTATAATGTTGTGCTTAGATTGGTTTTTATCGGCGCTATTGTTGGCAGTATTACCGGATTGGTTGGCGTAGGGGGCGGTTTTCTTATTGTTCCAGCATTACTTGCATTTACTCGGATGAATATGGTCTATGCCGTGGCAACGAGTCTAGCCATAATCACGCTGCAGTCTTTAACAGGTTTTATTAAATACTTTTCTATGTCAACACAGATAGATTTAAAATTAAACTGGCAAGTTATTGTTATTTTTGCCCTTATTGGTTCAGTTAGTAGTTTATTTGGTCAAAAACTAGCAACCAATGCACCTCAAGAAAAACTAAAGAAATTTTTTGCTATATTTTTATTAATCACCAGTGTGTCTATATTAATTCACTCAATTAGTGGCTTTTTTTAATACTTGGTTTAATTCCAGGTGCAGAAAACAAGATGATTTATGACAAAAGTACAGGAAATTAATCTAGATTTTATTTATAAACAGTAGCAGACCATAACAATGGAGAAGTATATGAAATTAATCAGTATTAATCTGTTATTAACCAGCGTTTTAGTCATGTCACCATTACTTGTTAATGCCGAGGAAACCCTGCCTATGCAAGATATTCAGCAAGCGCGTTCTTTGGTAAAGGCTTTTGGCAGCGATTTAAAATCTGTCTTAATCACGACGATGAAATCAGCCGGTCCTATCAAAGCACTAGAGGTGTGTAATACACAAGCCGAACCTATTGCTGAAAAAAATTCTGCCTTGTCAGCATGGGATATCGCTCGAACTTCACTGAAAGTGCGAAATAAAAGCAATGCACCTGATGTTTGGGAAACAACTATTTTACGCCAGTTTGAAATACGCAAAGCGGCAGGAGAAGATATAAATACCATGGAGCATTCTGAGGTAGTGCAAGTAGGTGAGAAAACTGTTTTGCGTTATATGAAGGCAATACCTACGGGTGGCTTATGTCTAGCATGCCATGGCAGTAAGTTAGCTGATGACGTAAGTAGTAAAGTCAACGCGTTATATCCAAACGATCAAGCCACAGGTTTCAAGTTGGGTGATATTCGCGGCGCATTTACCTTACAGAAAATAAAGCTTTAGGTATTTTTACCATACTAGTTTGATAAACCAGTAAGATAAAAGTTGGGCTAATTTATTTTGCTGGTTTTTAAGTTAATAATTTTAAGAAACGATAGGGTATAATTATTTATCATCTTTTTCTTAGAGTTAATATTATCCACCAAGCAGATAAAAAAGCAATAAATCAGCAATTTTCCTCTGAAGCTGTATCTATATCAGAAACCAATACCGAACTTAAAGTGGCTACTTTTAATTTGTTCAATTACCTTGAACCCCCTAATGCTTTTTATGATTTTGAGCGAATTTATAGCGCAGAGCAATGGCAAAAAAAGCAAAAATGGGTGGCTGATTATTTGGCTGAACATCAGCCAGATATTATTGGTTTTCAGGAGGTTTTTAGTACAGAGTCGTTAAAAGCATTAGTCACTGGGCAGGGCTATACTTATTTCGCCGTAGTTGATCAACCGCGGGTCATAGATGATTTTATTTACCAACGTCCTGTTGTCGCCATAGCTTCACGTTATCCTATTGTTGAAGTTAATGCGGTAAAACCAAACACTGAACTTGCCGAAGGTTTAGGTTTAGCTAACGACTTTTCTTTTAGTCGTAAAGTCATCAGAGCAACAATTGAAGTACCTCATATGGGTCACTGTGACTGTTATGTGGTGCACTTTAAATCTAAACGTTCAATGCTTGAAGTTGATGAGCAAGATAAAAAACGCTCAGCAGAAAAAACCATTATTGATAGCTTAAAAGCACAAGTAGCGGGCGGTTGGGGTTCCACTATACAGCGTGGTAGCGAAGCAACCTTATTAATGATTGATATGATTGAACGACGAGAGGCAACTGCTTACCCTATGATATTAATGGGTGACTTTAATAATAGCTTAGCTGATGGCGTGTTAAGTCATTTACTCACGAACACCTTACGCTTTGTTTCTGCGATTGACCGTGATGCTTATCTGGCCAAATATTGTTTAAACGACGCTTGGGATTTATTCCAAGTAGCACAAACTAATGACAGCTATGAAAATAAACCCGCTAGTCAAGCAGAAAAGGTAACGCGTACCCCGACTCATTACTTTGGTGCTGGCAGCTCGGTACTCGATTACCTTTTATTTTCCTGTGAATTTGATGCCGGTTATCACGACAGTCTTTATCAAGTCAGTGACTATCACACATATGATCGACATTTAATTAATCCTATTTTTGAACGTGATGGCGAAAGTACCGATCATGGTATTGTGTTAGTGACATTAACGTTAAGATCATAAGGTTTGATAGGACTCACTTGTCAGTCTTTTCTAAGTTGGACTTTAGTGCCTTAGGTTTTAATCGATAGCTGAAAGCTGATAGCTTTCAGCTATCAGCTTTCAGTTAACAGAATACAATAGCTGACAGTTTTTGCTTACTTGTTTGTTTGGCTTTTGCTTATTGGGTTTTGTCTTTGTTTAGCGGTTAACGGAATAAATTCCTAGCTGCAAAGCATTGCCCAAGGTGATGTTATCCCCCTAGTACTATGTAGGTTTAATGTCGGTTGGCTTTAGTCTGTTATATTCATCTTTTTTAACTGCCTTGCTAGGGTATCTATAATACTAAAGGCATTAGTGCTATGTAATACGCTGTCTGAACTCCAAATATTTGTCACACCCATATCCTTAAGCCTTGTTAAGGCGTTATCAACAAAAAAGGCATGAGTGACTATGATTGAAATACTCATAGGGGATTGTTGTTGTATTTGTTTAACGGCTTGTTCTAGGGTTTTTCCTGTGCTGGCAATGTCATCGACAATGATCACGTCTCGGTTGCTTAAGCTTACGGCTTTAATGTTATTTTTATCCTGTGTGTTCAAGCTGACCGCAACGTTTTTATCACCAAAACGCGCTTTTTTCGCAATCACATAAGGCCATTGGTGCGGTTGAGCGATAGCTTTTACCCACTGCTCAGACTCTTCATCAGGGCCAATAAGGACAGGTTGACTAAAATGTTGTTGTAAAAACTGTGACATAGCACCCGTAGCATGCAAAGCGCAGGCTTGAGTAATGGGAATGGCTTCACTTAGGTTATTGATACGGTGTAAGTGTGGGTCGATAGTGATTACGCTATCAAAATAAGCGGCAAGCAAGTTACCCATAATTTTTTGACTAACAGCTTCTCCGGGATTAAAAGCCATATCTTGCCGCATATAGCATAAGTAGGGTGCTACTAAGGTGATGTGCTTAACGCCTTGGTTTCTGGCGGCTGCTGCCGTGATGATCAGTTCAGTAATCTTTGCATTGGGGTTATTTAATGTTCGGCAAATAATAATATGCTTTGGCAGGGTTGTTGGCAAAGTTACCTTGGTTTCACCATCAGGAAATTGGTGTAACTCTACCTGCTTAAACGCCGCCGATAAACTTTTAGCTAGCTGCTGAGCAGGTAACAAATAATCATCAAAGCCTAGTATTAAGGTCATTGTTGCTCCTAAGGACTGATATTAAATAAAATAGTTGTCGTCTGTTGAGGGGGGATTTTTCGCTATCACATAAGCATTGTTCTCATGGGCAAATTGTGTCGAAAATTCAAAATCACTTTTAAAACTGGCATAGATAATAAAGAGTGTGTCACCTTTTTTGACTTTATCGGCTACTTTTTTAATCAGATCAACACCGGCGTTTTTCTCTATAGGGGCACCCGCTAAACTCGCTATATGGGCAATATTTAAGTTGTTTATAGCGCTAATATAGCCACTTTTACTTGCGAGCATGGCATATTCTAATGGGGCTTTACCTTGTTTTTTGGGTTGTGCTCCTTGTGCAAGGATAATGGCTTGCATTTTTTCAAAGGCTCGGCCCGATTCCAAAATGTCTCGGGCAATATTGTAACCTTGTCCACCTCTTACATCGGGGTCAAACTCTAAAATCCTACCGGCTAAACGTAGCGATTTTTCACGTAAATCACTGGGTGCATTTTTGTGGTTAGTTAACACTTGTTGGACATCTCTTGCCTCTAATGCAGGGCCTACACCATTGCCGATCGGTTGAGAACCATCACTGATCACTACATCGATATGTAAACCAAAGAGGTCGCCAATATATTCAAATAATTTCCTTAGGGCTAACGCCGCTTGGTTATTGTGAATTTTAGCAGATGGACCTACAGGTATATCAATGAGCAGATGTGTTGAACCCGCGGCTATTTTTTTAGATAAAATAGAGGCAACCAGCTGTCCGGTTGAGTCCATTGATAAAGGGCGTTCAACCGAAATTAAAATATCATCAACAGGTGCTAGTCTTGCTGTGCCACCCCAGGTCAACATGGCACGATGTTGGTGTACTACCTTTTTCATTTCTTCAATAGAAAGCTCTACGTTAGCTAACACTTCCATGGTGTCGGCGGTACCCGCAGGTGAGGTAATGGCTCGGCTAGACGTTTTAGGCATTAACATACCGTGTGCCGCGACAATTGGCATCACTATCATAGTCGTACGATTACCAGGTATACCGCCTATACAATGTTTATCAACAACTATGTTTTCACCCCAGTTTAAAACTTCGCCGGTATCCACCATAGCTTTTGTTAAAAAAAACACTTCTTGTCGCTCTAAGCCATTATGGCTACAGGCGACTAAAAATGCGGCAATTTCCATTTTGGAATAACGGTTTTCTAAAATATCTTGGCAAATAAGGTGAAACTCATCTTTTTTTAACGATTCACCGGCAATTTTACGATGTACGGCTTTAAGTGATATGGGTGGCTTAGCTGGCGCAATTCTTACGTCAATACCCTGTTCTTTGCCTAATTGTTTAAAAGCTTGAATACTTAAACCAAGCTCATTAATATCAACAATAGTGCAGTCATCAACAATGTTTAATACCGCAAGCACCGGACCACCATTGCCCGCTATGTAAATTTCTATCTTCATTAACGCCTGAAAACCCTCGGTGCGATAGAGTGGGCAATCGCGATGCAAGTAGGCAACATTTTCTTTAAAGGTGTCAATGGCAACAGCTTTTAGTTTTAACATAAGGTGAAAAGTCCTTCTCACTAAGATAATGGTTAGGGCCGAGCTTTACTAAGGATGTAACCCTCTTCATACTTTATTTAGTATTGTTTTGTAATCGGTTTTTGTAAGTTGGGTTTTACCTCATCATCTTGATTTAATATTTAATTTGGGCTATTAAAAGGCTTAACCTGAAGGCATAAATTCCAACTTATAAAAAGCCATGGTGATCAACGAGTTGGCTCAGGTTAAAATATAGTGAATTAAAACTGTTTGGCTGTTTATGTGTTTTGGTGACTGGGCAGTGATAAAGCGGCAAAACTAGTTTTGCCGCTTTATAAACCCAGTATTTAATTAATGTTTAGATCATGTAAAAGCTATACTTATTTTTGGGCCCCGAACGCACTGTTTTGATAAGGTTATTCATCAAAACGTACAGCGAGTACATCACATTTTGCGCCGTGTAAAAGGGAATTTGCGGTGGAGCCTAATAATAATCGTAAACCATGCACGCCATGACTGCCGGTTATAATCAAATCTACTTTATGCTGCTCAGCAAAGGCTAATATTTCCTCACTTGTTTGTCCTACGGGTATATGCAGGTTTTTCTCAGCAATATTAAGCCTTTTAACCAAAGGTTGTAGGGCCTCTTTGGCGCGGTCTTGAAATACTTTTGTTGCACTAACACTGTCTGAAGCGTCAAGGTTAGGCACAACGCCATACATACCACTATAGTAAATGTTAGCTATTGGCTCTACCACGTGGATAATACTCAGTTTAGCTTGAGTCAGCTGCTGTAATTTTTCGACCTTATCTTCAATATAACTTTTAGTTTCATTTAGCTCTGTAGCAAATAAAATGTGCTTATACATAAATTTCTCCCTTGTTTAGATAATAATATTTTGCTTATAGCTAGCTTGCACGACATTAGCTTGGTATTGATGTTTTAATTTTTGTGCTAATACGCTCATGGCTTCTTCTTCGCCATGCACCAGCACTACGGGCGGTGTATTTTCAAAGCCTTGATACCATTCTAATAATCCTTGTTGGTCGGCATGGGCTGAAAAACCTCCAACGGTGTGAATTTGGGCATTAACTTGTACCTTTTCACCCCATAAATTAATATTTTCAGTTCCGTCAACAAGTGACCGGCCTAAGGTGCCTTTGGCTTGAAAGCCAACAATAATCACGTGGGCATTTTTCCGCCAAATGTTATGTTTAAAATGGTGTTTAATTCGGCCTCCTGTGCACATACCACTACCGGCAATAATGATTGCACCTGAGTTTATTTGATTGATCATCATTGAGTATTCAGTTGTTTCTGACATGTGCAGGTTAGGTAAATCAAATATACCCTGATTATTTTCTTCAACATCGGTCGCTTTTTTATCATAAATTTCCCTGTGTTTGGCATAGACTTTGGTTGCTTTTATCCCCATAGGGCTATCGAGAAAAATTTGCCAGTCAGCCAGTTGCCAGGCGTCAAAGTGTTGTTTAAATTCATAGAGTAACTCTTGCGTTCTACCAACAGTAAAAGCTGGAATTAATATATTGCCTTTGCTGCTTTTAGCATGGGCAATAATATCGCCCATTTCTTGCCAAGTATCCGCCCAACTGCGATGGAGTCGGTCTCCATAAGTGCTTTCCATTATCACGAGATCAGCATATTTAACTTGAAAAGGATCACGCAAAATAGGGGCGTTTTTATGACCTAAATCACCACTAAAAACAACTTTTTTACTTTCGCCATTTTCAGTCAGCGTTAATTCAACAATAGCTGAACCAATAATGTGGCCTGCATCTCTGAGGGTGAGTTTAACGCCTGAACAAATTTCTAGTTCTTTATCATAGCTAAGGCCTTGAAAATATTGTAGTGTTCTGGTCGCTTCTTCAGTGGTGTAAAGTGGTTCTATTAATGCTAAGCCTTTACGTTCACGTTTTTTGTTTTCCCATCGTGCTTCTTTTTCATGGATATAACCAGAATCAACCAGCATAATTTCAGCTAGATCTGCGGTCGCACTATGGGTGTATATATTGCCATGATAACCTTCTTTTATTAGCATGGGTAAACGCCCTGTGTGATCAAGATGAGCGTGGCTAACAATTACGGCATCAAGTTGAGCAACATCAAACGGGAAGGGGTCATGATTGTGTCGCTCATGATTTTTAGAGCCTTGTAACATGCCACATTCGAGTAATATGTTTTTATGATTAACTTGTATCAAATAGCACGAACCAGTAACTTCTCTGGTAGCACCAAAAAATTTAATATTCATTTAAAACTCCCGTAATCATTAATGTGGATAGTATTGATATTTGGTGTGTTGATAAGGTACTAGTTGATAATTGGGCTGTAAAAAAGAGACTAAATCAATAAGTTCAGTAACGGTCATAACATCATTAAAGATCTTCATATTTGATTGTCCATCGGCAGCTTTTGCTGCTGGCATATATGGGCTAGCAAATTTATGCGAAGGATTGATAACCGAGGTCACTAATTCTGCGTAAGTGACTATTTTGGTTTTATTCCCACCAATAGTAATGGCAATAGTTGGATGTTTTTCAACCTTTGTCTCTGCAATCTCAAGATCTTTAACCTTGTTAAGTGTGTGGCAAGCTGAACATTTAAACTTTAAAAATACTTTTTTTCCTGAGTCAATATTGCCTTTAGGTAAACTAAATCCTTTTGGTGAATCAACGCCTTTACTACAACTCAGTAGTGTTAACGACGCAATGATAAGTAAAGTAAGCAGGGTATATTTCATTATTAATCCTTAATTTTTTTGGCCGGTTTAGCTAAACCACTCATTAATTCCACTATTAATTCAATCACTTATTTAAGCCCTTATTTAATAAGTAATGGGAAAATAAGGGCTGCACTTTTGAACTGACTTTTTCTAGAGCATTTGAAATACTGTCATCGTTAATATCACGCCTTTAACGTTTGATAATAAAACCTATAGTTTCTTTTTCTATAGCAAAGTATTACGCCTAATTACTTAGGTATAGCCTACTCAGCGGCCCACTCAAGCAGTAAATATATGCTGCTATTACCGCACAATATAAACTAGCGTATTGTGAAAATACCACTCACAGTTTGTCCCATTAATATTGTCTACAGAAACATCGGCTACAGATCACTTAATAATCTAATGGTATTTAGCTTGGCAGCTAGTTCCTCAGGTAGCACTAGTTTATAAGGCCCAATATTGATTAAGATCAATATTGGCTTAATTGGTAGGTAGTTAACCCTAATATTGAGGAGGTACTGACAAGAGCGAGTGCAAATTTAGATAAATAGATGAAAAAATAGTGTTGATTTGGCTGTTCACTCATGTCTTATTTGGTGGTTTTCGATAGGTTTTTGTCAGCTTATAACTATAATGATGGTATTTCAATGTTGTATTACAGAGATGATCTATGTTGAGCTAGGTTTCAGGGTTAAGTTCATCTGATTATTAAAGCTAGTCAAAGACAGTGACAACACAAGAATGAGCAATGTTTCAGCAAAATAAAGGTGAGTATTATAGACATAATATAGCTATTGTCGTGTGACTAAAAATTAAATGTAGCAGGTTTTTATTTTTATCTCAGAATAATAGCAATCAAGGTATTTTTTTAATTTCACTTAAAAACAAAGACTTATTTTTTATATTGGTAACGCGTAACTATAAAGCTATACCTTACAGCGAACAGAAGTAATGACACAGGCAATATATTTGCATTAATAAACAACAGGTGTGAGTAAATGCTGTTGTTTAGCAGAATAATCGAATAAGTCAAAGCCCTGGCCAGTTTATTAGTGGCTAAATTAGCATCAGCGTAGATGTTGGCTAATATTACTAAACCTGTTAGTACTTAGCGGTTTTTAAACATTTAAATATTGATACAGAATATTTACTCAGTGCAGGAATTTTGTATCAACTATTTAATGAGGTATAAAATATGATCGAAAACCCCTGGGACAGATGAGGAAATTAAATTGGCTTTATTGTTTTATTTATCGCTGCAAGTTTATTCTTATAAATTATAGTTATAGTTATGGGTTGGTGCGTGTAAAGTCTGTACGCCTTGAGTGCATTTTGCAAAGTCCGTACTAGCCTTTTTTGATCCGGATTGATTATTTCAAGAGATATAAGGGATGAATATGGCTAAAAAAGCACGTAATAGTAAAAGTAGCACGGCTAAGGTTGTTATCGGTAAGCCCAACAAAGGTATTAATTTACTTGGTTCTTCGTTGGGTCTGTCTGGTGTCAGGACGAAAAATCGCCAGCACCGAGTTAAACCAGGAGCCTTACCTGGTATTGAACATATTGCCGATGCTTCTACTGCCCCTGCACCTGACAGCATTTGTATTCATTATATCGATTATTGTGCTAGTCAACTTGAAACCGGTAATGTTACTGATCTTGATGAATTTCTTGCTAAGCCACTGCTTGACTGGGTAACTGTCAGATGGATCAACATCAGTCCACCGCACCCTTATGTCATTAATCAATTTCGGCAACATTTTGAGTTTCACACGCTAGCGGCAGAAGACGTTATGCATATTCCTCAACGTCCTAGAGTCGAGCTATTCGATGATCATCTGTTTGTAGTATTGCGTATAATGCAACTGATTCAAGCCGGACCTAGCAATATCAATAATATAGCAAGGAGTAAGGAACTAGATTCTGAGCAAGTCAGTCTTTTTCTTTATGATAATGTCTTGATCACCTTTCAGGAAAAAAAGGGTGATGTCTGGCAACCTATCCGTGACCGATTACAAAAAGATAACGTGCGCATTCGTAAAAATGGCACAGATTATCTGCTCTATGCACTACTTGATGCCATTGTTGATCATTGTTTTCCGGTGCTCGAGCAATATGGTGATGTGCTTGAAGAGCTTGAACAGGTCACGCTGAATAACCCCTCAGTGGAAGTTTTGCACAGCATCCATAGTGTTAAACAGCAACTTGCCCTTTTACGACGTATTGTTTGGCCGATGCGAGAAGTTGTTGATCAACTCTATCGTGAGGAGGATGGACGCATCACTGATGCCACCAAACCTTATTTGCGTGATGTCTATGAGCACACAATTCAAATTGTCGAGATTATAGAGTCCTATCGTGAGATGGCTAGTGGCCTGACCGATTTATACATGTCTGCCGTGTCAAATCGTATGAATGAAATCATGAAGGTGTTAACTATTATGGCCTCAGTGTTTATTCCATTAACCTTTATCGTGGGTGTTTACGGGATGAATTTTGAGTATATGCCGGAATTAACTTGGCGCTGGGCTTATCCAGCAATATGGTGTGTTTTTATCTTGCTTACCATCGCTATGCTATTTTATTTTTGGCACAAAGGCTGGATTGGCAAAAATTAGCTTAGGTTAACGCCAATACCATTTATTCATAAAGCTAAGCTATATAAAAAAGCAAAATTAAAATCTCGTTTCTTGCATAAAAATATCAGTTGTAAGTAGATTCACAAGAAAAAGGCAGCAGATAAATTTAGTAGTGGTTAATCGGTGACATTATTTAGGCTGAAATAGCTAAAAAAGCGCAGAGGGTTAAACAACAACACCTGCGCCAATTATCAGACAGACCAATTATAAGACAGACCAATAAAATATGGCCTATCTTTTATCTATCGCGAAACCGTCATAAGGCTAGTCAGAGGCGGCTAAATTACGTAGCACATAATGTAATATGCCCCCATGTTGGTAATAACTAAATTCGTTTGGTGTATCAATGCGAATATTCGCATCAAAAGAGTGTTTACTGCCATCTTGAGCTGTGAGCGACACTTTCACTGTTTTTTGTCCCGCACTCACGGCTGGAATATTGAATTGCTCTTCCCCTGTGAGCTTTAATGACTCGGCACTATCACCAGGCATAAACTGCAATGGTAAAATCCCCATGCCGACTAAGTTAGAGCGATGAATACGTTCATAACTTTGTGCGATAACCGCTTTAACGCCCAATAAGGCTGGCCCTTTAGCGGCCCAGTCACGAGAGCTGCCCGTACCATACTCTTTTCCAGCGAGTACAATCGAAGCAACTTTTTGTTGTTGGTATTGCATGGCAGCATCAAAGACACTCATCTTTTCACCCGATGGCATTAGTCGAGTCCAACAGCCTTCGGTGCCTGGCGCTAATAAATTACGTAAACGCACATTAGCAAAAGTACCGCGCATCATCACTTCATGATTTCCGCGTCTAGAACCATAAGAATTAAAATCTTTAGGCGATACTCCAGCACTTTGTAAATATGCGGCCGCTGGACTATCTAACGCAATTGAACCGGCAGGTGATATATGATCTGTGGTGACACTATCGCCCAATTTTAACAAGCATCGGGCATTTTCAATCGGGTTAATATCCGGTATTTTAGCGGTAATATTGTCAAAAAATGGCGGTAGTTTGACGTAAGTAGAATCTGGCCAATCATATTTTTGGCTTTCTACTATATCCAGTGCTTGCCAGTCTTTATTACCGCTATAAACATCAGCATAACGTGAGATAAACATCGAACTGTCAATCACTTTTTCTATCACTTGCTTAATTTCCTGACTATCTGGCCAGATGTCATGCAAATAAACCGGCTTACCTGAAGTATCATTACCCAAAGATTCAGTCGTAATATCTATCTTCATATTACCGGCCAATGCGTAGGCAACCACTAGCGGCGGCGAGGCCAAATAATTGGCTTGTACTTCGGGGTGAATGCGTCCTTCAAAGTTACGATTGCCCGATAAAACAGAGGTAACAGACAAGTCACCTTGATGAATAGCTTCGCTAATTTCTCTGGGTAGGGGACCTGAATTACCAATACAAGTAGTACAGCCATATCCCACTAGCTGAAAACCAAGGGCATCTAAGTCTTCATTTAAGCCTGATTTTAACAGATAGTCGGTGACCACTTGTGAACCGGGTGCAAAACTGGTTTTCACCCAAGGTTTAACATCTAATCCCTTTTGTCTGGCATTTCTAGCTAACAAACCTGCGGCAATTAATACCGATGGATTCGAGGTGTTAGTACAGCTAGTAATTGCCGCAATCACCACTGATCCATGTTTTAATGCAAAATTTTCATCACCATACTGACAAGGTACGCCTGAATCTGCATCACTGGCAGGTAGCATTACCGACGGTTGTCCGCCTTCGCTTTCAAAACCACTTTCACTTTGGTTGGAATCAACTTGTTTGATACCATTTTGTAAAGCCAACCAGTCACGATAAGCAAGGCCAGCTTGGTCTAATGAAATTCTGTCCTGTGGACGTTTTGGACCCGCAATAGAAGGCACAACATCATCTAGTTTTAACGATAATCGGCTGTGATAAACCGCATTCTGTTGAGATTCAGTACCCCACATATCCATCACTTTTAAATAAGTCTCAATACGATCAATATGCTCGCTGTCACGGCCAGTTAATTGCAAATAGTCTGTTGTTTGATGATCAATAGGAAAAATACCACAAGTCGCGCCATACTCGGGCGCCATATTGGCAATAGTGGCTCTGTCGGCCAAGGTCAGTTCGTTCACGCCGGCACCAAAAAACTCGACAAACTTACCTACCACGCCGGCAGCACGTAACTGTTCGGTCACGGTCAAGACTAAATCAGTGGCTGTAGTACCTGCAGGTAATTTGCCCGTTAATTCAAAACCGACTATTTTTGGTAATAACATGGTGACGGGTTGCCCTAACATGGCTGCTTCAGCCTCTATGCCGCCAACTCCCCAACCCAATACACCTAAACCATTAATCATGGTGGTATGTGAATCGGTACCAACCAAAGTATCTGGATAAAGTAAATTATCTTCATCTGATTTTTTGAATACCACTCTGGCTAAATATTCCAGATTAACCTGATGGACAATACCGCGCCCTGGGGGGACGACTTTAAAGTTATCAAAACTTTGCTGGCCCCAGCGCAAAAACTGATAACGTTCACGATTACGTTGAAATTCAATGGCGGTGTTTTGTTGCATCGCATCGGCTTGACCGAATACGTCTACCATCACCGAATGGTCAATCACCAGTTCTACCGGATTTAACGGATTAATTCTTTCTGCTTTGCCACCCATTTTTACGATAGCATCACGCATAGCCGCCAAATCAACCACAGCTGGTACGCCAGTAAAGTCTTGCAAAATAACACGGGAAGGTACAAAGGCAATTTCGGTATCTTGCCAGTTGTCTACATCCCATTTGGCTAAGGTTTCAATATCCGCTTGCTGGACAAAGTCACTATCTGCATGACGCAATAAATTTTCCAAGAGAATTTTAGCGGCAAAAGGCAAACGTGAAAGATCATACTTATCTGCCAAACCATCAAAACTGTGGTAGTTGCAAACTTCACCGTTAATTTCAAGTTGCTTCAAACATTGTATCGACTTGGTCATAGTAGTTATCTCCATTTAAAAGCATTAGTTCGATTGGTATAACGCATCACATTAGTAAATACACAGTAACAATATTAGACTAAAAATGTAATGGATAAGTCATAAAACAGGTCTGAACATCACAGTATGAGCAAAGGCAGGGGGAGCAAATTAGCCACTCAAATGCTAAGCCGTGAGACTTGAGCAGTCAAATATGATTTATAATATAACCTCTACAAGAGTGATTATTTTATTGCCGTTGGATTTTAGGTCCGTAACGACAAGCTGATAGGGTAGTGATCAGAAGAGTGAATATGTGTATGTACGTGTGCATCGACAACGGTTAATCCGCGACAGTAAATATGGTCAAGGTGCTGAAATAAATGCTTTAGTCTTGGATGACGCTTCATTTTGACTTCATTTAACGAAAATAACCTGGTGAGCTGATTAAAATATTTCAATCTTTTACTATTCCAGGTATTAAAATCGCCGGCCATTAATATCGGTCCGTTATGATGTTCAAGCGTGTTAAATACTTGATCTAAGTGTGATTTGAATTTTTCGAAAGAAACAAAGTTGATAATATGGGCATTGACCACCAGCAAAGACTGCTCAAGGGTATGTAATGGATATATGCTTGCTAATAACATTTTTTTTGTTTTAGAAATGGGTTCGCTGTGCTCAGACACTGAATAATAATGTGTTTTTGCTGCAACAGTCGATCCGGTTTTAACACCCGTTTCTATGTTGGTTTTTATGTTTTTAAAACTACGCGCCATAATCCACTGATGCTGCAAAGAGGCTTTAAAATGGCTGTCGAAGGGCGAGTTGATAATAGCTTCCTGCAAGAGAATTAAATCTTTTTCGCGCATTAGTGTTATAAAATCGTCTTGCCAGCCTTTTTTTTTGCATTTAAAAACATTCCACATCAATACCTCTATGTTTGGTCCCAATACCTGCTTCGAAGCGCGGCCCATAATTTTCAGTGACTCCACTTTCTTATATCGACCTTTAATCATGAAAAAACCCTCTTTAATATAACTTACGATCATTAGGCTTTGGTTTGGTTCTAGCTACAAATAAGGCGAAAACAAACGAAATAAGTTGTTGCGAATTTTTTTGTAGATTGGCAAATCATTAAATTCGCTTGCAATAACGGGTGTAGCATTCTGCTTTTTTAAGGCAAAAAAGGCGGTCAGTTTTGCATTGAGATTCACATCATAGCATTCTAGGTTGATTTCAAAGTTCAGCTCCAGACTTCTGGCGTCCCAGTTGCTGGAGCCGATAAATGACCAAATGTCATCAATGATCACAATTTTACTGTGGTCAAAAGGCCTTTGATTTTGGTATATCTTTATACCGTGTTTTATTATTCTTGAGAAATTTGCTGCCATTACCCAGTCTACAAAAGCAACGTCGCTGTGCTCAGGCACAATAATTTCGATTGACACGCCACGCAATGCGGCGGCGTGAAGAGACGTCATTAATGTTTGGTCAGGGATAAAATAAGGTGTCATTATTTTTACACTCTTATTTGCGCAAACTAAGGCATTAATTAATGCCCACCTGACTCTGTTATGGTGTTCATCTGGCCCATCTTGTATGACTCGAGCAACAACAGAATGACTATTTTTTTGCTCAGCAGTGCTTGGCTGCCAGTAGGGAAAATTAATGTGATCGCCGGTGGCAAAAAACCAATCTTCGATGAATACCTGACTAATCTGGTCAATCACTGGACCGGTGACTTTAAAGTGAATATCATCAATGGGGTGTATTGCCGCTTTAATGATATTATTTTTATTGATGTTTATGCCCCCCATGTAGGCCACTTCACCATCTATACATAGTGTTTTTCGGTGATTTCTTAAGTTAATAAAACGAAAGCTGGTAAGGGAAATAGCGGGTAAGAAACGAGCCGTTTTTACCCCCATTTTTTTTAAGTCACGATCTACTTTCAGCCAGCTATAGCCAATACCAATACCGTCCAGTAAAACATTTACCGTTACACCTCGTTGTTGCGCTCGAGCTAAAGCGTTAACAAATTGGCGACCCAGTGAATCGTAAGTAAATATATAACTCGATAAAACAATATAATACTTAGCATCATCAATAGATTGGATCATGCTTGGGTAAGCTGTATCGCCATTAATCAGAGGCTCAACGCTGTTATTAGCAAGGTAATTAACGGGGTGAATAGTATGAGCCGCAATAATGGCTGAATGCCAACTTTTAGGTAACTGGTGAAATTTAATAGTTTTTTCTGTTGAGCAGAAGTCTTGCTTAAGTGTTGGTGGGTGTTTTTTTTGTGCTAAACGCTGGATACGATTTATGCCAAACAACCAATAAAATAGGCTGCCGATAACAGGCGAAAGTATGACAAGACCAATCCAAGCCAGTGATGTGCGTTCGTTTTCTTTGAACAGAAGTACATGTATCGATGTTATAAAAGATAAGCTAATATGGAAAATAACTATGATGGTTACCCAGTGGGTGCTGAGCCATTGAACCAATTCTTCAAATATTTGCATAAAGACCAACTCAAATAATACGCTGCTAAATCAGCTGTTTAATTAATCACGGAAAACCAAAGTGCTTAAAGAATATTATAACCAAGTGGTAAGCTATTTAATGGCAACTTTTGATGCTAATTTTATGCTCTTAACCCTGTTTTTAACGACAGCCGCTGCAATTGTTTATTTCATCATAATAAGTTATGTCATTACACAAATGGATTCACGATACTTTGTCCGCAACAACTTAAGCCATGAAAACATAGCTCATAAAAATATAGCTCATAAAAATAGCTCTGCTGATGATACGAGTGAAACTTCGCGCTTAACACCCATAAATCGCAGCGTAAGCTTAATGATCAACATAGTGAAAATTATGGTTGGGCTATTCTTGTTAATCTGTGGGCTGGTGATGTTAGTTTTACCGGGTCAAGGTCTACTCACCATGTTGATGGGGCTGAGCTTGATGCCGTTTCCAGGTAAAAATAAGCTTGAACAAGCCATTATTTCACGTAAGTCGGTGAGGTATTCCTTAAATTGGATTCGAATGAAAGCCAATAAAAAGCCTTTTATCTTTTATTAAACGCCAATAAATTCATTAATAATTCAACTGTATTTCAACATAAGCCATCAAGATAAATGTTTAACAACGGCGCACTTGCTTGCGCGATAGTGGCCTAACGGCAATGTAAATGATGTTGTTATTGCTAAGGTATTGCCAGGGTTATTAACCGTTTTATGGCGTATGAGAACATTTCAAAAGCTTACTTAGTTTGATGAGTATAAAACAATAAACTTGTAAAACAGTTGGTTAACCTACCCAATTAACTTAGTGCAGCTTTTATTGAGCTAACGCAAAGAACTATCGCAAATACTACCCTATAATAATTTCATTAAGTACTTAGTATTAACAGACAGCTGTTGAGTAAGCCGTTATCTGTATGGAAATTTGTTATCAGGAGATCAATATGATTCAACCATATTACAAGCGCGGGTATTTCGGTTGGGGTTCGCCTTATCAGCGGCTCTATGGTTGTTTTAATCACAAGTTTGACTCACTTGAGTATAGCGATAACATACACCTTTTGGATGTTAACCAGCCTAATAAAAATGCTGTAGCGCTTTATGAACAGTAAAAATAAAACCTCACAGAGTACGGGTATAAACGTGGTCGAGCAAAAGTCAGAGAAAAAAAATGACCAAAACGCTGACCAGAGCCATGATCAAAACTATGGCCCAAAAAAGCCAGCCACCGCGATTAAAAATACGGGGCGTGTGATAGCTGTGCGAGGCAGTGTAGTAGATATAGCATTTACGGATCAACTTCCCCCCATACGTTCCTTGTTGCATGCGGGCGAAAATAATCAAATTTCAATCGAAGTTTTTTCACAACTCGATACCCGTCGCGTGCGGGGTATTGCCCTAACACCTACCCAAGGTTTAGCTCGTGGCATGTTAGTACAAGACACGGGAGCGCCGTTACAGGCCTTAGTAGGTAAAGGTATTTTGTCTCGTATGTTTGATGTTTTTGGTAACGTGATTGATCGCGAAGCACCACCGAACGAGGTGCAGTGGCGTTCAGTTCACAATGTGCCACCAAGCCTAGACAAACGCGCGACTAAAAGTGAAGTGTTTGAGACCGGTATCAAGGTAATTGATGTCTTAATGCCCCTTGAGCGCGGTGGTAAAGCTGGCTTGTTCGGTGGTGCGGGTGTTGGCAAAACGGTATTGCTGACAGAAATGATTCACAACATGGTTGGACAACATGCTGGGGTCAGTATTTTTTGTGGTATTGGTGAACGCTGTAGAGAAGGTGAAGAACTCTACCGAGAGATGAAAGCGGCTGGCGTTTTAGACAACATGGTGATGGTGTTCGGCCAGATGAATGAGCCACCAGGAGCGCGTTTTCGGGTGGGTCATGCGGCGTTAACCATGGCAGAGTACTTTCGTGATGATGAACACCGTGATGTTCTGTTACTGATTGATAATATATTTCGCTTTATTCAGGCGGGTATGGAAGTGTCTGGTTTGATGGGGCATATGCCCGCTCGACTTGGTTATCAGCCGACCATGGGTACCGAGTTGTCACAACTAGAAGAGCGTATTGCCAATACTGGCAGTGGAGCGATCACCTCAATTCAAGCGGTATATGTCCCCGCAGATGATTTTACTGACCCTGCTGCAGTGCATACATTTTCGCACTTATCTGCCTCAATTGTGTTATCGCGTAAACGTGCCAGTGAAGGGCTATATCCAGCTATTGATCCGTTACAATCCAATTCAAAAATGGCTACCCCTGGCATTATTGGTCAGCGACACTATGACTTAGCACAAAAAATACGCAGTACCTTGGCGCAATACGCAGATCTTAAAGATATTATTGCCATGCTTGGCATGGAACAGCTGTCAACCGAGGATCATAATGTGGTGGGTCGTGCTCGTCGTCTGGAACGTTTTCTCACTCAGCCTTTTTTTACTACAGAGCAGTTCACTAGTATGTCGGGTAAGTTAGTTAGTTTGAGTGATGCTTTAGATGGTTGCGAACGCATACTCCAAGACGAGTTTAAAGATACACCAGAAAATGCGCTGTATATGATTGGGGCGATTAGTGAGGCTAGTGAAAAAGTTAAACCACTAGCACCCGATGATCAAACTGCAGAGAATAAAGAAAATATGGCAAAGGAGGGGGTGGATGCAAGCAGCACAGATGAAGCTTAAGGTTTTATTACCCTATAAGGTGTTTATTGAGCAAGCCCAAGTCATGCGTATTATTGCGGTGACAAACGAGGGTGCATTTGGCATTTTACCGCACCGACTTGACTGTGTTATCGCACTATCTGCAGGAATATTAGTCTTTGAAACCCAAGGCGCTGATGAAGTCTACATTGCCGTTGATGAAGGTATATTGGTTAAGACAGGTTTTGATGTGCTGATTTCAGTGCGTAATGCTATTTCTGGCATAGCACTGACTGAGTTACGTGAGGCCATAGAGCAAGAATTTATAAAGCTTGACGAACAAGAGCAAAAGTTGCGCTCGGTACTGGTAAAAATTGAAAGTGGTTTTATACGTCGCCTAGTGACCTTTAAGCAAGAGCGGTAATTGTGATGCCTGATAAACCCATACCCAAACCTAAGGCTAGGTTAAATGCAGCGCAATTGGCTGAGGTTAAGTTAGCTAACACTAAAATATCTCAAGCTAAGCACCGTGACACTAAGTTTAGTCAACAGGTTGGTGATATGGCCGCACGAAAACTTAAAGCGCAGCGACATGTTAATCAAACCGTGTGGTCTGGCCTAGGCATGATGGGGCTAGTGGGTTGGTCGGTGGCGATACCAACCTTACTTAGCGCCGCATTAGGCATTTGGTTAGATAAGCATTATCCAAGCCAAAACTCTTGGACATTAACCTTACTCATTATTGGTTTATGCCTAGGCTGTTTTACTGCTTGGCGCTGGGTCGATAAGGAATATAAAGAAATTCACCGAGACGAGGATGATAATAATGATGATTAATACCCTAGAGGGATTACTCGCCTTGCTAGTGGGGGCAATGCTTGGCGTCTTTTATTTTGCAGGGCTTTGGTGGACTGTGCGTCAGCTTGGCTCAAGTCAATATGTTGCGCTGTTATTTGTCTTTAGCCTGTTGTTTCGAACCAGTACGGTCATTGTGGGTTTTTATTTAATCCTTGGTGACAACTGGCTACGCTTGGTGGCTGGCTTAGTCGGTTTTATGGTGGTGCGCTTTTTGGCAACGCGATACTCTGACAACAGTACTGAAAAAAGTATTCACAAAAAACCTCAAAAAAACCTGAGAAAAAACAAGCCGTCAGAGCCAGTACAAAAGCAAACAGCCTATGGCCGTAATTTATGAATCTTAGCCCAGATCAAATCATTTTCTGGCAACTGGGGTTTATAAAACTCAACGCTACTATAGTTTCCACTTGGGCGGTGATCTTGGTGTTGGTACTGAGCTCGATGCTAATTACCCGTAAGCTAACCAGCAATTTACATCGATCACGCTGGCAAAATATACTTGAAGTCGTGGTTATTAATATCAGTAAACAAATCGAAGACGTTGGCTTAAAGCACCCTCACCGTTACTTAGCTTTTCTCGGTTCACTGTTCTTATTTATTGCCATTTCTGCCTTGGGGACTGTCTTTCCAGGTTTTGAACCCGCGACAGGTTCACTGTCTACTACAGCGGCGCTGGCGCTATGTGTGTTTATCGCGGTGCCACTATACGGTATTCAAGAACAAGGCCTAGCTAGCTACCTTGCTTCTTATACTAAACCAACTTTTATCATGCTACCTTTTAACATTATCAGTGAAATCTCTCGTACGCTGGCTCTGGCCGTACGTCTTTTTGGCAACATGATGAGCGGTGCAATGATCATCGCTATTCTTGTCAGTATTACGCCTTTTTTGTTTCCAATCGTGATGACCTTACTTGGCTTGCTCACGGGTATTGTGCAAGCTTATATATTTTTTATTTTAGCCACTGTCTATATCGCTGCGGCTACTAGCACAATAAAACCTACCGCCAATGGCAGTTAGACAATGCATAAACAACTAGGCTTAATTTTGGAGAACTTATGGACAGCATGACTATAATTGCGGTGGTATCTATTATCACTGCTGGGATTACTATTGCTATTGGTGTTGTCGGCCCGTCGCTCGCTGAAGGTAAGGCAGTGGCGGTTGCGCTGTCTTCTTTGGCTCAGCAGCCCGATGCATCGGCAACCATCACCCGGACATTATTTGTTGGTTTGGCAATGATCGAATCTACAGCCATCTATTGTTTTGTGGTTTCGATGATTTTGTTGTTCGCCAATCCATTTTGGAATTATGTGCTTGCTGCTCAGGTGGTAGGGCCATAAATTATGCTTATTGATTGGTTTACCGTGCTTGCGCAAGTCATCAACTTTCTGATACTCGCGTGGTTATTAAAGCGCTTTTTATATCGACCTATTCTCAATGCGATTGACGCTCGTGAAAAGCGCATTGCTAGCGCGCTTGCTGATGCGGATAAAAAAAGCGTTGAAGCCGAGCAGCAGCGTAATGAGTTTGTGCATAAAAATGCTGTGTTTGATGCCCAACAGACAACGCGCACCAATCAGCTTAGCGCTGAGGTAAAAACTGAGCGCGCCCGTTTGCTCGACGAGATTAGACAAGAATCAGACGACTTACGTGTAAAACTACAGCTTGCAGTTAAAAATGAGCAACTAAGTTTGCAAGATGCTCTTAGCCAGCGTGCAGGTGAAGAGGTGTTTAACATTGTTCGCAAGGTACTTAATGATTTAGCACAAGCAAGCTTAGAAGAACAAATAGTTTTAGTGTTTATTCAACGTTTTCAAACAATCAGCGCTGAAGAAAAGGCAGCCTTTACGTTGGCATTTCAACCATTGATGCCAGCCAATAAAACCCCATTGGTCGTGCGTACAGGCTTTACTTTAACAGAAGAACAGCGTGCGCTGATTGAAAGCACGATTAAACATACTCTTGGCTATGACGATAACGATGCAATAGCCTTTGCATTTGTCATCGATTCAACCGTCGTTAGTGGTATTGAAATCAGTGCGAATGGCCAAAAAGTAGCCTGGAGTATCAGTGACTACCTTACCTCCTTGGCTAAGGGGCTTGATCAAATACTACAAAGCTTAGTTCATGTTGAAAGCAAAGCGCAAAGTAATAGTGAGGGTAATAGCTTAGGCAATACCTTAGATAATAGCCAAATCAATGATAAAGCAAAGAGTCAAAACGAAACTACTGGTATTACTGATGCAAAAGCCAGCAATAAAACTGAAAAGGGCTGTGATGAAATCCGAGGTTGATTTTATAAAAGCAAACTTGTTACAAACAACCTTTGATGATGTTTTTTCAAGCATGGCAAAAGCACGGGCAGCTTTTACGCCACCATTTCAGGCCAAAGAAGTCGGTAATATTATCCGCATCACAACGGGCATTGCCATAGTTTCAGGTTTGCCTAACGTAGGTTTTGAAGAGTTACTTAGCTTTCCAGGTGGTATCTCTGGTATTGCCTTTAATGTTGATGAAAATGAAATCGGTGTTGTGCTACTTGGTGATTATTGGCATTTGCAGGTGGGTGATGAAGTTGAGCGCAGAGGTAATGTGGTTGATGTACCTGTGGGCGATGCACTGATCGGTCGTATTATTAATCCGATTGGTGAACCGCTAGACTCTAAGGGAAAATTACTGACTAGCATGCGCCTTCCTGTGGAACGACCATCTGCGCCTATTATGGATCGCGCACCGGTTAGCGTACCCTTGCAAACGGGTATCAAAGTTATTGATGCCCTTGTGCCTGTTGGGCGCGGTCAGCGGGAATTGATTTTGGGTGACCGCCAGACGGGTAAAACAGCGATTGCCCTTGATACTATTTTAAATCAGAAAGATCAGAACGTAATCTGCGTGTATTGTGCCATTGGCCAGCGTGCTTCAGGTGTGGCTAAAGTTATTGCAAGGTTACGCGAAAAAGGTGCGTTAGCCTATACGATAGTGGTGGTTACTGAAGGTAATGAGCCGCCGGGACTTGCCTATATTGCCCCTTATTCGGCAACAAGCATCGCCGAGTATTTTATGCAAAAGGGCCGCGATGTTTTGATTGTTTATGACGATTTGACCCATCATGCGCGTGCCTATCGCGAACTGTCTTTATTGTTGCGGCGCCCGCCTGGTCGCGAGGCATTCCCGGGGGATATTTTTTATATTCACTCTCGCTTACTGGAACGCGCAACGCATTTACGTGAAGAGCTTGGTGGAGGCTCTTTAACTGCATTGCCTATTATTGAAACCGAAGCGCAGGATATTTCTGCTTACATTCCAACCAATC
The DNA here is from genome assembly GCF_014076985.1 of Colwellia sp. MB3u-8. Taxonomy (NCBI): domain Bacteria; kingdom Pseudomonadati; phylum Pseudomonadota; class Gammaproteobacteria; order Alteromonadales; family Colwelliaceae; genus Colwellia; species Colwellia sp. MB3u-8. Next base: position 160,573 of record NZ_JACGVA010000037.1, read on the forward strand.
TTATTTCTATTACCGATGGCCAAATTTATCTCTCACCATCGCTGTTCGAACTGGGTGTTTTGCCGGCGGTTGATGTAGGAAAATCTGTATCACGTGTTGGCGGTAAGGCACAAAACGCTGCCTACCGTGCTGTAACAGCTAACCTAAAGCTGGCTTATGCACAATTTGAAGAGCTTGAAACCTTTGCCCGCTTTGGCGCTAAACTCGATGACAGCACACTAAAAATTATCGAACATGGTCGGCGCATTCGTGCCTGCCTGAAACAGTCGGAATTCAGTCCTGTTTCTATGGTTGAACAAATCTCTGTTCTGCTCGCTTTGACCGCTAAATTATTTGATGACATTCCACTAACAGATATGTCTGCTGCCGAACATCTGGTCCGCGTTTCAGCGGCTGAAATTCCTGTTGAGATAACAGAGCGATTACAAAGTGTTAAAACATTAAGTAAGGAAGATAGAACGAGTATTATTGAGCTTGCGCGCGATGCCTTGCTGACATTTTTTCCAAGTGATAGGCCCAGTAATACGGCCAGTAATTCAAGTAGTGATTCAAGTAGTGATTCAAGTAGTGATTCGCCAAGTGACTTGCCGAATAATTCAGCTAATGACTTACCCAATGATGAAAAGCTAAAGTAACATTGCTTAGCGCAGTTTTAATTAACGTGGCTTTATCAGTGAATAACTATCTATTAGTGAATAACTATAAGGGATCAACGATGCAGAGCGAAGGATAAGTGATTATTTATGAGCAATAAAACATGACCGACAGTGTTGCTAGTCTACGGCGAAAAATCACCAGTACAGAAGAACTCAAGTCTGTGGTAAGTACTATGAAGGCTATGGCATCTTCAAGTATTAGCCAATATGAGCATGCTGTGTACTCACTTGATGATTATTATCGTACCGTGCAACTTGGGTTGATAGCTTGTTTTCAACGACACAACTCGCCTAATGTTATAAAAATCAGCCATCAACAAGAAAGGCTGGGTGTGGGCGTGATCGTGTTTGGCTCAGATCAGGGGCTAGTGGGTCAATTTAATGAAGTGATGGCAGAATTTGTTACTAGCACTTTGGCAACAATATCAGCGCATAAAATAGGGCATAAAGTTGTTTGGGCTGTAGGAGAACGTATAAAGTCGCGTTTAGCTGATACCCATTGGGCTGAAAATAAAGTCACACTTAAAGACGACTTTATACTCCCCAATTCAATTAATGCTATAACGGCATTGGTAGGTGACATATTGACTGACATTGAAGCGCAGCGTGAATTAGGCACAATAGATCAAGTTTATCTCTTTCATCATAGTCCTCAAGTCGACTCTATTTATAAGCCAGTTAGTCAACAGTTATTACCCTTGAGTGAAAGCTTACAAAAAAATTTTACTGATATTAAGTGGCCGACGAATAATCTACCTGAAGTGCTACCTGAACGAGATAAAACCCTAAGAGCATTGGTACGTGAATACCTTTTTGTTAGCTTATTCAGAGCGTGCGCAGAGTCATTGGCAAGCGAAAATGCTAGTCGTCTTGCGGCTATGCAACGAGCAGAAAAAAATATCGAGGAACAACAGAATGATTTGAACCTAAGCTTTCATCGCCTACGCCAAAGCGATATAGATGAAGAGTTATTTGATGTGGTCTCTGGTTTTGAAGCCTTGAGTGATAGTGATTAAAATAATGCATTAAGACAGTAAAAACCCAGACCAAATCACCAGTGCTAACAAAGTGAGATACCGACTATCCTTAACACAGTTAAAAAAAACTAAATATAGATCAATAAATATAGAAGACTAAAAGTCTGTTACTGCGGTGCTATCTTCTCTTGTGAGCATTAAAACTGTTATTTTAAATACTGAATTAGCGTGGTGGATGATTAATTTAAATAGCTATAAAGCAAGCTATTATTCATTTAATGCTTATATTGCAAAGTGAATGTTTAGGATTATTATTTGCTGGGTAACGAGGGCATCATGGCAATGAGTCGTCAAAATTAAGGAAGATTGAGTTTATATGGATTATGAACAAAATGATAAGACTGGGAGAATATCCTTGTCACCACAACAAAGCATTCTTTTTTATTCAATTATTACTGGGATTTTGGCGGCTTGTTTAATTGCCTTCATGGTTGTTTCTATAGAATCGCAAGGCCGTGCACACATTAATCGTTTGTCGCAGAGTACGGCTAATGGTATAGCTTCGTTACTTAAAGACGACTTAAAAAACCGTATAATAACCCTAACAGAATTTGCCAAGTCATCTCGACTTACTTCAACTATAACAGATGACGACTGGCACACCATTAGCAAAAATTTATATGATACGCGCGGTGGTTATCAAGTCATTGCTTGGATTGGTAACAACTACCATATTGGCAGAGTCAAGTCATTTGAGGGTAACAAAACAAAGCTAAACGTCACGAACCAAAACATCAACTTGGCGCTTAACCCTGATACTTTATCTGCCGCATTTAAAGCACAAGCAAAGGGTGAGTCCGTTATCACTATGCCATGGAGTTCAATTCGTGGCGGGGCGATCGGAATATACACGCCAATATTTGATGATAAGTCATTAAATGAACCATTGGCAGGCTTTATTAGTAGCTTACTTTTGTTCGACGATTATATAAGTGTAATTCTGCCTTCGTATTTGCTGATGGAACATCATTTTTCACTCTACATTGACGGCCAAAAGATATATTCAGACCAAACAACCCCCACAATAAATACTAGCCATTGGCGTAGCCAAGCAAGTTTTAAATTTCAGCAGCAGATTTGGGAAATTGACATAGTACCCACAGCCGAATTTTTAAGTCGCTCACATTATGGGATGATAGGCACTTTATTTTTGCTGGGTGTTTTGCTGAGTATATTTGCTACCTTGGCGACATACACAGCGTTTACGGCAAGAAATAAAACTAAAATCATCATAGATGAGCGCAACAAAGTAGGACATTTATTAAAAAACCTACCTGGCATGGCATACCAAGCTTATGACAAACCCAACGGACCCATGATGCTAGTCAGTGAAGGTTGTGAGGTATTAACGGGTTACGCTAAGCAGGACTTTGAGTCTCATCGCATTTTATGGCGCAGGGTTGTACACCCCGACGATTACCAGCGGGTATATGAAATTATTAGGCAAGCGGTCAGTGAGAAAAAATTTTACGAATTTGAATACCGCATAATATGCAAAAATAAGTCGGTGCGTATCGTATGGGAAAAAGGCGAAGCGTTTACCTCACTGTTAAACAATGAAACTGTCCTCGAGGGTTATATCACAGATATTACCGAGATTAAAAACACGGATAAAGCCCTTATACGCAGTCATAAATTTTCTGATGCTATTGTAAATTCAGTGGTTGAAGCTGTGATTACCATAGATCATAAAGGCGATATAAAAAGCTTTAATAACGCTGCGCAACGCATGTTTGGCTATACCTTTGATGAAGTGAAAAATATCAATGTAAAACTTTTGATGCCGAGCGCTTATGCAAATCACCATGATCAATATTTAACCGACTACATACGTACCAACCAAAGCAGTATTATTGGCCTTGGACGAGAGCTAGACGCCAAGCGCAAGGATGGCAGTGTATTTCCCATTCATCTTTCAATAAATGATATTCAATGCCATGAAGACAGAATGTTTGTTGGTCTAATCAGAGATATTACTCAGCAACGGGTTATTGAAGATCAAAGACGCATGCACATTGAACAAATGGCTCATGCCGATAGATTGAATTCATTAGGGGAAATAGCGGCTGGTATTGCCCACGAGGTCAATCAGCCGTTAACCGCTATTTCATTATTTTCTCAATCGGGTAAAAGTCTGTGTAATAGCGGTAAGTTCGAAAGATTGCCAGAGATATTCGAAAAGCTGAATCAACATTCACACCGAGCCAGTGCAGTGCTTGAGCGGATGCAAATCATGACAAAGCAGGGAGCAAGACAAAAAGAATTTCTTGATTGCCATAAGCTCATTGAAGAAGTAGCAAAATTAGCCGAACACGATGCACGTATGCGTGATATCAATATTAAAATAAGCCACAGTAGCGAAAAATTAATTGTATTGGTTGATCTCGTACAAATACAGCAAGTGTTGTTAAATTTATTGCGCAATGGCATGGAAGCTATGCAGTCTATCGATTTTAAAAATGGCAGTGTGATTGAAGTCACGACTCAATTAACCGCTATTGAGAGCATTAAAATATCAGTTGTTGATAGCGGATGTGGTTTGTCTAGCAGTATGCTAGATAAGTTGTTTTCAGCATTTTCTTCAACAAAAAAGAATGGCGTGGGTATCGGGCTTTCTATTTCAAAAAGTATTATTGAAGAGCACGGCGGGACGATACATTATACTAAAAATATTCCTGTGGGCTCGGTGTTTTACTTTATGCTACCCCTTGTTGAGAATGGCTGTTTAATTGAGGATAGTTCGACCAATGCAAGTTATTTTCAATCTTGAGTTTGTTTATCCTCATCAAGAGCGGGTTCAATATGAACAGTGGTATCGACAATGTTAAACTGCGTTGCTAAAAGGCGTTCGATTTTATCTGCAAGCTCATGTGAGGTAGCTAAAGAAAGGTTCAAGTCAACTTTAATGGTGATATCAGCAAAATTAGCCTCGCCATCATTACGGGTACGTACCAATTTAACTGATTTTACTTCGGGGAGCTCGGTTACTGTGCGCGCAATTTTAGCTTGGTTTAACAGGCTTTTATCAACCAGTATTGGAATGGATTGTACAAAGAGCTTGTAGGCCAAAAACATAATAATAAAAGCAACGGCAATAGCAAAAACTGTATCAAGCCAATAGTATCCGCGTGCTGCTAATTGCCAGCCAATGATAACGGTAATAGAAGTCAGTACATCACTTAATGTGTGACTCGCATCTGCCTGTAATAAAGTAGAATTTAATTTTTTTGCCCAAAAAGACTCCCACAAAGTAAGGCTGGTATTAAGCCCTAAAACAATAAACATTACCCCTAAGCCAATCGAGCTATTTAACACGGGCTCACCAAAGCGGCTAGCGGCTTGAACAATAACCTCAATGGCAACAACACTGAGCAAAGTCGCTAGAAAAAATATCGCTAAAGGCACAAATTTTTTATGACCATATTGATGATCTTCATCAGGCGGTTGCTCAGATTGATTGACCGCAAACCAGGCAACAATATTGTTTGCCATATCGGTTAATGAGTGGAGTGCATCAGCTAATATTGCTGTTGAGTAGGTAGAAAAGCCAACACCTAATTTGATCACCATCAATAATAAGTTAACCACACCTTCAATAATTAATACTTTTTTAATGTTCAAAGTTCACCAACTTTTAAGCTAGGTTAGATATCCATAAAACTGTCAAAATTTATTGATATTCGGTTTGTATACAGATTGTGATTTAAAACTTAACTTCACTTTATCATCAGCTAAACTTAAGCCCAGCGGTATGCCATGAAGAATTATTTACTTTTTGTAATTGATAATATCATCCATCGATTTTTCAGCTGATAAGCCTCTACCATAGGTAGATTACAAACAGCTAAAGACTACAAAATTTTGCAAAAATAGGCAGAAAACCTAAGGCTAACGTTTTAGAGCTAGATGTTGAGTAAATTAATAACTAGTCTAAAAAGTCTATGGCATAGATTATTATGTTGGCAAAAAAACCTGTGTAGTAATGCGCCATTGATATGCTGTATCTTGAGGGTCAAGAAAATGGAGCATGCTGAATCGACACGACTAAAAAACGTGCTTCAGCGCTATAATATCTTTGTGTATTAGGGATATATTTACCCGCCTAGTTCATGGTAATTTCATCTTTAGTCTGCTTTATGTATTTCTTTATAAAGCATATTGATCATCGCCATTATTTTAAAATGATGAGTTTTTAATTTATGATGTAATGCTTGTTGTTGTGTGTGTACCTTCCGCTCGTGTTGATGCATTGGGGCTGTGTTTGTCTCCTTGGCTTTACTCGCGTTACTGAAATTATCTTCAGCATTTTTCATGATTTTTTCGTGTTCATGAGCAACTTTAGCTTGAGCTTGAATGGCCTGAGTATGCTCCATCAATATTGATGTTTGTTGCTGCATGGTTTTTTCTATGGCTACTAGTTTAGTCAACGCTTTTTGCTGCTCTTTTGTCCAATACTTTATCTCATCTAGCCATAAAGCATGTTCAGAGTCCCATTGACTGTGTTCTTGGTGCGCCGCTAGATGATGCTCTGTGATGATAGTTTGTGCTTGTTCTCTAAGACTCTTGGTAAACGCCATTAACTCTACTGTATTTGAATTAGCGATACTTTGTAACTTGTCCCAAATTGAAGAATTTACAAAAGCCAGCTCCAACTTTATTTGCTCTTTATAGGCTTCACCTGCACCTTCGAAAGCTTCACCTAACATTCGAAAGTTATCTTTTAAGTCTTTGCTAGCTTGCTCAATTTTATCTTTACTAATTTCTTTGGCATCTTTGAGCTTCTCTTCTGCGGCATGAAAGGCCTGCTGCAAAGTTTTACCTTCTGTTATCACAAAGTCTTCGATGGCATCTACCATTGCTTTATAACTGACTTGTAATTCTGTTTTTTGCTCATTTTTTTTCATGGTGAGTTACCTTTAAAAATTGACTATAAATTAATATGATAATTACTCAAACCCGCGTTATATACTATTCGGTATTATACTTAATGAATTGTGGAAACTACTTAACGCGGTTAATGGACTTAGCCAAAAGGTATCTCTTGTTTAGTTACCGGCAGTCTACAAATAAAGGGGAGAGCTGATATCTAAACCTTAGTATCAAGTTTGAAGTGCAACAATTACAGCAAGACTGTCGGTATAACAGATTAATACAGTGAAAATAACGCGTGGCTATAATTGTTATGCAATGGCCAATGGTTATTTTCTCGTTTGATTTCCTATTGTCGTTAGGCTGATATCGGCAAAAGAATTATCGATTTATTTTGTGACAATTGGTACAGCCACCAGAAACTTTACCTGCAAAATAATAATTTGGCTCTTGCAGAGCGGCAGCGGATCTTGCTTGGTCAATTGCAGCGACAAAGTCTTGCATGTGATCTTGCATAAACGGGTGATTTCCTCCCGCCTCTCCTGTCATTAATTTAGCGGCAGTCCTTCCCATGTTTTGTAATGCTTTTAGTACTTGCTGGCGCTGGTCCTTCGCACCATCTTGAGTGGGTTCATAACCCTTAATCAGTGCTTTATCGAGTAATAGCATTTGCTGCGATAATCTAGCCATGTCAGATCTAAGCTCAGCGGGTTCAGTGTATTTAAAACCTGGAGGGTAGGTTATCTTACGCATAGACTCTGCAAATTTACTGCTGCAACCCGCTAGGGTTAAACTCATGGCAACGACAATGCCCGCAGACCAAAAAACGTTTGATTTATTCATAGTTATAAACTCCATTAACACTCAGTTATTGACTAATTTTATAGAGTGATTTAAATTAAACTAATCGATTCGGTTCAGTCTAGCTTTTAAAAGCTTATTTTCCTGTTCGAGCTTTTTTTTCTCTTTCATTAAATCTATGACTAAGCTAATGGCGACCCAGTCAATTAAAAGTTGTTGGTTCAATTTAATGGCTTTTTTGAGCCAATGAGCACTCTCCAAATCGAAAATCCATTCTGAATCTTGACTGTCTGATATAGGTGCAGCAATGCCGTATTCAACCATTTCTATTATGATGCATTTTTCAATTCCGGCTATTTCACACAATTCATTGACTGAAATATGTAAGCTTATATCTGTCATTTTGGCTAACTCCACTCTGTTCTGGGGTTATACTTTTCTACTTCAGCAAGTTGTTGCCATAACTGTTTTGTTTCATCGGTAGTTGATGGCGGAATTACAATTTTGATGACGGTAATCAGGTCACCCTGACCGGACTTACTATTGAGTCCTTTGCCTTTTACTCGTAGTTTCTGACCACTCTGGCAGTTAGCGGGAATGTTGAGCTTAACTTTGCCATCAAGTGTCGGTATTTCAAGTTTAATACCCAGCGCAGCTTCCCAAGGCGTCAGTGGCACGTTTAATAATAAGTTTGAGCCTTGTACATCAAATAATGGATGCGGCACCAATCTAATAATCAGATACAAATCCCCGTTTAACTTATGGTTACTGCCTGGTGCGCCTTGGCCTTTTAACCTTATGCGCTCACTATCTTTAACACCTTTAGGCACTTTCACATTAAGCGATTTCTTGATTTTGGTGAGTTGACCATTGGTGGATGCAGGGACATGATATTCAATGGGTTTAGTGACACCTGAAACACTTTCTTCTAAAAAAACTGGTAATTCCATTTCAAAATCTTGGCCTTTAAATAGATCCTCGCTATGAGCTTGTGAGTGTCTTCTAGACTTGGCTCGGTCAGCAAAAAAGGAATTAAAAAAGTCAGAAAAACCATCATTTTCGTTTGACTGATATTGATTGTTACCGCTCGAAGATTGCCAGTCGGGTGGTACATCAAAACCCTCTGATGAACCTGAGCCATAGCGTCTCATTTTATCGTACTCGGCTCTTCTTCCCTCATTTTTTAATACTTCGTAGGCTTCAGCTACTTCTTTAAACTTTTCTTCTGCCCCGGGCTCAGGGTTCTTATCAGGATGATATTTAACGGCCAACTTACGATAGACTGTTTTGATTTCCTTTAGATCAGCATTTTCAGCCAAGCCTAGAATCTTGTAGTAATCTTTAAATTTCATTGATTGACCGTGCCCCAAATTTTATTGACTTTATCTGGCTAGAAGCACCACTTTACGCTTTTTTGAAGGCGAAATTTTGATACAAATCAAGATAACGAATAGTTGTCAGTAGCAGGTATCGCTATTTTTCATGCTAAGGCAAAGTTATTGTGTATTGCCTCTTTAGAGAGAAAACTCGTGGCCTGCTCATGTATGCTAGATATCCATAAACCTATCAAAATTCATTGATATGCGTTTTTGTTTTTGCCATTGCATGTCAGCTAAGTTATTGAAAATGTCTTTGACCTTATGCTCGTCAACTTGCTCTGCTACTACTTGGTATACTGCTATGAGTTCATCACTCATTTTCATGGATAATTCTAAAATATCATCCATCGATTGTGTTGATGGATGGTTTTTGACTATTGGCAGTTTTAAAATTTCTTGATCATTGGCATATTGTAGCCAAGTATCTAAAACACCCGATGGCGTGTTTTTTTCATAATGGGCTAATGATTCAGCTAATTTTTTTTCTTCACTGATCATATATTCCAACAATAACTGTGTTCTTGGTATATTTTCATCTTTGGCTAATTTTTGATAAAAAACAACTAATTTCTGATGAAATTCTTTCGCATGTTTAAGTGCATCTCTGGCGCTTTCAAATCGCATAATGTTCTCTTTGGTTAAGCCTAGTTATGGTCTTTTTTATCATATAAGTGAGCTAATAAACTTTGATAGTGATCAAGTTTCTCACTGTTAGGCTTTATTTTGCTAAAAAAGGGCAAGAATACAAAACATTTAGGATAACGATAATAGGTACGTGCTTGACCTTGCTATGTCATGCTTTTTAAAGAACGTCCAAACATGGCAAGGCTGGCGATAAAAAATGCCGCACCAAGCGCAATAAGAATAATCAATTGTGGCCAGACTAAATTAATGCCGGCACCACGAAAAACTACGGCTTGAGAGAACTCCATATAGTGTCTTGAAGGTAATAACCAAAAGTGCAAATTGTGCCATGGTGTGTGCAATAGTCCCTAAAAACATACCGATGGCAGCAGCGGCAAAAAGGTAGGCAGAAGTGCCTAATAATGAGTGTGTTAATTCTCTGTGCTGCTTGAGCTGGGGCTAGGTGAAACCAACGCGCATGTAAGGTCATCTTTTGCGCTACGGTTAATTCGCCATACAATGAAAAAGCCTGTGACATAAAGCCAACGCGTTGTACGTGTTTGCATATCGTTTGCATTGACCGCTTTACCAAACATTTAGGCCTCACCACTGCTAACCGACAGCAAGCCTGTGAGCATTTTCATGATTGTAGTTTTACCACAACCATTTGAACCTAAGAAACCAAAAATCTCTCCGGCTTGTATTTCAAAACTGACATCATTTACTACGGTAAAGTCGCCAAAAAGTCAGGTTAAATTTTTAGCTATAATTGCAGGTGACGCGTTACTTTTTTTAAAGGGGGGGGATAATCAATTTACTATGGTTAGCCCTTTTTTCTTGCGGTAATAAACGCACAAATGCGCTTTCTAGATCTTTGGTATGGGTTTTAGCTTTTATTTCCTGTGGCGTACCGGTATCAAGCACAGGTCAGGCATCCATCGCAATTAACAAAACCTTCAGCTTCATCCATATAGGCGGTAGAGACTAATACACTCATGGTTGGGCGGTCGTACCCTGATAGACGCAATAAGTTGCCAAATGCCAGCAGAAATAGTTAACCTAATATCGTCAAACGCTAGCGTATTATGATAGCGATGAGTAACGCTTTGGATACGCGTTACCGTTTGCATTATTTTACTCACTTAATGTGTCCTCTACTGACGACTTTGTTCGGCAGGATTAATATCATCAGGTGATTTTTGTAAAAATACCGGCCAAGCAGAGGGTTGTTTCCCTTTACAAGCAGAGGGTTGTTTCCCTTTAGTTGCTGACAAGCGAATATAAGCAACCCCGCGCACGCCTGTATTAACTTGCTCAAGGTTGTGTTTATGCTTGTTATATCGAATCGGTGGCAACTAGCATATATTGGGGATGTCCGATATTTGAATGTGGCTTCCCCTTAGTGACTGTCCACTTGATCCCACTGGGCAGCTAAGTCATCACTGTAGATGTAAGAATCTTGTCTTAAATAAGAAATAATGCCTGCGTAATATAAGAAAAAAACAATAAAAATCATCAGTATAGGAAATCCCCATTGGTATAAGTACAAACCACAGTGTGTTAGAGGGAATTCCCCAATGGCTAAGTAAGAAAATTCTTCTATCATTACTTACAATCACCATAAACAATTAAGTTTGCATCAAGAGGATTTAGCATGACTGAAAAACTGACCAGCGATCATAAAAAAGTGACTATTGGCGATCTTGATATCACCATCCGGCCCATCACTCCTGAAGACAAGCACTTAGAAGCATCCTTTGTAAAAAAGCTATCAATGCAAACAAAATACGAACGCTTTTTTGAAGGTTTAAAAGAATTATCGCCTTCAATGTTGAACGTGCTGAGTAATATCGACTATGTAGATACCATGGCTTATATCGCGACTATTAACACTGAAGAAGGCGAAAAAGAAATTGGTATGTGTCGCTACGCCGCTGACAAAGTGCCAGGCGAAAGTGAAATGGCAATAACTGTTGCAGATGATTACCCCTATGAGGATATTGCAACTGTGTTATTGCATTCGTTGTTTGAGCATGCAAAGGCGAATAATATAAAACGTCTTTTTTCAATTGAACTCAGCAGTAATAATCGCATACGAAAATTAGCTAAACATCTGGGGATGTCTGCTAAAGTTCATCCAGAAGATACGACTTTGATCCTGTATTCATTGCTGTTGAAGTAAGGCGTTTAGCGACCCTTGAGTAATTCTTGGGTCGCTAGGGCGATAATAACTTCTTCGTTTGTTGGTATTACCAGCACCTTAACACTCGAGTCATCTTGGCTAATCACGCTTTTATGCTGACGGTTCTTACTTGCATCTAAAGTAACCCCAAGCCAAGTTAAGTGCTGACAAATTTGTGCGCGTATGGGGGCTGAATTTTCGCCAATACCGGCAGTAAACACAAGGGCATCAATGCCACTTATGGTGCTAACCAGAGCAGCAAGCTCGCGAGCGGCGCGATAACAAAACAAGTCAATGGCTTGTTTTGCCTGTGGGTCGTTACTTTGTTCTAGTACTTGCATGTTACTGCTAATACCCGAAACCCCCAGTAGTCCAGACTCTTTATAGAGCATGTGTTCTACGTCTTCTACACTCATTTTATAATGGCGTAAAAGGTGGATAACAACACCGGCATCAAGGCTTCCGCAACGTTGGCCCATCATTAGACCATCAAGCGCTGTAAAGCCCATAGTTGTTGCTACGCTTTGTCTTTGCTTTAAGGCGCACATACTCGCGCCGTTGCCTAGATGAGCGACAATAACGCGTCCATTGGCAAGTGTGCCCAAATATTGTGGCAAACAGCTGGCAATATACTGATAAGAAAGACCATGAAATCCATAACGAATAATGCCTTTATCGCTATATTCGCGCGGTAGGGCAAACAGTTGTGCAAGCGTGGCTTGTGTCGAATGAAAACTGGTATCAAAACAAGCGACTTGGGGTAACTCAGGGGCCCAATTAAAAATGGCTTCAATAGCGGCAAGGTTATGCCCTTGATGCAGTGGTGCCAGTGGGATCAGTTTTTTTAAGCGTTCAACCACACTAACCGTAAGTTTTGTTGGCGTTAAAAAGTCGCGACCACCATGTACTACACGATGACCAACAGCTTTAATTTTATAACCTTGGTTATGCTGATTAAGCCATTCAAGCAGCCACTGTATTAGCGCCTCATGTGTCGTTTGATCATTAAATGCAGTAAGGTCGTTGTCGGTTAAATCACTGCCTTTAGCGTCTACGGCATAAAGTCTCGGACTTTGACCAATATTGACGACTTTACCACTGAGTAAAGCCTGCGAATTAGGTATGGCAAAGCTATGAAGCGCAAACTTGATGCTCGACGACCCTGCGTTAATAACCAGTACCGCATCGTTCATAAAATAGTCTTCTTAGTATAATCGACATAGCGCTGGGCTAACACACAAGAGGCAAGTCGTGAAAGCGTTCCGTCGGCCCGACTGGTTAAAATTATGGGTACTGTAGCGCCAAGTACAATACCGGCAGATTCTGCACCCGCTAAATATATCAGTTGTTTAGCGATCATGTTGCCGGCTTCTAAGTCGGGTGCTACTAAAATGTCGGCGTCACCGGCAACCTCTGATACTAGCTCTTTAGCCGCCGCAGCAGATTTTGAAATAGCGTTGTCAAATGCCAAGGGTCCATCGATGATACCGCCCGTTATTTGCTTGCGATCAGCCATTTTGCATAATCCAGCGGCGTCTAGGGTTGAAAGTATTTTTGAATTAACCGTTTCAACCGCAGATAAAATCGCTACTTTAGGAAGGGTTATGCCTAAAGTATGCAGTAAATCGATAGCGTTTTGTACAATGTCACGCTTGGCGTTTAGATCGGGAGCAATATTGATGGCGGCATCGGTAATAAATAGTGGTTTATGGTAAGTGGGTACGTCTAATGCAAATATATGACTCATTCTGCGTTCAGTGCGTAAGCCCTTGCTCTTATGTAATATAGCTTGCATTAATTCATCGGTATGCAATTTACCTTTCATGATGGCATCAAGATTATTTTTTCGCACTTCTTCAACCGCAATTTCCGCTGCACCATGACTGTGTGGTGCATCAATCAATTTTATGCCAGCCAAACTGCATCCAGCCTCCCTTGCTACGGCAATAATTTTATCTTTAGGGCCGATCAAAATGGGCTCAATAACACCTTGGCGTTTTGCCTCAATGGCCCCGAGCAAGGATATTTCATCGCAAGGGTGCACTACTGCCACTCTAATGGGGGCAATGTCTTTGGTTGATTCAAGTAATTTCTGATAATGCGCCCCGTGCTCATGTAAATGCACTTCAGGTAATATCACTCTGGGTCGGCGTACTTTCTCGTTCGGCGCTATAACCCTAGCTTCGCCTATGATAACGCACTCGCCGTCCTGATTTAGGCATTCACATTTAAGCAATACCTGTTTTTTGTCAGCAATTTTTTCTTTCACTGTCACGCGTACCAATACCTTGTCACCAATGCTAACCGGATGACGAAAACTTAAAGATTGATTTAAATAAATGGTGCCTGGACCCGGTAATTGCGTCCCCAATACGGCTGATATAAGCGCACCACCCCACATACCATGGGCGATCACTTTATGGAAAATATCCGCTTTTGCATATTCTAGGTCAACATGGGCAGGGTTAACGTCGCCTGACATAACGGCAAACAATTCAATATCTTGCGGTTTAAGTACCCGAGTTAGTTCTGCTATGTCGCCGACAGCTATTTCATCAAAGGTCTTGTTTTCAATATATTCCATGACATTTCCTCGTTTAAGCCAATAAGTGATAACCGGCATCAACAAAGGTAATATTGCCGGTAACACTTTTAGCCGCGTCACTAACAAGGCTGGTAGCTACGTTGCCTACGTCTTCGATAGTGACTAGTTGGCGCATGGGTGCTCGGGCTCTTGCGTCATTGATAAGTTCATCAAAAAAAGCGATACCAGAGGCTGCGCGTGTTTGTAATGGGCCCGGAGAAAGCGCATTAACTCGAATACCTGCTGGGCCAAGTTCGGCCGCTAAATAACGTACCGACGATTCCAACGCTGCTTTTACTGGCCCCATAATATTGTAATTTTCGACCACTTTTTCTGCGCCATAGTAACTAACTGTGAGTAAGCAGCCGCCATTTTTCATTAAAGGTTCTGCTTGACGGGCCATACGAATAAACGAATGGCAAGAAATATCCATCGCTTGAGAAAAGCCTATTCGAGAACAATCAGTAACCCGTCCATGTAAGTCGTCTTTTGGACAATAGGCAATTGAATGTAAAATAAAATCTAACTCGCCCCACGTTGTAGCGATACGCTGAAAAACAGCCTCAAGTTGGCTGTCATCTTGTACATCCAGTGGTAACAACATTTCGGCGTTAACCTCTGTTGCCACAGGTTCGACATAGGCCTTACTTTTTTCATTAAGATAGGTGATAGCAAGTTTTGCACCTGCTAGTGAAAATGCCTTAGCACAGCCCGCTGCGATAGATTGCTCATTGGCAATACCTACCACTAACCCTCGTTTTCCTTCGAGTATCTTCATCTTGCTTTTCCTCAAGCTTTTAGTTTTGCAATATATAAGTGCCAGGAGCATCACAAAGTACACTAAGTTTTTTGTTGGGCGCGCCCATGGTAGGCGGGGCAGTTAATTTACTGGAATGGTTATGCAGCCACTTTGTTAACTCTGGCCACCATGAACCCTCATGATGTACTTGTTTAGCTTCCCAGCTGTTTGGGTCAGTATATTTAGCATCTTTCTTAGTGGTACCTATTTGGTAACTTCTACGTGGATGCCCAGGCTCGCTCACTATGCCGGCATTATGACCACCGCTGGTTAACAAAAAGGTAACGTCAGTATCACTCAATAAATGAAATTTATAAACTGACTGCCAAGGGGCCACATGGTCTTTTTGCGTGCCAACAACAAATGCAGGAGCGCGGATATCAGAAATAGAAATGGGTTTATCATCTACAAGATAGCGGCCTTCAGTCAGGTCATTATCTAAAAATAGCTTACGTAAGTAATGTGAATGCATTTTATACGGCATACGCGTGGTGTCGGAATTCCACGCCATTAAGTCGTTAACCGGCGTGCGTTTACCCATTAAATAATCATGTACCATGCGCGACCAAATTAAGTCATTTGAGCGCAGTAATTGAAAAGCGCCCGACATTTGCTTAGCGTCTAAATAGCCTTGTTCCCACATCATGTCTTCTAAAAAGCTAACCTGGCTTTCATTAATGAATAACATTAATTCACCGGCTTCTGAAAAATCGACTTGAGTGGCTAATAATGAAAGTGATTGAATTCTATCGTCTCCGTCTCTAGACATGGCAGCTGCAGCTATTGAAAGTAATGTACCGCCTAAGCAATAACCAATACCATGGATTTTCGCTTTACCGGTAATTTTACCTATGGTGTCAATGGCATCCATAACGCCATACTGGCGGTAATCAGCCATGCCTAAATCACGGTCGTCTTGGTCTGGGTTTTTCCATGAGACCATAAACACGGTAAACCCTTGCTCGGTTAAGTATTTTACTAGCGAGTTTTGAGCTGATAAATCAAGAATGTAGTATTTCATGATCCATGCCGGCACGATTAGAATAGGCTCTGGACGAACCTGCTCTGTTACGGGAGCATATTGAATTAATTCAATTAAGTGGTTGCGATAAACTACCTTACCCGGCGTAACAGCAAGATTTTTGCCAACCGCATATTCTTCCGTACCCACAGGTTTTTTATTACCCATATTGCGTTGCATGTCGTCCATCAGGTTTTGCATACCCCGGACTAAATTTTGGCCACCTTCTTGTTTAGTTTGTTCCAGTAATTGCGGATTGGTAAGCAAGTAATTTGACGGTGAAAATACATCCAACATTTGCCGAGTGGCAAACTCAACCACATTCTCATGCTGTTGAGTGACACCGTTCACATCGGTTGTTGCATTTGACCACCACTGCTGGTTAAGTAAAAACGACTGGGATAACAGATTAAATGGCCACGTTTGCCAAGTAGGGTCGCTAAAACGTTTATCGAAGGGTAAAGGTTCTATGCAAGGCGGATTTTGACATTTCTGTGTTGTGCACTCGCTAAGATAGCCGGCGAGTCGAGTAGACTTCCTAGTCGCTTTTTCCATAAGATGAGCTTGTTTACCTGGCGATAACGCTAAGTGCACAGCCCAATCAGCATAGGCGGCCATGAGTGCGCTTGGTGATAACCCTGAGGTCAATTTAGACATGGCGGCATGTAGCGTTTTATCCATAGCGTCATATTGCGAATTTTCTTTTTTCACTTTATATTCCTTAAATATGTAGTCACCGGCAATTACTGCAGTTTATTGGGTCAAGTGGCCTTTTATTAGCTTGTAGCGGCTTGTTTAGCCCAGCTGAATTAATGGTGTTTGTCGAACATGCACTCAGCAGTTAACTCGAACATGCACTCAGCAGTTAACTCGAACATGCACTCAGCAGTTAACTCGAACATGCTCAATAATTTAATAAGTATCCATAATTTATCAGCGAATAACTTCTCTTAACAATTGGTGATTGCCACACGCACATGTGGATAACCACAATTGGCTCAGGGTTTAAAATTCAATATACTGATTTCATTTTCAAGTTCATTCAGAGCCTATGAAGACTGAGCCACGCCTTATACAAGCTTCTGTTTTTCTGCAAAATTTATCGCAGCCGGTTGCTTTGTGGCTGGCTATATTAACTGGGCTTGGTGTGATGGCCATTCAATATGCCACTTGGCTGAATGGCAGCGGGGAAGGGTATTCTCTTTTTACGTTAAGCTTTGCCCAAGGTAGTCAATTCAATAGTCATTTAACGATTAGCTTGTTACTGAGTATATTGTCTGGGCTATTTGTCTATCAAGCATTGATGAACAGCATTAGAACTCAGCAATTAAAAAACAAAGCCAAGTATTTAACAACCTTGTTTCAACAATTACCGGGAACGACTTATCGTTTTATTATGGATGCCAATGAGGTGCGTATTGAGGGGGTTTCGAATGACATTTATCAACAACGCATTGCTGAAGATAGTGCTCGTTTGCAGACAGAAAAATTGGCGCATGTGGCTCGCTTAAATGCACTGGGAGAAATGGCGTCTGGCATTGCCCACGAAATTAATCAGCCACTTGCGGCAATCTCTTTATTTGCACAAGCAGGAAAACGCTTGCTGGCTTGTGGTCAATACGAACGTGTACCCGAGGTGTTTGATAAATTAAGTCAACATGCGCAGCGTGCTGGTGTAATTATTGAGCGTATACAGTCAATGGCTAAGCCACATAATCGGGTGAAAAAATTGGTAGGCTGCTATGATTTAATCACTGAGGTTGCTCAACTGGCTCAAGCTGAAGCTCGCTTTTATGATATTAAAATAGAGTTAATTATTGCAAGAAAACTGCCTATGGTTACGATCGATGTATTGCAAATTCAACAGGTTATATTAAACTTGTTGCGCAATGGCATGCAGGCTATGAGTGTGATTAATTGTCGTAATGGTGATGAAATTTTCTTAAAAGCTAAGATGAATAACCGTAATGAATTAGAAATTGCGGTTACTGACAGTGGCGATGGAATATCAGAGCAAGCTGGAAACAGTTTATTTAAAGCTTTTTCAACCACCAAAGAAACGGGCATAGGCATGGGTTTAGTGATCAGCCGAGCGATTATAGAGGCACATAACGGATTGATTAAATTTTTTAATAATAAAAATGGTGGTGCGACCTTTTATTTTACTTTGCCTACCACTAAGCGAGACAGCTAATATGCCAGTAGAACAAATAGTGTATGTTGTTGACGACGATGAAGGGATTCGAGAAGGCTTAAGCCTGCTGTTAGAAACCACTGGGCAATCAGTTAAATCATACAGTAATGCGGCTGATTTTTTAGATGACTACGACAAAACAATGCGCGGTTGTCTTATTCTAGATATACGCATGCCACGTATGACCGGCTTAGACTTACAAAAAAAACTGAACAACTGTGGCGCTGCGCTGCCCATCATTTTTATTACCGGTCATGGCGATATTCCTATGGCAGTTGAGGCTATGCGCCAAGGCGCGATCGACTTTATTCGCAAGCCCTTTAGGGAGCAAGACCTACTCGACAGAATTAATCAAGCCCTTTTGATTGATGCCAGTAGGAGTAAGCAACAAGATGATCTTAGTATTACACTAAGTAAACTCGCCTTACTTTCTGAACGCGAACGGCAAATCTTTGAGCGTGTGGCAAAAGGTGAAATGAACAAAGTTATTGCCCATGACCTTGGCATAAGTGAAAGGACAGTTGAAGTACACCGCTCACAAGTCATGAAAAAGCTTGAGGTAAAAACTTTAGCAGAACTGGTACGCTTTAAACTACAAGAAGAAATATCAACACTAATTTAACTTGTCACCTTGTTTTTTATCAAGATAACTACATGAAGTAGAAAGAGTATATTTCAAAAAAATTGTGCTTGGCTTTTGCTTGGTCATGATTCTATTGTTAATGGCGATTTGTTGAGGTCATCATTTGTTTAAAGGCCCTAAGTTATTATTTCATCATTTTCTCTTAGCAGGGCATTAACTTTTTTGTGCTAGATAAATTTATTGCTACCAGATGTTTTAGTTTTAGCACTTCATATCTATCTTTATAGAATAAACTTTACTACCTGTTTTAGTTTGTAGTTATAGGTAAATCAATGGGGAACGTTTATGTTTCAAGTCTTTACAGATCTAGCCTCGTGGTTAGTTGTTGATATATTCGGTCTGTCAAAAGCAACCAAGTTAGGCGACGCATTGCATTTTTTTATTGAAGATACCACTAAGATATTTTTTTTGTTGCTCGTGATGATTTACGCTATTGCCTTGTTAAGAGCCTCAATGAATGTAGAGCGTGTTCGTGATTATTTAGCAGGTAAACATAAATGTGTCGGTTATTTATTAGGCTCAAGTTTTGGCGCAATAACACCCTTTTGCTCTTGTTCAAGCATTCCGGTATTTTTAGGTTTTACTTCTGCGGGTATTCCTGTGGGCATAACCATGTCATTCCTCATTACATCACCGCTGATTAATGAAGTCGCCGTATTATTGTTACTGAGTTTATTAGGCTGGAAGTTTACGGTGCTTTACGTTGTTGTGGGTATGTCGGTAGGTATTTTAGGCGGTGTTTTTCTTGATGCCATCAAAGCTGAACGTTGGTTGCAATCTTTTGCTGCAAAAGCTTTAGCACAAGGCAAAAACGCTTCTACAGAGAAAGCCAAACGACCAGCAGCATTATCCCTAAAAGAAAGACATGTTTTTGCCAAACAAGAAATGTTAGAAATATTTTCTCGGGTATGGAAATGGGTCATCATAGGTGTGGGCTTAGGATCTGCTTTACATGGTTTTGTGCCTGACGGTTGGATTCAAGCACATTTAGGTGATGGTCAGTGGTGGTCGGTTCCCGCTGCGGTATTACTTGGTATACCTTTATATTCTAATGCCACTGGTGTTATTCCTGTTATGGAAGGTTTAATTAAGCAAGGGTTGCCTATTGGTACCACACTGGCCTTTTGTATGAGTACTGTTGCGGCAAGTTTCCCCGAGTTTATTTTATTAAAGCAAGTGATGCAGTGGCGCTTATTGGCCGTGCTTTTTATGCTATTACTTATCGCATTTACATTAATTGGTTGGATTTTTAATTTTCTAACTCCGTTTATTTAAGCGTTAAATTTTAACGCTTTATTTTAGGTCTACATTAAATAGGAAATGCTAATGAAAGAAATAAAAGTACTAGGTACGGGTTGTGCTAAGTGTATTAAAACAGTAGAAATAATTTCAAAAATAGCCAGTGAACTTAATATTGATATCCAAATAAATAAAGTGACTGATCCCGAAATAATTATGGCCTATGGCGTAATGAGTACACCGGCCATAATTATTGATGAAATAAACGTGCACAGTGGCTCTATTCCCCATCGTCAAGATATTGAATTATGGTTACAAAAATAGTGCAGGTGACATTGCATAGCTCAGTATTTTTTACGGTAAACAATACTGAGCTATGAACATGGATGTTAAGTTTCTACTCGACAGTTATATGTGTCTAGGCACCTGGCGTTCAGCAGCTTTTATAAATAACTAAGCTGTTTTAAAGTGAGTGTCAGCTATGCACAAAATAGTAAGCCAGTTAATATTTTGATGTTTTTATAAACGATCAACTGAATTATCAGCGGAATCAATGTTAACTTTTGAGTCAGATTAGTTGTCTTTCGGTAGTATGCCTTTGTAATCAATAGCGAGTTTTTCTTCTTAGCTATTGCAGTCTAATTTTTAAGACTGGTTAGACTATTTTTTGTCTCTGCAGACGTCAGATTAATTTATTATCTTAGCCAGTGTTAACTTTTACCCACATACTGTTTATTTATACAGTATGTTTTGGTAGAATCATTTTAATCTTTCTTTAGCCAATCTCAAGTTACCATGACAAAACAAAAAATCAGCTTTGAACAACGTTATGATGAAATAGGTCAAAGCCTTAAAAGCTATTTTGCTACTTTAGATTTAGCACAAAAAACTTTTGTAAATTATTGCAAATTTAATGGCCGATTATTATTTATAGAAGAACAAAGGTTCAACGAAAAAGAGCAGGGGTTTTCAGAACAATATAAAATAGTGACTGCCTTACAAAAAGTCCTCGCTTTAGAGTATAACGATGCACCCAGTTCTTTTGCGTTACCAGGTAGTACGGAAACTTTTCACGCGGTGATTGCATTGCCAACAGAATGTGAAGAAACCATTATTGATATTAATGAAACAAAGCATCTTATTGGTGAGTTACTAGCGTCAACCGTTGACGCTAGAACAAAAGTTGATGGTAATTGGGCACCGATGAATAAAGAATTATTGCGCGCTATTGGCAGACCTAGAGCCAATATTAAACAAGTTAAACGTCGTTTGAATGTACATAAAGAACAATATAGCCGAATTTCATACAGTGGCACTTGGCAAAGGCCAAACTATCGTAAAACATACGAAGATGTTAAAGCCTTGTTATCTCAATTTACTTCAGAGCAAGCTAAATATGACCGAGAGACTTTGGAGAAATATAAACATCTTAAAAGCTTCGCGTTATATTACGACAAACATTACAGCTCGATGGATGGTAACTTCAAACTAAAAGAGCCGGTAATAGTAAAGCATAAAGATGGCAGTGAATCAGAAAAAAGTATTTTGACACAAAAAATTTCATCACCTATTTATCTATTGTGTGAGGGTGATGTCAAAGATGTCGATGTTGAAGTTCGCTATAAAATTAAAGAAAATAAAAATACCCGTAGCTCGTTTAAAGTGGTGATTGAAGAAAAGCCTATTCTTAAGTCAGTGCCGGTTTACTTATATCATGAGCAATAAATTATTAGTACTTAACAACTTACTCTGGTTATTAAGTACTAATAATTTATTGCTCATATAACGGTTAGAACAAAATAATATATTTTTAAACGTAACGCTCCTCAAATACCGTGACCAACTAGTTATAAAAACAAATAGAATCAATACACAACACGGATTTCATAGTTTTAAATCAGTAAGTGTAATTAAGGCAACTCGAATTTAAACCTAAGCCGAAAAGAAGGGAAGGGTAAGTTCAACACGCATCTCTACTGAGTTTGTTTCAACGTCGGTTCACGCGAATAATTACTGAGGAAATGAAAAATACTAGGTCTATTAGTTAGGCATAACCTTATTGGTTAAGTGCGGTGGTTCAGCAAGCGCTTATTCTTTTACCATGTCTTTCGGCTTAGGTTTAAAAGTATACTTTTTTATAATATCCATACTATTGTCAAGAGCTATAAGGCATGTAAATGAGTTATTTAGGTAAATATTGATCGATATATCCCTTACAATAGCGAAATGACATCACGTACAGAAAGTGAATTTTTCTTTAGTAAATGCTCAAAGAGTAAAATGGATGCGTACATAGATGATGTTTCTGATAAAAATTATAGGTTTTAACATTGCTATTAATAAGATGTCTCTCGCTTTCTACGAAGATAAATTACACAATACTTGACCCAATAAGTCATCAGAATACTTATGTCATGAATCTAGCTTAGAAAGGGCGCTTAGTGCCATATTTAGTGTGGCGTTCAGTAATGCAGATTTTATGTGCTTGTCTTCAAATGAATATTTAATTATAACTCTAAACGATATTTATAAGGTCTCAGTATCGTTGCATTCACCATACCAGTCTGTGTTATTTGATGCTGTCCATAGTACATTGGTTAAAACGATTAACTTTAATCAATGTAAAACTGTTCTAGATATTGGGTAAGTCCTATATTGGTGATTTAGTTCAATTCAGTGGTTAGATAACTCGTTACCAAATCTTAAAAAATCATAGAGAAAACTTTCCACATCATCCTTGTAAGCGCTGTTTGGATGCATTTATCACCAAACGAACAAAGTAAAAGTCTTTCAATTAAATGCAAAAAGAACAATATCTGAAGCAAAGCATCAGGGTTTATCACTGATATTATCTAAACATTAAGGTGACAAACTCAGCAGAGATGATGCTTCCTGGCATAACTTATGTTTCAAAGCATGATTCTAAATGAAATTTTTTCAACGTGAACTACCTAAGTATCTGTTATAATGAGATATTATATTAGTAAATTAATACCTGATTAAAACAACATCTGCAATGGAGCCGTGATGCACAAAGGACAGTTAAAAAGGTGGAAAGATGATAAAGGATTTGGCTTCATTCGATCGAGTGACCTTACTCAAGATACGTTTATTCATATCTCTTCATTAAAGAACATGAGCAGGAAGCCTAAAATAGGTGATTTCATCTACTTTGAAGTAGAAAAACATAACGGTAAAACCAAAGCGATTAACTGTCGTATTGAAGGTGTAGCCGCTAAAGCGATACAAAGGCATAAACCTCGTATTGATAGAAATACCTCAGCGCCTAAAAGTAAGCTTATATTAATACTTATGGTCATAGGGATTGGTGCTTTTGCATTTCAACGATTAGGGTTAGCACCTTCAAATAAGCCCACAAAGCAAACTCCAAATATTTCAAGACCAAGTAATTCCTTATTAGAAAGCACTTTGTCTAATACCAACTCACAATTTTCGTGTGACGGCAGGCAGCATTGCAGCCAAATGACATCTCGCGCAGAAGCCGTGTACTTTATTAATTACTGTCCAAACACAAAAATGGATGGTGATAGAGACGGCATTCCTTGTGAAAATGACTCACGGTTTTAGTCTCATCATGGATAAGAAGGAACAACACCAAGGTTAGTTACCGTATTTTGTAATATAAAAAATGGATCAACCAATGCGTCTAATTAAAGGTGATGAAAAGTTCAGTACAATAATGCGAAAATTAACGTAACAAATTAACGTAACCAAGAAGCATGAAAAGGTGTTATTTTCTGTTGCTTGGGCGAGTGCAAATACAGAGGTTTTTGACGCAATATATGACTTATCATTTGAAGCTTTAGATGAAACAATGCTGAATACTGGGTAGCGGTAAAATGGCATAACACGAAATCAATCAAAACAGCGTTTAGTGAAATAGGCTTATTTGGTAATCAAAACTCTGTTTGTAAACCTATAACACCGAAATGGAGCCATACCATTGAGAGATTAAAAACAGTTTTAAATTGAATCAAATTACATAATTAAACGTGACGCTACGTGAAAAGTAATGAGGTAAGCCTCACAATAAAACATTTCATGCACGTAGCGCACGCTCAGAAATAGTGGTAGTTATTATTTGGAATACAAAGACGCTAATTCAAATGTGAGCCAGCGTTATATTGGTAAATCCGTTTTACATAAAATGTTAAAGCAGGCCACTAAATATATGTGAAGACGTTTGCAAGCATTGACTGGAAGGATCCATAAGTATGTTTGGATTAACAGGTGATTACAGGGCAATAGTACTGCCCTCCATGCACCCCACTATGTCCGATACTCTATAATATTGGACATAGTGGGGTAGTTCATTTATAGTGGCTTCACATAGTATTTATCGATTATTTTGAGCCAGCTAATGTCTGCATTGAAAACTTGTCCCGAACCATTATTTCCAACTTACCCTGAGTTATGTGAATTTACCTTTGAAGATTATCCAAGCGTTAAAACTTTATTAACACCTGATATTGCATTGGACTCTGAATTAGACGCTAAGTCTATTGCTGTGTCTGAGATAGAATCTGGACCTCAAGTATGGTGGTTAGAACATTGGCATTGGGGAAAAGATTTTTTAGCCTACACAGGTCGAAATAAATCTGCCCATACTTACGATCGTTTTCGCAATGAAATTGAAAAGTTTCTGCTATGGAGTTTCTTTATAAACAAAACCCCCATAGACAGATTAAGAAAAACTGACATCTTACAATATGCTGATTTTTGTTGGAAACCGCCCGTAACCTGGATTGGTACCAGTAACCAAGAACGCTTCAAATTAACTAACGGCTATTTTGTCATTAATGAGCATTGGCAACCCTTTAAGATTCAAGCAGCAAAAAGCCAAGTTATTAAAGATGTTGATAAGAAGAAATATCGTCCTTCTCAACAAACATTAACCTCTACATTTACCGCTATTATCGTTTTCTACAACTATTTAATGGCTGAAGAACTTTGCTACGGCAACCCTGCACAAATTGCTAAAAAAGACTGCAAACATTTCATTAATGACGTACAAGTTAAAGAAGTTAAACGCTTAACCAATAGTCAGTGGCAATATTTGCTAGATACTGCCACTGATATGGCAGACGAAAACCAGTCTTATGAGCGAAACTTATTCGTGATTGCCGCATTAAAAACCCTATTCCTAAGGGTCTCAGAGCTTAGTGATCGTGAATTTTGGTCACCTATTATGGGGCATTTTTGGCAAGATGAAGATGAAAACTGGTGGTTTAAAGTGTTTGGTAAAGGCCGTAAGCTTCGTGATACCACAGTACCACCCGACTTTATGAGTTTTCTAAGCCGGTATCGATTGTCTCGCGGACTTTCTCAACTCCCTGCTAATGGTGAAAATACCGTTTTAGTTGAAAAAATACGGGGCCAAGGAGGCATGAGTACTCGTCATTTAAGACGTATTGTGCAAGAAGTTTTTGACTTGGCTTATCAAAACATGAAGCAAGTAGAAGGTGAAAACAGAGCCCTAAAACTTAAAGAAGCTTCTACCCACTGGTTGAGGCATACAGGTGCGAGTATGGAAATTGAAAGGGGTCGCGCCCTAAAAGATCTTTCAGAAGATCTTGGTCATGCTAGCATGGCAACCACAGATACCGTTTATGTCCAAACCGAAAACAAAAAACGTGCTGAAAGTGGTAAACGCCGAAAAGTTGATTAATCGCGTGCTCTAAAATATCAAAACAACTTATAACGAATAAACATCAGGGCAAACAGTGACAGTTGCCCTGCTGTCACAAAGGTAAATTTGTTTAAACCGGCTTTGCCATTGTTCGATCTCACTACTGATAAAGTTATCTTGCCAAATTTTTTGGACATGATAAAAGCTGTCTTTTCCTAGTAACATCAGATGCAATATTTTGGCTTCACTGCCATTTTTTTTCTTACAATTTGTCTGCCATATCTCGCTTGGATATAGCTCATTAGGCAAAGATTCTAATGTTAGTGTTGTAAACTCTACACAGGCGTCATAACCAGGTTGGTCTATAACTTGGCGAAAATAAGCTATTTTTTTATGTTTTGGTGCAGTAACACTGATAACGTAAGCATCTTTAAAGCCATGAATGGGATGTTGCCACATGCTAGCATGGTAATTTTCTTTATTTTCAATCGAAACATGCCAACCAGCTAAAAATCCAGAATAAGGCGTAATGAGGTTTTCACCTTTAGATACCGATGTTTTATGTTCAACAATGTTTGTGCAGCCAATTAAACAAATATAACTCAGGCTTAACAAAAAAATATTTTTGATGATTTTTATCTGCACGCTAACTTTACCCATTAGAAAATATTGAACACTATATCACTAGTTAATAGTGACTTTTTAGTGCTTTGTTTATATAGCGAATATATTGAAAAGCATTTAATTAATCAAATTTTCACCCTGAAAATCTCTTACACCTGGTTATTATTTCATTGGTCGCAATCAATATAAAATTTTGATAAATACACTAGTATGTTATTAACTTTAAGCATAACGTACCCATCGTAAAATTTTATAAATATTGGAGCAGGCATGAGTGACGAAAATTCATATATCCCACCCAAAGTATGGCAATGGAATACTAGCAATGGTGGTAATTGGGCAAGCATTAACCGCCCTATTTCTGGATCAACACACGATAAAGTATTAGAACAAGGTAAGCACCCTTTTCAGTTATATTCCCTTGCAACACCCAATGGCGTTAAAGTCACCATTATGTTTGAGGAGTTACTGGCCTTAGGTAAGGAAGCACAATACGATGCCTTTCTAATTGATATTAGCAAAGGAGATCAATTCGGTAGTGGCTTTGTTGAAATTAATCCAAACTCAAAAATACCTGCCTTGTTAGATAAAAGTAATGAGCAATCAATTCGCTTATTTGAATCTGGTTCTATTTTATTTCACTTAGCTGAAAAGTTTAATGCCTTTTTATCCAATGACAACAAACGTGCTGAATGTATGTCTTGGCTATTTTGGCAAATGGGTAGTGCGCCTTATCTTGGCGGTGGCTTTGGCCATTTTTATGCTTACGCCCCTGATAAAATAGAATATTGTATTGATAGATTTTCTATGGAAGTAAAACGTCAACTCGATGTACTCGACAAGCATCTTGAAAACAATCATTATTTATGTGGTGATGAATATACCATTGCCGACATTGCTATTTGGCCTTGGTATGGTGCACTTGCTTTAAATCGATTATATGATGCCGCCGAATTCCTAGATTTATCCTCTTATAAACATCTTATGCGTTGGGCAGAAGAAATAAATCAGCGACCTGCAGTAAAACGTGGTGTTATGGTAAATAAAACTTGGGGAGAGCTATCAAGCCAGTTACATGAACGACATGATGCCAGCGACTTTTTAGAACGTACGCAAGATAAACTCGCCAAAGAATAGTTTAAAAACCAAAGAGCGTATTAACCATGCGCTCTTTTATCATCACGTACCAACACTAGGATAAACCTAAAGACTTACACCAGTTACTGGCATGTACAAATTCTTTGTGGATAAAGTTTGCGTCAAGTCTATATAACTCAGCTAATGGCTGAATATTTTCACCCTTACCGGTAATGTAATTCGTGGTTAAATCTAACAGTTTTCCTAATAACCCAGTGTGATTTACTAGCGCATCTTCAATCGGTTTCGCTAAGGGCATAGTTTTTAAAATTTCATTCATTGGCATGCTCAAAATCACCTCTATTGCACTTAATAGACCGGTAATAAAGGCAAAATCTCTCACTGCAATGAATATACTTTCATTGGCAAGTTTTGCCATTAATTTAGCGGTTATCAAAGATTGTTTTGAAATTTCACTGTGTTTTTCAGTTGTTAGTTTTGATAACGCAAGAATCGTAATAAACTCTTTAAGTTTGTCTTCACCTAAGTAAGCTGCAGCTTGTTTTAACGAGGTTATTTCTACCCGTGTGCCCGTTGCTACATTATTAACTAATTTAAGTAAACCAATCGTTAAATTAACATCGTGACCAATTATTTCCGCTATACGGTTAAAGTTTATCGGCTTATTAAAGGTTTCACTGATCAAGTGCAGCATTTGCGATCTAATGGGTGCTAACGTTTGCCCTGTAATAATCTCGGGCTCGTGATAGAAAAAGCCTTGGTAATAACTAAAGCCAATTTCTGCCAACGATTGTAACTGATAATTGGTTTCAACCTTTTCAGCAATCAACTTGATATCAAAAGCTTGGATTCTATCCAAAACGGGCCGTATACGTTTAGCGTTAGTTATTTCTATATCGATTTTTATCATCGCAAGATAGGGGAATAACACATCCCACTTTTCATCAAGGTCATATTCAGTTAAAGCGACTTTATAACCTTGGTCATGATAGTACTTGACGATTTTTAACAGCCGATCAGTGGCTGACTTATGCCCCACTAATTCAATGACAATACTGTCTTTGTTGAACATCAGTGGATATTTATTGATCAGGCATTTTTCAGTAAAATTTATAAAGGCTAATTTACCTAAACTAACTGATTGAATGTCACTCTGGAAATGATTTTGTATGATCAATTTAGAACTGGCAATATCTTGATCTATTTCGGGGAATTTATTCTCTGGACTAGCTCTAAATAAAAGTTCGTAACCAAACGTTTGATTATTTTTGTCTAGTATAGCTTGACGGGCAATATAGTTTATTTGCATAGGCGGATGACTAAAGACTGATGGTTAATAAAACATAGCTTATTTTCTATCCTATTAAAAGTTATTTAAAAAACACCTAAGTTTTTAATTTTTATCGGCTATGTAGTAAGTGCAACCAAATACACTATGGGTAAACGTCAAATAAAGTAACCTTAGCGTTGGAAATATCTAAGCTGATCACATCACCGTAATCAAGGTTGTCAATGAATGGCGCGAGTAATTCAAGTTGATTTATTGGCTGAAAATGCTCTATTTTAGTATCAAGTTGCGGTTGATAAATTAGCGCAGGATAAGAGGTGGAGTTGGCTAAAATATGACATCGACAAAACTTGAAGTTTTCTGCGGGCATATTTTCATGCCATTTTACTTGCTTAAAATAGTGATCATAAAAATTCAGGACAATTGCATGGCAGTTAAATTGAGCATTTATTGTGGCGAGATAATATCCGTTAAGATCCAAGCCCAGCGCTTGAAAAAATGGTAACTGTGCGCCGACAGTGCCTAGAGGAAATCGAGGGTCATTTGCACGACCTGATGCAACTTGATGCCCTTTTACCACAGTAAATTTATATATCGCCATTTCTGCCTTTTAATTTAGCTTGAGCCTGGCTTACTGAGCAAAATAAACCGATTAGCTTAACTAAGTTCTGAGCTTGCATCACTGGTAAGGCTATTCAACTATTTGCTCAGCTACTTGATAGCTACCGTCAATATTATCGACATCTTTTAGCCCTAATGCTCGGGTAATAATAGGTAATACATGTATGTTCTCAAACGCTGCAATTTGCTTGTTTTTGCTAAATGCAGGTCCCGTTGCGATAAAAATAGCCTCAAGCTCTTGAGATGACTTGGGATCGTAACCATGTGTTTCTGCTGTGATATTCGCCTTACCTTGACTAAAAACATAGGATGGCAAAGCTTCAATAATAACATTAGGTACTACCGCTGTTTTTCGGTTTAAATGCCAATGGGCTGGAAAGTCAATATATTGGTAGACACGGTATTGGGCTTGTTTGTTTTCGGTTTGAGCATTGGCTTGGGCATGATTAAATAGCTGAACACTTTGCTGTAATTTAATCTCGTTATCGCTATACAAATATAATTGCGTGGAGCCATTAATGGCTTTTACACCCTCTATAATATTTTCCTGCCATTTTATAACATGGTGTTTATTAACTTTAGTCATGCCATGATCTGAAACGATCACTACATTAACTTTACCCTTAAATTCCTGATTAATTTGTTGGACAAAATCTCCAAGTAAAGCATCAAGTTTGCTTATTGCATCAATAAGTTGTGGCGAGTTTTCACCAAATTTATGACCCGCATCATCGACACTGGCAAAATAACCCGCGATAAAATTTGGTCGTTCGGATTCAGGTAGGCGTAACCATGCGAGTATTTGCTCAAGCCTTTTTTTATTCGGGGTAGAATGCTTATAAGGATAATAATAACTAGCCGTTTTATTATCTATGGCTGTCTCAGATTCTGGCCAGAAATAAACCGCCGATTTATTGCCCTGCATTTCATTAATATGCCAAAGTGGCTTGGCAGTTAACCAGCGGGCATCGTTTTTTCCATCGCCCAATTTATAGTCTTTATCAATATCTCGATGATAAAAGGTATTATGCACAATGCCATGATTTATGGGATAACGACCGGTGATAATACTTAAGTGATTTGGAAAGGTTTTACTAGGATAAATCGGTAACAAAGCTTTGGCACTAGTGCCTTGCTGCATGAGCGACATTAAATTTTTAGGTTGATATTGTGCTATGTAACGCTGAGCAAAACCATCGATAGACAATAGCACCAGCGGCGTTTTAGCCCAACTAACAGAGGAAAAAAAACAGCCCAAAAGTATTAATGCTTTTAGATTCATTCGACACAACCAGATTAAGTTCGCTTTAATTTTAGACTGTGTAAGATAAGGTAATAACAAATTTTTTACAAGCGGGTAGCTTAAGCTTTTTGTCTTTACGCTAGACGAATGAATGTTTCACTCTGGCTATTTCGTTGATATAACAACCAACACAGGTGAAGACCGTATGTTAGTTGTTTTAACTGATAAAATAACGCTATTCGAATAAGTCTAAAATATTGACCAAATCTTTTTTACCATGGGCTATTTCATCAGGTGTTAAACCTGATAACTCATGTGGAAAAACTAACCATTCTGTTGATTCATGAACATAATAATCAGGCACTAAATCCACTTTAGAATTTGTGGGTTTATACCAAGGACATGCGATTCTGACATCTTTTGGCATATTATTACGGGTTAACTTTTTCATTTGAGCTATTAAAGCTGCAATACTTCGACCAGAATCGAAAACATCATCAACAATTAACAGACCATCATCGGCATTAGCATTTTCAATAATATAATGTAAACCGTGCACTTTAATTTCTTTGCTTTGTTGATTTATACCGTAATAAGAAGACGTGCGAACCGCTATATGGTCAGTTTCTACTTGTTTAAAGTCAAAGTATTCTTGTACTGCAATGCCAATAGGTGCACCACCACGCCAAATTCCAACAATAAATTGTGGTCTGAAACCGTCTTCAAAAGCTTTCGCAGCAACACGAAATGAATCTTCAAGCAACTCTTGCGCTGTTATAAATCGCTTTTCCATTGATGAGCTAACCTCATTTAATTAATTTTTGACTGAGCGACATTATAACGTGTTTTTTGCTAGGCTGAGTAGCCCCGTTGAATTATTTATATATTTTGAGCCACAAAGCTCATTTTAAGAAAGATAAAAGCAAAGGCGATAATAAAAAAAAGGTTTTTTTCAGCTACCTGCATGATAAAAAACAAACATAAATGTAGTCAGTAACATCCATACAGTAAACTCGCTACTGTATTTCAATAGCAACTAAGCCTGGTAAAGCACAAACTGAAAATACCCTGATAATACCAATCTCACTAATTATCTGATCATTTTTACTGGTTAAAATAACCCACTACTGCGTTATTTATTTAATAATTAGAACAACTAGTGATTAAATAAATGCCTTATATTTGGCCATTTTTCCTGCGTATAAAGTAGACCACCTAATTAATGAAATTGGTATAACAATAAAGCCAAAGTTATATATAACGTAAAGCCAAGGTTATTATATTAATATCAAGACTCAATAGTTTTGATTTAAAATAGTTAACTTCACTAAGTATTGCTTATCGAGTTGAGCGAAATTATTTTTTGCCATGGCTTTTTTGATGTAAGTTTTCGCCTTTCCTACCTCATCCAACATATAGTAAACTTTTGCTAAACCAAAATAAAATTCATGGATATTTTTATTAAGTTTTATCGCCTTTTTATAATGATTTAATGCCTCTTTATAAGCGCCTTGATAAAATTTTTCATCACCGAGTAACGCATAATAATAAGGGTTATTTGCTCGCTTGCGTATAATGTAGCTGTCTAGTCGTTTCGCTTCTTCATACGACCCCTTGGCATGTAATAACATACTCAAATTAGCCATCGAGGTTAAATTATGATGGTTTAAACTTATCGCGTATCGGTAAGTGTCAATCGCACTTTGCTGATAACCATTAAAACGATATAAAATACCTAAGTTACCCCACGCTGAAGAAAAAAGAGGATCGACTTGAGTGGCTTTTTTTAAATAAGCATAAGCAGTAATATAATCACCATTAACCATGGCAGTAGCGGCTTTATTATTGTAAAACATTGCTAGCACGGTGTTTTTATTTATTTTATGTTTTTCAAAGGGCATTTTATTTACAAAAGGGTCGAAATCAATTTCAATACCTGTGCGCTGAAAAACTAGCCTTTTATCAGGGAATTTTTCGTCCAAAACAGTGAGATTAATATGACCCGTAAGCATATTAACACGACCATTACGCACCCAGTATTCAGGCACATCAACACGTTGAAATGCAACGCTTAGCTTCGCCTCTTGCGCTATCGCATAAGCCATAATAGTTAATGATAAACAATTAGCCGCTTGGTTTTTAAATGCTTGGGCAGCAATAACATTAGCACCAGATTCATAAGCTAAATTGATGTCTTCAGGACTAAAGAAATGCTGCAGTAGTTTGGTCGCTTTTTGCCGGGCATCACGCTCTAAACTCATACTTTTTGCCATGACTTTCATCTCGGTACTTAAGGCAAATATTTCAGTTTCAGTTTCTATTAAAATATTTTTATAGCCGATAAATTTATCATCTAAAAATTCACTAGCTTGGATATCGCCAAGATAATAGTTTTGTAATCTATTACCCGACTGGCAGCCAGTTAATAAGATAAATGTTATGCCTATACCGCAGAATATTAGTCGTTGTTTCATCTATACTCCAAGACAATATCAACTCAGATATACGTTAAGCATATTACTTATTATGTTATTCGGGCGGTTTTTTACCCTAGATTAATAAAAATTTACACTTTATTAATCGCTATCATTGCTACATTGAGTGCCACTGCAAAGCCCTGCCTACAAATGGACAAGTATTTTTTTTTATTCCCTGCTATGCTGCGGTTTAATTAACTTGCTAAATTTTATTGGTTTCACATTTATGAAAAAAACACTGGCCGGATTTTTTACCGGTAGTGCTATTGCCGTTATCATAATCATAGCTACCACTAGCTATCAGTTATATAAGAACAAATATGCCACCATTGACGCTCAACTAAACGAAATATCAGGTATTGAGTTTGATAAACACAATAAACTTTGGGCAATTAATGATGGTGGCGACCAGGCAAAGTTATACCAGCTAAATAAAACGGGTGGTATTGATAGAGCAATTACCATCACTAACGCTAAAAATATTGACTGGGAGGATATGACCCAAGACGATTTTGGTCATTTCTTTTTAGGCGACTTTGGTAATAATCATAATCTGCGTAAATGGTTAACCATATATAAAATTGAAAACCCTATCGATATAAAAGGTGAAACAACGCAAGCAGAAATTATTAAATTTAAATACCCTGAACATACCAGTTTTCCCCCTAAAGCCGATGAAATGGTATTTGATGTTGAAGCTTTTGTTTTTTATAAAAAGTACCTTTATTTATTTACCAAAAACCGTACCGTACCTTTTAATGGTATAACTAGCTTATATAAAATTGGCGATCATGCGGCTAATTATGATGCAGAAAAAATAAGTAAATTTAAAACCTGCACTATTGCCGAAAAACTCTGTTGGATAACGTCAGCGGCTTTAAGTCCGAGCAAGAACAAACTGGTACTACTGGACTCGCAACGCATTTGGCTGTTTGAAAATTGGCAAGGTGATGATTTTTTCTCTGGTGATAGGTATCGCATTGATTTAGGTATTGTTACGCAAAAAGAAGCGATAACCTTTCTTAATGAAGAGGTTATTGTTTTTACTGACGAAGAGTTTTTCGGTATTGGCAGGAACGCCTACGAAATAAACCTTAATGATGTCGAAAAACATAAGTTTTAAGCTTTTATTGCTCAACTTTAAGCATTAAAAATGAGCGAGTATTTTCTCTTTATGTGGTAATTCCGCCATGGTGCATGACACACGAGATGTATTACTTGAGCTAGGTTTTCAAAAACACTTAAGACGCGCTTCGGGACATTTTAGTTTTGAAAACTATGGCTAAGAAATATGGGTAGTTGCTCACTCCGCATAATTAAAACAGGGCCAATAACTCAGCTAGCAAAAGAGTTCATTGGGTCAGTGATTGCCTTAATAGCCTGACAAAATAAAAAATTTTTCATCTATTTATGTGATTCTTCTAAATGTAAAACTAAATTTCTCGCTACCTACCAGGATTAAACGCTAAATTTGATTGGATAATGCTCTGGTTCAAACACCATAAACAAGCTTCTATATAGCTTTTTTAATCGTCAACTTTATTAGTCAGTTTTTAGCCTCTTATAATGATGTTACCCTGTGCTAATTCAAGCTAAAATTGACCAAAACAGCAAAGATAAATGTCATAAAATCCCGACACTAACGACTCAGCAGTAAAATTATTCATTCGCGCTCAAGTTATTTCACGACATTCTTACATCCAATAACTCTATAAATAACCTTTTTTTAAATATCAGGTTTTATTAAAAACATAATGAAAAAACCTATGATAAAAAATATAAACTCGGTTAATAAACAATATTAAGGTAAGTAAATAATCACACCTTAAAACTCTGGAGTTACCAGGGTTGTCTCGTAGTGGTCACAGGGGGTTATCAGGGTTATGGCTCGCTTATTCATGGTAACCCTTAGGGTTATCTGTGCATTTACAGATGGAGGTCTTGGGGTTATGCTTGGTATAGATAAGATAAAGGACAAAGCTATGAAATATCCAGTCTTGGTTTTACGCAATAACGATGATAAAAATTACCGGCTTTCAGTTGTTGATTTACCGGGTTGTCAGGTAAAAGCAGCGACCATAGATGAAGGCTTTTTATTATTAAATGCCGCCATGATTTCACACTTAAGCATATTGGTTGAATACGGCGAAAAAGTGCCTCAGGCAAAAACTATTGACGAGCATATGTTGTTGTCTACAGCCGCCTCACCTATTTGGGCCATACTTGATTTTGACATTGTCCCCTACATGGGGAAAAGCCATAAAATCAATGTAACCTTACCTGAACTATTAATAAAACAAATTGATGATCGGGTGGCTAAATCTTCAAATTACAAAACACGTTCTGGTTTTATTGCCATGGCTTGTTTAACAGAGTTAGTTAATACTAAACACAATTAAACGACTTCAAACTAACGTTTGAGGTCGTTATTCTGGCTGAGTTATATTGAGTATAAAAACCAATAATGGTTAAAATTCTCCTTATAAATCAAATGACATGATACCACTTAATGAATTTAAAAGGCTAAAAAATTGACTATTGAAAATGCAAACTTACTACTACTAAGTAGCTCTCGTGTTGGTGATACAAGCTACTTACAACATGCATTGGCCTTAATAAAGGCCAAGCTTACGGGAGTTACTGAATTATTATTTATTCCTTATGCCGGTGTGACAGTCAATTACGATGACTACACGGCAATGGTGCAAAATGCATTAACTGAGCTAGGCATTAAAGTTACCGGTATTCATCAGTATGCTGACCCCGTCAGCGCCATTAATGCCGCGCCAGCAATAGCGGTTGGTGGTGGCAATACTTTTAATTTATTGCATCAGTTATATCAAAACAAGTTAATTAAAGTCATTCAAAGCAAAGTAGCACAAGGCACGCCTTACATAGGCTGGAGTGCAGGTTCAAATATTGCGGGACTTTCTATTCGCACGACAAATGATATGCCAATTATTGAACCTGAAAGTTTTAATGCTCTGCAACTGGTTGATTTTCAGCTGAATCCACATTATACCGACTATAATCCTCCGGGTCATAATGGCGAAACTCGTGCACAACGTTTAGCCGAATTTATGGTGCTAAATACGGATACAGCCATTGTTGCGATTGTCGAAGGAACCGCGTTAGATATTAAGCAAAATACCATTAAGTTAGTATCGGGCTTATCTGATATAAAAGGCTCAGCAACTGCAGTTAATGGATTTTTATTTAGGGCAGGTAAAAAAACTATTATCACGACTGAAGACAACTTAGATTATCTTTTATAAACTTGATATAAGTTATATTGAAGTGGGCAAGTTATATAAGTGATGAATGTGATATTCAAAGATAACTTACTAAGTTGAAGCTAGCAGAAATTTTCGCTGTAGTGGCATAATTTATTTGGCCACTACAAAGCGGCTGCCACAGTGGTTATTTGTCGGAATAGATTGTCTTTTTAGAGACTCTAAGCTGTATTAGTTCAAACTTGAATTAATAGCTTTGGCTTTATAGGTTTTGATCAAGACTGACAGACGGAAAAGCCACCTTTGCCGATATACGTCAGGTACTAAAAGCCCCTAGAAGGATGTCTCTGTGTGCTAATAGCAGACTTACAAAAGTGCAAATGACTGTATGTTCCAAAATGGAACCAACTGAATAGTGCAAAAGTCGGCACAATCCTGAGAAATTTTGTTTATTGACCATCATTGGCTTATACATGCTAGCCCCTCAGATCAAACAAGATTTACACATTCACCAAACAAAATATTCGGAGTCAAATAATGAATTGCATAAAGTTAAGACAAAAGTTACATCAGCACCCTGAACTTTCTAATAGCGAGGTCGGCACTGCGGCTCGTTTAGTTGAATATTTAACACCATTGGCACCCGATCACATTATTACCGGTATTGGTGGTACAGGTGTCGCGGTTTGTTTTGGTGACGGGGCAACAGGGAACACGGTAATGTTACGATGTGAACTCGATGCCCTAGCCATTACTGAAACTAATACTTTTGATTATCGCTCAATAACGGCAGGAATATCCCATAAATGTGGCCATGATGGCCATATGGCAATACTGGCTGCAGTTGCTCAGTATTATGCCAAAAACAGGCTGGAAAATGGCCGGTTGATCTTATTGTTCCAACCAGCAGAGGAAACGGGTGAAGGGGCAAAAAAAGTACTCGAAGATAAAATTGCACAGCAATTTAAGCCAGATTTTGTATTTGCGTTACACAATGTCCCTAAATATCCAATGGGCGGAGTATTGATCAAAACCGGCACAATCTGTTGTGCATCCCGTGGGGTGATTATCCGCTTAACGGGGAAAACAGCTCACGCAGCACAACCGGAAACAGGAAACAGTCCAATTAAAGCTGTTTATCAGTTACTGCCGTTATTTGAGCAATTGCCAATGTTAATTAACAGCCAAAGTGACTTTACTTTTGCAACTGTTGTTGGCGTCAAATTAGGCGAAAAATCCTTCGGCACCTCACCCTCTGATGCCGAAATATATGTCACGCTGCGCAGTGAACATAATAATGAAATGAAACGCTTAGTCGATATTGTCAATGACAAAGTCATAGAGCTAGCAATACAGCACAAGCTAGCTTATTCAATTGAAAGTGAAGATGTTTTTGATGCAACTGTCAATCATGAAGCGGCAGTGGAAATTATTACCAGCGCTTTGAGTGAAGAACCTGTTCACCTCACACCACATCCCTTTCCTTGGTCAGAAGACTTTGGTCAGTTTACCAAACTGTATTGTGGCGCATTATTTGGATTAGGTGCAGGTGAGGACACTCCAGCATTACATAATTCAGACTATGATTTTCCAGATCAACTCATTGAAACTGGCAGTCGTTATTTTATTAAAATCGCAGAACACTGTTTTAATATAAAACTGGGGTCAGGGTCGACTTAACTCCTACAACCCAGTTAGCTTCTTTTTTTCTGCGGGTGAACTGGGCGACCCATTTTTTGTTCTCTCATTCTTCTGCCTGTTAAGGCTTCGATCTCTTAAAACTGGGGTCAGGGTCGACTTAACTCCTACAACCCAGTTAGCTTCTTTTTTTCTGCGGGTGGACTGGGCGACCCATTTTTTGTTCTCTCATTCTTCTGCCTGTTAAGGCTTCGATCTCTTGCTTGAATTGATCATTACCAATGGCCATTCCCTTGTTTGAATTGACGCGAATATCTGCAAGTAATTTATCTTCTACGTGGGATGTAAATAAGGCGCGATAAACCGCCTGGCGTTGTATGGCATTGCTATGCAGCGCAAGATATATTGGGTGTGGTGTACATAACTCAGAATCTTTTCCAAGGCCATTAATCTGATAGCTTGACCAATGATAGTCAGCAGGGTCTTCAATCATGTTTGCTCTAACGGGGTTAAGCTCTATATATCGATAGAGCTGCAAAAGGTAATCTTCGACTTGTACCAGGCAAGACTTATAGCGGCCTTCCCACAGTGTTCCTGTACGTCCATGGCAACAATTAAAATAACGCACATACTGCCTGCCTAAAGATTGCATCATCAAGCTGATACTATTGCTCATGTGAGGAGTACACAGTATATGCACGTGATTAGTCATCAATACCCAGGCGTGAATATCGACCAAATATTTTTTAGAATATTCTTTTAACCAGCTTACATAACTTGCGAAATCTTGCTCACTGGCAAAGCATATTTGGCGATTATTTCCGCGTTGGATAATGTGTTGAGGAATATTTACCGGGCTGACCCGGGGCAATCTGGCCATTTGTTTACATCCATGTAAATTGACTAAATTAAAGTATAGCCCATAGCCCAGGATTTAGAATTTAGAATTTTAAGTTAAGTTGACCCTGACCCCAGTTTAATGGGGGTATTGTTGGTAATAGCGCTGAGTTGCTCGTGTTTTCGCAACATCAAAACTCGGTTATCGGAAAAATTACGTTGTAATAACTTAACCTATATGGCTATGATAGTTAAAAAATATATACGCAAACGCCCCTGTTTAAACACGGGCGTTTACGTCTTATTAATATTGTTAGCTGCGGAGGAATAATGGCGAAAGAACTTGATAGCCAGTCGGCTGCAGGTCTGCTTGAATTGCCTGAACAACCACGAAGGCCTATTTTACTGTTTACCCCGGATTCTCCGGGATTGTACCGGCCGATCAATCTTCGCCTCCTTCTTACCTGTGGCGATAGACGTGAGATTCTTCTCATCTCAATGGCCTGGATTCTTACCTGCATCTTCTGTGTGAGTTTCGGATGGTGGTGTGCAGCCAACTATGTCGCCTACGATACCATTTTCGGTTTTCAAGTCGGTGACCTGGCTTTCACTCTATTTCTACCATTGCCGCTCTGCCTACTCTGGGTCCTGCTCTGGGGGTTTTCGTGGGGTGCGATCCCTTCCTATCTCGCTACACTGACTGTTGCCCTCGTTTCCCATATGCCGGTTCAGTGGGCAATCCTATTCGCATGCACAAACCCAATTACTCTTGCAGTTTACACCATAGTCTATCGTGCCCTGCCCGTTCAGCTATCTCTGCGCCGAGTAGGGCCGATTCTCTTCTTCGCCATCATAGGTCTGCTCAGTGCCGTCTTTTCTGCGGCCGGTTCCTTTATCTGGAGCCACACCAACTCGGTCGAGTTGAGTACCGTTCAACTTATCGACAACTGGTATGATTGGTGGCTCAACGGGTTCGTAACTCAGGTCCTGCTCGTTGGACCGATTCTCTTCTTCGTCTTTCCGATTATTGAAAGACTGAAGATGAACAGAGTCTGGGCACCAACCAACGTAAAAATGGCCAAGCGGGACATCATTGTGTTACTCGGAATCGTGGTCGCGAGTATCCTGCTGTTCTGTTACCTGACGCTGCAATTGAATCAGAGCCTTTTTCAAACCGCTATTGAAAGCGGGGAAATTATACAGCTAACTAAGGCATTTGAAGAAACGCTCCAATCCAATCGAGCTTTCTACTGGGTGATGAGCGCAACTCTGCTGCTCGTGGTTCTCCTCAGTTTCCAGTTTTACAGGCTGTGGACAAACGCTCTGGCCGATGCAAAGGCAAAAGCTGAATCCTTGGCTCGCAGTGATTTTCTCACCGGACTCAAAAACCGCCGCGCATTCTTCGAGTTTGCCGATAACATTGTAGAGCAGGCCAAACGATACAATCGCCCCTATGTACTATCAATTGTTGATATCGACCATTTCAAAACCGTAAACGACACTTGGGGCCATGACAAAGGCGACGAGGTGCTCAAGGCCTTGTCAGGTGTGATTTCAGGGCAGATACGACCTACCGATATCGTCGCACGTTTCGGAGGTGAAGAGTTCATCCTGATGATGCCTGAAACCAGTCTCGAACAGGCCCGTATTTCTGTAGATCGCATCCGAGAAACGGTTGAGGCACTGGACCTTAAGGGCAATAACGGAGAAGATATAAGACTGAGCATCAGCGGTGGGATCGCCTGCCCGTCATCCATTGAAGATGACCTTGCAGTCGTGATTCGAAAAGCGGATGACGCTCTCTACAAGGCTAAGGAAAACGGGCGAAACAGAATTGAGGGATAACTGAATCGCAGGCGCAGGAAGCCCAATGGAAAGATTCAGCAATTGTTGGTTGACCTAGATACCTAATCACCTTCCTGATGCATGAACGGCCTTTTAATAGAACGACAGTCAACGGCAACTTTGAGCTTATTGCTGCCGGTCAGATTTAGTTAAGCTCTGATATTCAAAAACATCAGATAAAGTTTGAGCGACTACACACTGCACTATTTTTCATCATCACTTTCATCATATTCATGTGATTTACCCTCCTCTGCATTATGATTCATCATTTGCTCCATCATCATTTGCATCATGTTCATGTGATTTTCCATCATGCCCATACGTTTTTCCATACTCATTTCTTTACTCTTGTTCATTTGTGTCATGCCCCCTTTATCTCCCATCATGCCAGCTTTACCATTCATCATATGCATGTCTTTTGGCATCATCTCCATGTGTTGCTCCATCATTTTCATGTGTTGCTCCATCATATCTAGATGTTTATTTGGATCCGTTTCTTTTTTAATCTTTGCCATTAATGATTGCATCTCTTGCATATGTTGATGCATTTTAATCATTTGGTCATGATTCATCATTCCCATCATGCCGCCCATCATCTTACCTTCATCTTTCATTTCAGCTTTATGATTATCATAGGCAAATACTGGTGAAGCCAATACACTGGCTATAACTATTGCTTTAATTACTGTTTTCATGAATTCGTCCTTTTTTCATTGTTGTAGTACTAAATTTTTACACCAAATTTAGATTATGCTTAACGTTATTATTCAAATAACGCTAGTGAACACTCTTAAAGTTTTACTACTTACTGCTTTCCTCACATTGTTAGTTATTAATAACTAATCAAAGTCCTGAAACTTTGTGATAATTTACTACTTCTACATCAAAGTTCGTTTATTGTTTTAAGTGGTGTTGCTTTTAACTGATATTGCGTTATTTCTCTTACAGTTGAATCACCATTAACTTATTTAATTTTTTCATTGGTTTTTAACCATAACCCAGTTTAAATTTAAGTATAGCGTTGCCAAAAACTTATGCTCACTTCTTTCCAATGCAATCAGTCTACGCAATCATTAATCAAACTGTTCTGATAAGAAAAATAATTAACGCATTTGTGATTACTGCCAAAATGCTTTTTATTGGTCTGAATATCAGTGTTTTAGCTTTTTATGCTATATGTTGTTGGCCAAATTCGGTGATAGCTGTTTTTTCTTATTGCAAAACTAACCAATAGTAAATGAACACAATAAGGTGGAAAAATCGCAGTGATAATAAATAGGCCAATGTAAAACGCACACTCCAAACAAGGTAATCATGGGTTTATATTTACGGTGGCCGACTTGAGTCTAGAATGAAAGTGCAGTTTTTGGGATTGCTTAACTGAGGTAGTTGAATCAATCAGATGATACCAACCTATTAGGTTTGCCAGCTACATGAGACAAAAAAAATGACCCTGTAACAGATTTTGTTACAGGGTCAAAAAAATGTACTAAGCGAATACACTAAATCATTTTAATTTAGCTCACTATCCTTCCAGAACTTAGTTCCTTTAATCGTAGCTTGTAGTGCTAAACCATTTTCGGTGAAAGTGTATACGGTAACATCACCATAATATAATTCACCTTCAACTGATGCACCCTTATTGCCTGCTTTTGCGGCGGCATCCGCATTGCCACCAAAGGTCCAACCGGTATTAACAAAGTTGTTCATTGCCTCATTGGTATGAAAAACCATTACGATACGGTAGTCCTTCACGCCAAGTCCTAAGCCAACGCCTCCTTCAGCCATATTCATATAAATATATTTACTTGTTTTCATATCTTTTACGACGCCATAACCTGTACCTGCTGCGATCAGTAACAAATTCACATTGGCATTAGAAAATACCGCGTAACCCGGAGCCGCGTTTATTTGTGCACGCGTGTCGGGTTTATTAGCAAAAAGCTGGGTTAAAACACTATCTTTCATGGTAAGTATCTCTTGCTGCTTTTCCATTTTACTACCTGTCCCCATGGATGCGCACGCCACTAAGGTAAAGCAAAGAATGAGACAGGTTAAGCTTTTAATCGATAACATTTTTTATCCTCTTTATTTCAAGTTTATATCACTTAACCTTATGCTAGATGTTAAATCAGTGAGGTTAATAGCCTAATATCTATTCGCTGCGCTGCTTTAGTTATATCTAATTCAAAAGGTAACTCTGCCAATTTAGGTATGGGTAGTAGTGTAGTCAACTCACTAATATTTTCCGCTAAATAAGGCATACTTTCTGGACAGTTGGCTATCCAGCCCACACAGTTTAGGCCATCGGCTACAATTGACTGATAGGTTAATACTGCATGGTTTAAGCAGCCTAGCTTCATATTCACCACAAGTACAACATATTGACAACTTGCTTGTACAAACGCTGATAAATATTGTCCTTGCCCTAGCGGTAAACGCCAGCCACCCGCGCCTTCACAAATAACCACATCAGCAGCTAAAGCGGTAACTTGTTCATAGCCACGTTGAATATCGGTTAAGCGAATAGCTTGTTGCAGCTGGGCTGCGGCTATATGTGGTGCAATAGCTTGTTCAAAAGCGATCGGGTTAACCTGAGAAATCACTTGTTGGCAATTAGATTGTTTTAGCAATAACAAAGCATCGTTATTAACTAACTGATGATTAATGCGCTCGCAACCCGCCGAAATCGGTTTATAGACCGCCACCTTTTTATTATTGGCCACTAAGGCATGAACAAGCGCTTGGGCTGCGTAGGTTTTACCTGCGTCTGTATCGGTGGCGGTAACAAATAGCTTTAACATAATAGGTCACTCTTAAAATTCAATCATTGTTTTTATGATGGGCTATTCTTAGGCTTAATAAGACACAAAGAACAGAGACAAAGCTCAGTCCTTTAATTTAACCACTAGCCCAGATAAAACTTTATAAGTAGCTGGATATGTACCATTGGGTTGCAAAAACTCTTGATAGTTTTGGGTCATTTGTTGCCATTTATCTTTACCCGCAAGTCCTTTGCCCTGCTTTTTAGGCAGATGATTAGCGCCAAGGCTTTTCAATTCATGAGCTAAATGTAAAACATTTTCATACGCTAAAACAATATCCTGCTGCTTAGCGTGCAATAGTTTTCGATCCGCGCCATCAAATAACGCAATAATTTCACTTTCTATTTGAAAATCAATTACGTGTTGGTCATTGTCAACGTGCGCCCAAGCAGACTTTAATTCAAATAAAGTCCCGTCAACTAGGGTACTAAAAGCAAATGAACCACCAGGTTTTAACACCCGTATTATTTCATTTAACACTGGGTCTAGCGGATCACACCATTGGATCATTAGGTTTGAATAGACAAAGTCAATGCTGTTATCTTGCAAGGGTATTTTGTAAGCGTCAGCTTCAAGCCAATGAATACGCTTATGGCGATTATCTTTGGCAAAGTGCAGCATTTTTTTCGATACATCTAAACCAATCACTTGTCGGTAACGGCTTGATAGCAGCTCAGTAAAAAAACCTGTGCCTGCGCCCAAATCTAAGGCAGTTATATCATGGCTATTAGGTAACAATGGCATTAAATGCTTGCCACAATAGCGTTGTAAACGTGCTGAAACATCATAAGAAGTCGTGGCCGAGCCAAAAGATCTCGCTATTTTAAAACGGTTAGTCTTTTCAGACATTATGCTACAACCTCGTTAATACAATTAGCTAAGTAATTGATATCTTTAATTTCATGACTCGATGTTACGGTTACGCGTAACCTTGAGCTGTTTTTTGGAACCGTCGGTGGACGAATAGCACTGAGCCAAATACCCTTATCTCGAAGTTTTTGACAAACATCAAGTGTGGTAATTTCATCACCAATAACGATGGCGTGAATTGA
The DNA here is from genome assembly GCF_014076985.1 of Colwellia sp. MB3u-8. Taxonomy (NCBI): domain Bacteria; kingdom Pseudomonadati; phylum Pseudomonadota; class Gammaproteobacteria; order Alteromonadales; family Colwelliaceae; genus Colwellia; species Colwellia sp. MB3u-8. The sequence goes on from NZ_JACGVA010000037.1 coordinate 205,032, forward strand.
TGAGGCATTGTTAATCAGTTGAACCTTATGGCTTAATTTTGAGGCGAGTAATTGACTTAATTCGACAATTTTTTCACGACGCCAATGTTCCGTTTGAATAATTTCAATACTCTTTTTTGTTGCCCAAGCTAAAGCAGGTGATATCGCAGTGGAATAAATATAATGGCGCGAAAAGTTCACTAAATAATCAGCCAGTAATTCGTCACAAGCCACAAAAGCGCCGCTCGTGGCAATACTTTTACCAAAGGTGGCCATCACAATATCAGGGGCTGCGATACTACTGCTACCTTGGCCTTTATCACCGACAACACCCATACTATGTGCGTCGTCTAGATATAATAAAGCGTTATGTTGTTGGGCTATTTTCGCTAAATGAGTTACGTCAGCCTGATCGCCGTCCATACTAAAAACACCTTCTGAGACAATAACTTGGTTTAAATCTTTACCGTCATCATTAGCCTTCGCTTGACCTCGCCTTAAAAAACTTTGTAATTGCTCAGTATCATTATGTAAAAAGCGTTTTACTTTAGCGTCACTTGATAGCGCACCATCAATTAATGACGCGTGACTGAGTTTATCTAAATACAGCTCACAGCTTTTATGACCCAAGGCCTGCATAAGCGCGTTATTAGCGGAAAACCCACTGGCAAACAACAAACATTTAGCTTTATTAAGCCAATCACAAATATCGTTTTCTAGTGCTTGATGGGCATAAGAGTAACCTGTGATTAAACTTGAGCCACTCGCACAAGTACCGAATCGCTCGGCGCCAGCTTGCAATGCTTGGTTAATTTTTGGATGATGATTTAAACCCAGATAGTCATTTGAGGAAAAGTTTAAGTAACTTTTATGGTCAATGTTAACATAACGGCCATTTTGCTCAGCAACACACTGACGCACACGATAACGTGCGCGCTGTTTTTGCTCGGCAATAGTTGTCGTTAAGTAATCAAACGCCATAAATATTAATTAACCGCGTTATAAAATAGATCGCTATTTTTTTGATCAACCACAGCGGTATTCATTTTTGCTTCGTCTGCTGCTGAACTGGCAATGGTTTCAGTATTAATACCTAAGCGGTTAAATAACATCATATCTTTATTGGCTTCAGGATTACCTGTGGTTAATAATTTACAACCGTAGAATATTGAATTCGCGCCCGCTAAAAAGCACAGGGCTTGCATTTGTTCATTCATCGCGTCGCGCCCTGCGGATAAACGCACATGGCTTTTTGGCATCATGATGCGTGCCACGGCAATACAGCGAACAAATTCAAAATGATCTAAGTCTGCTACATCAGATAACGGCGTGCCTTCAATTTTTACCAACATATTAATCGGCACACTTTCCGGTTGCGGTGAAAGGTTAGCTAATTGTGCCAATAATGACGCCCGGTCTTTACTTTCTTCGCCTAAACCCACTATGCCACCACTACAGACCTTCATGCCTGAACTTCGTACATTAGATAAAGTGTCTAACCTGTCTTGAAAAGTACGTGTCGTGATAATTTGATTATAATGCTCTGGTGAGGTGTCTAAGTTATGGTTGTAGTAGTCCAAGCCTGCACCTTGTAACTCACCGGCTTGCTCTGCAGATAACATGCCGAGTGTCATACAGGTTTCAAGTCCCAGTGCTTTTACACCTTTAACCATTTCGACCACTGAAGGCATATCTCTTGCCTTTGGGTTACGCCAGCCAGCGCCCATACAAAAACGTGTTGAACCTTGATCTTTCGCCACTTGTGCCGCTTCAAGCACTTTACTCACTTCCATCAAGCGTTCTTTATCAATGTCAGTTTTATAACGGGCACTTTGAGAGCAATATTTACAATCTTCTGGGCATGCGCCGGTTTTAATCGACAACAAAGTACTCACTTGTACTTCATTGGGATTAAAATTTTCGCGATGAATAACTTGCGCTTTAAACATCAAATCATTAAATGGCATGTCAAACAGTGCTTTAACTTGTTCTGCTTGCCAGTTATGGCGTACTTCACTGTTACCTTGGTTGGTATTATTAACTGGGGTATTAACGGCGGTATTAACGGTGGTATTTGAGCTAGATTCACTTACCGCTGATGTTTGCTGTGTCATAGTTATTCACTCGTTTGTCAATTGCATCTATTAATATTAATCGGTAGTCTATGCATCAACTCAAACATGTCAACCAAATCAACTAAGTTAACTTTACATATGAACACTAAACAAACAGAAAGCCTTGAATTTGATAAAAACCACGTTTGGCATCCTTATACTTCTATGTCGAAGCCATTACCTTCTTATCTGGTCGAGTCTGCCGAGGGCGTTCATATTACCTTGGCCAGTGGTGAGAAACTTGTTGATGGTATGTCGTCGTGGTGGTCAGTACTGCACGGTTATAATCACCCCGAATTAAATCAGGCCTTAATAAAGCAAACTGAAAAATTTGCCCATGTGATGTTTGGTGGTTTAACCCACGAACCGGCGATTGAACTTGCCAAAACACTCATTGAGCTAACACCTGAGGGCTTAAATAAAGTCTTTTTAAGTGACAGTGGTTCGGTGTCAGTTGAAGTGGCGTTAAAAATGTCGATACAGTATTGGCACAGTAAAAATAAGCCTGAAAAGCATAAAATACTCACTGTTAGAAATGGTTATCACGGTGATACCTTTGCCGCTATGTCAGTATGCGACCCCGTTAATGGCATGCACCAGTTGTTTGAACCTGTGTTAATGAAGAATTTATTTGCTCCCGCGCCAAAAACTCGCTTTGATCAAGCATGGAATGCTACTGACGTTGAAGCGTTAACCGTCATGTTTGCACAACATCATCAGCAAATAGCGGCCTTTATTATCGAGCCAATAGTCCAAGGTGCGGGTGGCATGCGTTTATATCATCCTAACTATTTAAGAACCTGCCGCAAACTTTGTGATCAATATCATGTTTTAATGATTGCTGATGAAATTGCCACAGGCTTAGGCCGTACTGGCAAGTTATTTGCCTGTGAATGGGCAGATATTAGTCCTGATATTATCTGTCTAGGTAAAACCCTCACCGGTGGCTACATGACACTGGCAGCCACCTTATGCACTGATGAAGTGGCCAATACTATTAGTCATGGTGAAGCGGGCTGCTTTATGCACGGACCTACCTTTATGGGTAACCCGCTAGCTTGTGCCCTTGCTAACGCCAACCTTAAAATATTGAAACGTAATCAGTGGCAACAACAAGTAGCTGATATTGAGCAGGTTTTTAAGCAAAAATTATTACCTTTAAAAAATCATCAAAGGGTTCAGGATATAAGAGTGTTAGGCGCTATAGGGGTAGTTCAAAGCACTGAGCATGTTGACATGGCCGAGATTCAAAAGCGCTTTGTTGAGTTGGGCGTATGGATACGTCCTTTTGGACAACTTATCTATATTATGCCGCCATTTATTAGCGATAAAACACAACTCAGTTTACTGATCAATGCCATTAGTACCGTATTAGATGAAGATAAGTGTTTTAAGCGCAACTAACCCCCTTGTTAGCGCTGCGCTAGAAAATAAGGTTGGCGACTTAATAAAGTTGTAGCCATATAAAGCTGACCCAGGCGATGGTAATCACAAGTAATAATAAAATATTAAAATACTTACCATCGTTTTTACGCCGGCTACGGTAATTATTAATGATTAAACAAAAATAACTACTTAAGGCACTTAGCAATAAAACAATATATAAATAGCCGGTCAGTGGTGTCAGCCAAAGCTTTCTAATTTCAATATTATGGTAACGCAAAATGCCATAGTCGATATCAGGTGCCGCATAATAAGAAACAATGATAGCGCAAACAAACAAGCTCCAACCAAGGATAGCCAATACTCTTAACGCATAAGTCCATAAATCAGCCGCATTCCTGCGCTCTTTGCCCGATATTTCATACTTCATACCGCTTTTCATCCCTAATTTCACGTTATTTTTTTATAAAGACCCGATTTAAAAATTTTTACTTGTTAAACCTTACAAGCAAGGTAACATAGCACCCCTTAAAATTTGAGTACATTTTTGACAAAAAAGAGGTTTGTAAATGTCAGTCATTGCCATTACTGATATCTTGGCAGGAAAATATCCTGTTAATGAATCAATTACTATCCATGGTTGGATCCGCACACGTCGTGATTCAAAAGCAGGTATTTCATTTTTAGCGGTACATGATGGTTCATGTTTTGACGCTATTCAAGCAATTGCTCCGAGCAATTTGGATAATTATCAGACTGATATATTAAAACTTACTACAGGTGCTGCAGTAAAAGTTACCGGTATTTTAGTTGAATCTCCAGGTAAAGGTCAGTCGTTTGAGCTCCAAGCAGAACAGGTAGAAGTGTTAGGCCTTGTTGAAGACCCTGATACCTACCCAATGGCAGCAAAGCGCCATAGTATCGAGTTTTTACGTGAACAAGCACATTTACGTCCACGTACTAATATAGGTGGCGCAGTAGCACGTGTGCGCAATACCTTGGCACAAGCAGTACATCGTTTTTTACATAGCAAAGGTTACTTTTGGATCAGCACACCATTAATTACCGGTAGTGACTGTGAAGGCGCGGGTGAAATGTTCCGTGTTAGTACGCTTGATATGGAAAACTTACCGTTAAATGATCAAGGCAAAGTGGATTACAACCAAGACTTTTTTGGTAAAGAAACTTTCCTAACCGTTTCAGGTCAGTTAAATGTTGAAACTTATTGTTGTGCGCTGTCTAAAGTGTATACCTTTGGCCCAACATTCCGTGCTGAAAATTCAAATACGACTCGCCATTTAGCTGAATTTTGGATGATCGAGCCCGAAATTGCTTTCGCCGATCTTTCTGATGCCGCTGATCTTGCTGAAGAAATGTTGAAGTATGTTTTTCAAGCCGTGCTTGATGAACGCGCAGACGATATGGCTTTCTTTGAACAACGTGTCGATAAAACGGTAGTAGAGCGTTTAAACTCAGTGATCAACAACGACTTTGTGCGTTTAGATTACACTGACGCGATTACCATTTTAGAAAACTGTGGTAAGAAGTTTGAAAACAAAGTGGCTTGGGGCGTTGATTTAAACTCAGAGCACGAACGTTATTTAGCTGAAGAGCATTTTAATGGTCCGGTAGTGTTACAAAACTATCCGAAAGACATTAAGTCATTCTACATGCGTTTAAATGACGATGGCAAAACCGTTGCGGCTATGGATATTTTAGCACCCGGTATTGGCGAAATCATTGGTGGTAGCCAACGTGAAGAACGTTTAGATGTGTTAGACAAACGCTTAGCGGAAATGAATTTAGATCCAGCAGATTACAGCTGGTATCGTGATTTACGTCGTTACGGCACAGTGCCACATTCAGGCTTTGGTTTAGGTTTTGAGCGTTTGGTCGTTTATGCAACGGGCATGCAAAACGTGCGTGACGTGATCCCTTTCCCAAGAACGCCTAATAACGCGGCTTTCTAAGTTAGTATCATGCAAAACTAAAAAACCCTCAATTGAGGGTTTTTTTATTACAGTCAACTTATCAGCCATACCCACTACCTATAGACTGTCGACGGTATCCATATTGACATTAATTTCATTGGCAACACTTGACTGCTGGCCAGTGGCGGTTGCAACTTGTGTATTCACATCAAGTATCATTGATACTTGTTCTGATATATCGTCAAGCATTTCCTGAGCATTTTGTAACTGGTCGATCATTGTTTGGATTTCATCTGTAGACGATGCTGTTTTACTCGCAAGACTTCTTACTTCATCGGCCACCACACTAAACCCTCGTCCAGCATCCCCTGCTCGAGCGGCCTCAATCGCAGCATTGAGTGCAATAACGATTCGCCATTCCAGTCTTTCATCATAATAGTGGAAGCATTAGGTAAACCTGACAGTTCTTTAACAGGCAAACCGCCCATCTCTGCACGCACCATGATCATAGGACCGGGTCCATTTGTCATAATACCGACAATACCCGTACCACCAACACCTTCCGTTACTTCAAACCCCACGGAGCGAATTTCTTCTGCCAGTCGTTTAGCCGTCTGATGTTCCATCAAAGATAGTTCAGGGTTTCTAAGAAAATAATCCCAAAGTGGAGCTAAATATTCTTTATAATCCTTAGCAATAAGGGGGGTATTTCTGACGCATGGATACTAGGAACCGCTGCCAGCAATGAACTAACAATAACGGCCTTAATTTTATTTTTCCTTATCATGTGAACTTTTTATTCTAGGGACTGTACTGTAATTAGTTAAATTTTTACTGGCATACTACTGATTTATTTTTATCAACATCTCACTTAACTGAGCAGAAAAATCAGCCCCAATAACATTTACATCAACTAATTGAAAATAGTGTTTGGCTTGGCTGATATCACCACGCTCTAATGCCATTTCAACCTTGCGATATTTTGTCATTTCCACTACATAATGATCTGACACAGAGTGCGCAATTTTTTCGGCTTGATCAAAGTATTCGATCGCCTGAGGATAAGCTTGGATTTTTTGATGAGCGCGCGCCAAATTGTAGATTGCAACAGCAAGTCGTTGTTGATTGGAGTTTAACTTGGCCCAAAATACAGATTTTTTGCGATACAAAATATGCTCGTCCAATTTCCCCAAAGATAATGAAAAATGACCAATATTTTCATACAGTTCCAGTTTAAATAGCGCATTGTTACGTTTTAAATATTGCTTATCTAGCGCCTGCAACATGTCATAGCCTTGTTGATATTCTCCTAAACTATTCAGAGCATTTGCTATTTGAACAACCAACATAGGGTCTGACAAAGTTTGATGCACCAAAGACAATGTCTCTATCGCGCTATTTAAGTAGTGATGTGCCCGTTCTTTTTGCCCTTCCGCCCAGACCGCCTTCGCATAATAGATATAAACCTTGATTTTGAACTTAAGTGGCACATCGTCCCGATCAACCCAAGGAGCTGTTTGCTCTTTTAATTCGGCCATGCGAACCAATTGAAATAGCGATTCCATTTGATACAGCTTGTATTCAAACCAGACGCGGCTTTTGGGTGAGGTATTATTTAAATGTTTACTTATTTTTTCTAAACAGAGAGTAGGTGATTTTTTGCAAGCGTGATGAATGTCATCATTTGCATCATAGGGAGGAATTGATGCTATTGCCAAAGGCGAAAGTACCCATAAAATTACAACTATCAGTGTTTTCACTATACCTCCCTTATGTATTTTTTAGCCTAGAATGCCTCAAATCAAACCGCTCATGCAATCAATATTTAACAAAATCAAGAAATTTAGGAGAGCTGAGGACAAATCACCTTTATTTTAATTTTTAATTTTTCCTCGTCAACGCCATAAGTGTAATGAAAAATTACCAACTCATAAACAACAAGATAAAAATTTTGCTGATGACATTGGAGGACACCAGTCATGACATTTTGGAGGACTCCCACTCCACATTTTAAACTTTTCAGGCTTTTTGAGCCGCGTGTGTCCTGTGTGTTTTTTTACCTATGTATCTCACTCGGGTCGTGTCATAAGAACACTGCTAGACGCCTTGTTAACAGGCAATAAAATAGTTGGTTAAAATGTTGAAAACAACCAACTGTTTTTGTCCTTGTTTAACAGTTTATACATTCTACGTACTAAAAGAACAACGCTCTGGAAGATTATCTTTAAGCTCTGGATTAATGAACATTTCCATTAACAGGTATTTATTTTTACCATCGGATAACTCTAAACTTATATCCCTTTTACTTCCACCGATATTAGACTCCCCCCAATTAGGCCAGTTTTTTAGTACTCTGCCTGTAACAGTAAATTCATGACTGTTATCTATATTTTTCATGGACATGGTAATATTTTCAGGCATGAGGTAACCAACAATTCCATTATCCATCTTATAGTCATCGCCATTCCCTTCTCCAGTTAATAGCCAAACAAAAGCATCTTGATCATTAGGTAATGATGAGAATAAGTCTAACGGAGTTACTTTAAAACTAGGGAAGCATTCTGACTCAATAACTTGGTCACCTATAGTATCTGTGCACGACACTAATAATAACGATAATAAAAGAAAACAATTTTTCATTACGCCGATCTATCCTTGAATGTATAACGAGCTTGTAGAATAACTCGTTTATGATGAATTGTGCATTACCTATATCGAGTAAATCATCTACAGCGCGATACAGGAACACAAAAATTTAGTGATTTTGGCTGAATTACTTACTCTAATGCCTGAACGCCCACCTCAACGAAAAAATATGACAGTTTTAGCTGTCATATTGCAGGTATTTTTAGGCATTACTTGCTATGACTCGCCGTATCATATTTGATGGGTCTGTATCAGGAGCGGTCCAATCGGCAATACTAGGATGAGTTGCGACTATAACTTTTACACCATCATTATTAATAAAAGTCTGACTTTTCCATTTTCTATTATTTGTCTCAACAAATTCATCAATTAGTTTATTAGCACCAAGTTTCTTTTTAAGATGCTGCCCAGCAGTTTTACCAAAACAGAGAATTGCCTTTGGGCCTAATTCTTCTATTACAGCAGAATGAAATGGCCAGCATTGCTCTATTAAATCACTAACTTCATTACTGATATTACTTTCACGCGCTGAGCGAACAAAAATAACATTACTAGAAGGAACCTCACCAGGATTAAGATTCAAATTATCAAGCAAGTGGAGGACTCTTGGTTGCATTTTCCAAGTCCCTGGCTTCGCTCCTTGCCATGATTGATCCCTATAAGCAGACCAATTATTGGTTTCATTTTCCATGATATGCTGAATGCTGCTATCTACAGTTTCATCGGACTGTTCTTCAGGCGAACCACCTGGGTTTAGGCCTAATATATAAAGATCTTTATTTCCTGTAAAAGCATCTACACCTGAATAGAAAACAGAACCAGACCTTTTCTTAAGGTTCGAAGGGATTTTTTCTACGAATCTTTCAATCATCTATATTACTCCCTGTCTAACGAGCTTGTAGAATAACTCGTTTATTATGAATTCCCCCTAAAAATCGGGGTACCAAATGCATTACCTATATCGAATAAATCGTCTACAGCGTGATACAGGAACACAAAAAATTAGTGATTTTGGCTAGATTAGTTATTCTACAGCCTCAACGTCCCACTAAGAGGCAAATGATAGTTGGTTAAAATTAAGCGACGCAGGAGTATTACTTGTCCTTTTAAGTGACTTATATTTACTTAGCACTGATTTCCTTGAGAATAGCACGTGCCGCATTTTTTCCATTTAATGCAAAACCAACTTCATGGCCACTTTTGTCTTTAAGAATTAAAAGGTTTGAATCTGGCCACATATCCCGAACAACCATATCATCTGAAACAGTATTAAGTTCTTTGGCAGGAAGTTTATATCTGAGATTATATTCATAACCCCTAACATCCCATTCAGCCATATAGGCACCATTATCTGTAATAAAAAAAACACCCCACTGCTGTAGCTCTTTATTTTCATACATAGTTGTCCACTCCTTAAAGTGAACTTTTTCTGAGCTATCCTTTACCGTATCTAAAATCACAGGATCAAAAGCAGGTGTCTTCATTGGGCCCATCATAGTTTGCATTGGACCTGGTGAGGCACAACCACCAGTAATTAAAAGAGTTGAAATTAGTAAAATAGAGCTTTTGTTTAACATCCTAAATATCCTTTTAGTAAACATAATACTCACCTTATTAAGTGAGCTAAATTTTTGAGTAAATTTAACGCCCAAATAACAGGCTAAGTAATAGTGGGCTATCATTGTGTAGCGAAGCGAAACGTAGCCAACTGTTACGTGTCCTTGTTGATTTGCTTGTTATACGCTTTTTGCAACATCGCAGTAGTAAAGCCATCAGAAAAATGAAAATAGCTAGCAACAAAGAATAAAAATATTTGAAATATCCCTAACTTGAAGCTCGGCAAGACCAACATACCGAAATATACTGCTGATGCTATCACAACCAAAAAGAACCTTTTAGCTGTATAAAGGCCAAAATGTTCTTGGCTTGTAGTTAATTTAGAGTTCGCTACAGCCTTAGATACTTTTGAAGTGATTTGACCAAAAATAATACATGAAGCTAGAGCCCAGTCTGCAACCATAAATATATCTCGCCAATCTCCCATATAACTTTTCACCCCAATTAGCAGGCAGAATGGAATAGCTATATATAGAAATTCTGTTTTTAAATCAGCATAAATTACTTTTCTCTGATTTTTAGAAAGAGCTGAGTTCATGCTGATAAACCGTATTCCTTTTGATTTCAGTTACTTCTTTTATTTTGGCGTTACGAATTACAGGCTCACCCTTTCCTTTAGGAGGAGTGTATATGTCATAAGAGACATGTGCATCCATAATATCTTTAGGTCCAACAGGTTGGATTAAACCTCTTTGATATTTTTCAAGCCATTCTTTATGGATTATTCTCGCTGAAAATGGTTGTTTAATCCTTTCGCACCTAAATGTCCAAACAGAATTCCCCTCATTTACCGAGATCTTTGCAATCAGCTTAAGCCTACTATCATGACTTTCAGTAGAACCTTGAAACATCTCTTTAGGATTTCCAGTAAATCGCCAACTAGTATTCATCCTACATTCTTTTTGCGAATCATTTGATGATTTAAAAATAACACTTTCGCCACTTTTTATTTTTTCATTTGCAGAAGAAAATGCTTTCAATACATGAGCTAAATTTTGCCTATCTATATGAGGGTCTGCAATTTGATTAGGGATATTAGTAGCTAATGAGGTTTCAATATTAAGGGCTAATTCCTCAACTTGTTGCTCGGTTTCAGTTTCATCGATACTTATTAGTTCTTCAAAAGTACTATTTCCTGACTTGTAGCATGCAGCTTCAAATATTGCATCTAACTTGCCAGGTAATGAAGATAGTTTACTTAAGGTAGAACCACTCTCAATTGCGTTTAACTGAAAGTCAAAGTCGCCTTTAATACCAATAGAATTGGTCATCAGCTGCCCAAAGTCTCTATATGCATTTATATAGAGAGACATAGCATCGAATATTTCTGCCGGATTTTTACGATCTTGTAGGTAATCCAGCTTAATACTTAACTCAGGTTTCAAAGAGCACCTCCATATGGTTGATTTTCACCTAGCGTATAACGCCCTGTAATTTGTCCCGCTTGAACAGCTTGTTATATGCTTGTTAATCTTCAATTAGACCAAGTTTTTTAAGCTCTGAGGTAATAGCTCCCTTTGTACGACCATGCAATTCAGCGAGCTCTTCACGAGAAACGTCAGATTTGAATTGCTCAGTTAGATTATCTCGTTGGTCGTCGTTCCAAGGTAGCCCTGCATTTTCAGGTAAGCCTTTTTTAATATTTTCATCTCGCTTTTGCCCAAGCGTTTTCTTTATTTTAGGCTGTTTAATTGAAGAACTCTTTATATGATCGATTATAGCAAAAAGAGACCTTATTATTTCAGGGTTATTATGAAGCGAATCACTAGGAAGTACCTCACCTGTTAACGGATCAATTCCGTTAGCTAAAGCTTCTATAATTTTTAAATGAGATTCCATGTAAATGATACTCCAATGTTAGAAAAGCATATAACAACTTATTATGTATACGTCTTAGTAACATACGCATCATAAATAACATTAAATTAACATTAATGTCCCATACTTTCAAAGTATTAGAAACTAGTAATGCTAAATCACATGTATATTAAGGCGTGTTACTAAGACCTCTCAGTAATACAACCTGAACAAAAAAAATAAATAAAAACCATTAAATTCAGATGGTTAAGTGGATTTTCTTAGTGTTTATTATAATAAATACTGTGTTAATAAGACGTCTTAGTAACACACCTCGAAAAATCATACTGACTTCCATATAACAGGGCGTCACAGCGTTTAGGCAGTAGTTAATTCATTAGAAAATATATGGCAAGATTTTTAGCTGGAATGTCAGGAAGGCACATTCGAGACATTAGCTTTTAAAGAGACTTAACACTTCGGAATAGTTATACCCAAACTCCTACCTTGAATACCTGAAGAAATACTCTTTGATAGAAGTGAGTTTTTTACTAAGCTGTGCTATTGCAAAAGCCCATTTTTGAGGGACAGACACCAACTAGGACTGAAATAACAAAGGGGCTAAATCACTGCTCTTACGCATCCATTCATACGTGCGTAAGAGCGTGCTTCATGTAGGTCATGAGGGTAATATTATATTTTGAAAGATCCAACATGGTGATCTAAAGCGAGCGCAAGCTCCTCTAATTGTTTGCTGGTTTTTTCTAACTCATAGCTCGCATTTAAGCCTTCTTTAACAGAGCTGTCAACGGTATCCATATTGACATTAATTTCATTGGCAACACTTGACTGCTGGCCAGTGGCGGTTGCAACTTGCGTATTCACATCAAGTATCATTGATACTTGTTCTGATATATCGTCAAGCATTTCCTGAGCATTTTGCGTTGTTTTAGCGCTGTCGACTGCGAGAGACTTACTACTATCCATCGCAATTACTGCATTTTTTGCTTCATTTTGTAACTGGTCGATCATTGTTTGGATTTCATCTGTAGACGATGCTGTTTTACTCGCAAGACTTCTTACTTCATCGGCCACCACACTAAACCCTCGTCCAGCATCCCCTGCTCGAGCGGCCTCAATCGCAGCATTGAGTGCAAGAAGATTAGTTTGTGCTGAAATGCTTCTAATAACGTCCAGTATAGAACCTATAGACTGCGTTTTTTTCGCTAGCGAGGTGATCACCAATGACATATCTGTCATCTCATCGCCAAGATTATTAATCGTCATAATAGATTCTTGTAGCGTTTGTCGCCCCCTCTGGATCCCGTTATTCGCTTTTTGTGCTGAATCTACCGCACTAGTGGCATTGTGAGATATGTCATTAATAGTCGCTATCATTTGAGACATAGAGGTTACGACGACTAAAGATTGACCACTTTGCTCTTCACCTCTTGATAGCGCTTGCAAAGATTGACTGCGAATTTCTGTCGCTGAGCGAGCTAAATCTATACCTGTTTGGACTGTTTTAGAAATTATCTTATTGATGTTATTTACAAATATATTAAAATCAGAAGCGATCTTGGCTATCTCATCTGAGCCTTGTACGGGTAATCTAACGGTAAGATCACCATCTCCTTTAGAGATGTCTTGTAATGCTTTTTGCAAGCCCGAAAGTGGTTTAACAAATCTAGCCAATAACAAAACAAGTACGCATACACATATTACAAAGATGACTAGGATTGAGATCAACAGAGTCAACATAATATCCTCAACCGCTTCACTTACTTCTGTGATAGGAATACCTATATCAAAAGCACCAAAGAGCTCACCATCAACATGAACAGGAACCATAATATCGTAGACCCAAACTTGCTGTATTTCTGCATACCATTTCGAAAATTGTGACTTTCCTTTGCTTGCCCCCTCGAGGGTATAACTGTCTTTATAAATTTTACCTAATTTTTGTTTATCGCTATGTGCGATGGCTGTAATGTTTTTATCAATAACCACTGCGTAGGAAATATCTGGCCGTTCTTTGAGAGAGGTCATTAATGCTTGTAAATCATGCAAGGGTTTCGAAGATGTGCGCAACACATACGCAACATTGTTTGCGATTAAAGCAGCCTGCGCTTGGGATTTTTTTAAGATAATATTATCTATCTCTTGATTTGAGATAAAATAGGTCGCGGTTATACTCGTTACTGCTGCTATAGCAAACATGATACAAACTGTAATTAATATCATTTTTTTCATTGTGAATATCCTTGGGAAATCGATAACAATCAAGGTTTAAAATCAAACTGATCCTAAAACATTTAACCATGGTGTGAAGAACATTTTAACAGAGGGACTGACTTAAGCTGAACTATATAGCGCGGGTTAATTTGTCACTAACCACAGCATGATTTGGCGTTGACACTAGTAAGATAAAAAACACAAGGGCATGATATTTTATACAATGAAATGGCATATATTGTTGGTTCCAGAATAATTTGAATAATGTGGATAATTTGAATTGTCTTGTTCAAGAAACTAGTATTGTCAGGTACCTTTGCCGGTTTAGGTAACTCCGCTGCCATAACGTTAAACGCTTTAGACCGGTAGTTTTTTGCGTTTTAAAGTTTTAGGTAGACGTTGCCCTTATTAAAACCATACAATAAATTAATTCTATTGTTCCTTGCTAGGCAAGTCAATACTATTGGCTTAATACTTGCTGTATGGATATATATAATTGTTTTTGATCGTAAGTTCACTGGCTCTGAACGACTCTTATTTTGATAGGATAGTGCGGGCTGTAATGGTTTAATGAAACTGGAATAATTTATAGCTTAAAATCTTTCCAGTGTTAGTTGACCATTACAAACCTCATGTTAAATTTTAGCGATCAGTTGACCTAAAGAGCGGCCAATAGCTAGCTTGCGCTTAACGCGTATAATGGTCAGCTACCCATTTTAGCTAATATTTGTTCGGCAGTCAGCGGTGCAGCCTTGGGTTTGAGCCCTCTACGTTCTTCTCTAAGCTGCTACCCCACTTGCTAGTAGATGACCAAATTAACTATGTGACTTCACAACTCAAATAAAACATCACTACGGATTATATATTTAACTCCCTCACTAATCGGCACTGAACTGTGTATGTAACTTAAAGGATGCATGCCATGCGGAAAGCACAATATACTGCCAGCAGGGGTTCGAATATCAACATGACTAACCTTACCCCCCGCTGTTGTCGGTTTAGTAGGATCATCCGCATTGACCATGAAACGTGTTTCACCACCTTCGAAGCCTTCACTTAATAGTATTAAAAAGCTCATTTGGCTATAACGGTCAGGATAAGCATTAGCGACTAGCTCATTATTAATAATACGACTACCCGGCCAAGAACCATCAGAATGCGGTTTAAAATAATCCTCAGGGTTATAACGATAAAATCGAAAACGCGCATTGATACCCAAGGCTTTATTGCCAGAAAAAATAGCTTGTCGGTCATCCATTAAATGCGAGATGCGTTGCCAAATAATCCCATCGGTTTGTTCATCAACAATCCAAGTCAAGCTGTCGTTATGTCGAACACTGCGCGGTAAAGAAACCGCAGCATCGGGCAGATAACCTAACGCTTCACTAATCGCGATCAATCGTTTACATTCATCTTTTGCCAAAACATTTAACAACTGAAATGCACCCGGCACTTTATCCAACTCGTGTCGTTTAATATGACTGACGTCATAATGTTCATCTAAGTGTGCCGCATTCATATGGCGGTTACCCCATGCAGGTAAAGCGAGATGCTCGGCACCGGGTTCTAAAGCAGCGACAAAAAAATCGGCGACTGTATCTTTTTTTGTATTCATTGTTTACTCCATTAAATACTGACTTATTTACTGACTTATTTACTAATAACGCGTACTTGCGCAAACTGACGATGTCCAGCCGCAGTACCATGAAAACCAAAACCACTTTGTTTTGCACCGACCCAAGGTCCAATGCCGCCAGCACCTTGGTTGACTCCTACCATGCCAGCTTCCATTTGTTGCGCAACTTTATCTGCTCCAGCGCCACCAAAAACCACAGCACCTAAGCCGTAAGCACTGGCATTGGCACGTTCAACCGCTTCAGATAATTGCTTAAAACGACTTATGGCAACAACAGGACCAAAGGTTTCATCTTTCTCTAGCTGCATATCGGGTGTGATATTTGTCACGACTGTAGGCTGTATAAAAGGTAGTTCATAATGATGCGTTCCTAATAAGAATGTTGCCCCTTTAACATGAGCATCTTTTAGTTGAGAGAGTACATTTTCATGCTGCTGAGGGTTAACCATAGGTCCAATATTGGCATGGCTTTGATCCCAAGCACCCGCTCGATATCGGCGAGCTAAAGCGACGACTTTTTGCTCAAACTCATCAGCTATACGTTCATCAACATAAATGCGCTCAGTAGAGGTACACATTTGCCCCGTATTTTCAAAAGAGCTTGCCACCGCAAACTGAACTGCCTCATCAATATCAGCACTTGCCATTACAATAAGAGGGTCATTACCTCCTAACTCCATGACTAAACGTTTTAGTCCTGATGCCGCACTGGCCATAATATGTTTGCCTGCAGCTAATGAGCCGGTGAACGCGACCATATTGATCTCGCTATTAACTAACGCCTTACCGGTTTCTGCATTACCCTGTGCGATTTGTAACACACCTTCAGGTAACACTTTATTTAACGTTTTAACAAAAAGCTCGGCAACCAGAGGCGTTTCTTCAGACGGCTTTAATACCACACTATTACCAGCAACGAGTGCAGGCAACAACAAGTTATTCGCCATAGCTAATGGATAATTCCAAGGTGAGATCACAGCAACAACGCCTAATGGTCGATATTGTATTTCAGCATTAGGTCCCATTGATTCAGTCTTTAGCGCTTGCGCTATTTCCTGGGTAAAATAAGCGGCATTTTGAACGGTTCCAGCCACTTCATAACTTGCTCTACGGTGATCTTTACCCATTTCTTTACCGATCAATAATGTTAACTGATCTTCTATTGCAGTAAGGCACTCATAAGCCTGAACGACTATTTGTTGACGCTCATCAAGGGATAATGCTGCCCAAGATTTTTGCGCCTGCTTCGCACGTAGAACGATAGCCGGAATATCTGCAGGCTCGCAAATAGGTACATCACCCAAAGGCGATCGATTAATTGGGTTATAGGAGGTAAGTGTTGGCATGAAAGGTTTCCTAAAATTACATTAGCTGTAATCTGTTAAATTTTATGTTCTAATTTTATGTTCTAATTTTAAGAGGTATTAAAAAAGTCTGCGTGTGAAACTTTTAAGGTAATACACACGCCACTTATACCTGTCTTAATTATGATGAATCATTACAATGCTTGAGTTAAAATATCACGGCTTATTGCTAAGGTAATATCGTCATTTTCGCCCAATGCCGTCATACCATGTTGCTCTAATCGTTCAATCAGTAAGTCGATATCTTTGCTACCAAGATCAACGTGGGATAAACGTGTGGGTACTTGCATTGTTTCGAAAAATGCCTCAGTTAAACTAATCGCTTTATCGATACGCGCGTTGTCATCACCATCCGTTATCTGCCAAACGCGTGCTGCATATTGTAGTAACTTTTCACGTTTTTGCTCTTTACGCACTTTCATTACCGCAGGCAATACAATAGAGAGGGTACGCGCATGGTCGATACCAAAAGCACCGGTAAGTTCATGACCTATCATATGCGTTGACCAATCTTGTGGTACACCTGCTCCTATAAGACCATTTAACGCCATGGTTGCCGACCACATGATATTAGCTCGAACTGCTAAGTCTCCTTTAGTCGCTGGCGATAACGCTTTTGGTCCTTCTTCAATCAATGTTTGTAATAAACCTTCACTAAAACGGTCTTGTACCTTGCCATTTACGCTGTAAGTTAAGTACTGCTCGATAGTATGAATAAAAGCATCAACCACACCATTGCTGATTTGACGGTCCGATAATGACAAAGTCACACTTGGGTCTAACACAGCAAATAATGGACGAACTAACGGACTAGAGAAAGGTAGCTTATTACCATCACGTGTTACCACAGAGTTACCGTTACTTTCAGAGCCGGTAGCTGGTAGCGTTAATACCGCGCCAATAGGCAATGCTTTTGTCAACGCTTGCTGTTTCGCCAGAATATCCCAAGGGTCATTACCTTCACTATTACCTTCATAAAGTGCAGCTGCGGCAATAAATTTAGCGCCATCAACAACTGAACCGCCACCAACAGCGAGTAAATAATCAATGCTCTCTGCTTTAATTATTGCTTGCGCTTGCATCAAAGTGTCATAGGTTGGATTTGGTTCGATACCTGAAAATTCAAACCAAGTATGCTCTGTAAGCGCATTACTCACTTGTTGATATACGCCATTACTTTTAATTGAACCACCACCATAAACCAGTAAAACTCTTGCATCTAGTGGGATCTCATGTGAAATGGCGGTAATTTGCCCTTCACCAAAGTGAATACGGGTTGGGTTTTGAAAACTGAAATTTAACATTGTTATATCCTAAAATTTTTCAAGAAAGTAATTTATAAATGGGTTAGTTTAACCAGCAGTTAATGACTCATTAATCCATGCCCCGCTTTTATAAAAACGGCTTATAAAGCGTACACAGGGTAATCGGTATAACCTTTATCAGTGCCGCCATACATGCTTGTTGGGTCAACGTCGTTTAACGACCATTCGTTCTTAATACGCTCTGATTTGCTCTGCACTATGAATACCGGGTGTCCACGCATAACCTTGCCCTCTTGGTTCAATTTGAGTGCCTTCAGTGACCATAAAGCCAGCGCCAGCACGTTGCGAATAGTAATTAGCCATCAACTGGTTAGGAATATTTCCCGGTTGAGAGCTTCTAGAACGTGTTAATGGTGGCAAAACAATACGATTCTTAAGGGTATAAGGGCCAAGCTCTGTTGTTTTAAATAAAGGTAAAAATGTCATGCGTTACTAATCCAAAATAAAGTTAATATAATCGTAGCGGTAATTAATAAATGAGTTCCAATGCTGTCACTGTTCTTCAACATCACTAGCACCACTAAGTGCTTAATTTATAAATTTCTTGTGCTATTTGCTAGGTACGTGGCTAGAGTTTGTTATTTCCACACAGCCTATTGTTAATATGATTTCAGTTGATTTATTTGTTGAATAACAAAATAGTTCTCAACTCAATACTGACGCGACTTTGCGCGTTTTTAGCCACCGAAGGCAGTGAAAAAGCACTATGTGGAGTTCGATTAACTGCATTGCTTTCGTCGCTATCAAATACTTTAAAATTAAGTTGTTCTTTCGATGTCATTCGAGAGAAATAAAACCAACGATTGTTTGGGTTATAACTAAAACCTTCAATTTCCCCAACACGATCAGGATAGGCAACCTGAAGTAAATGTGATTGCTCTGAAGTAATACTGCGCGCATCCACAAATGCAAGTGGGCTGTCTAACACCACATCAACTAACGGTATCCAAGTATTAATAAATTGATAGCGACGATAATCACTCGCTTTTAAGCCCTTTTTTTCAAGTTCAATATCTAAACGATTTTGTGCCGAGCTAGCGACATAATCGTTATGTACCGTATGAATAGGAGAGCGTTTTTCAGCGCGATGCAGCTTGTCTTCAACCGAACGAATGGTATGGTCAAATACCACGCCTTTGCTGGCATTGGTTAAGCGCATAAGGTGTTTGACGATTTGTGGATAAAGTTCACTGCTAACCACAGCGTCATCAAAATAATCAGCCACATGATATTTATTGGCAACTAAACCAAAACCATCTTCTTTCAGTGTCGCAGTTTTCGTTAATAAACGAGCATCCGCAATGTTAACCACGCGTTTATCCACTTGTTCGGTAAGTGTGTTGGCACTTTTTTTTCCTGTTGATAAATCAAACATCGCTTCAATATTTGGCTTGATATAATTAATTTCAGCGGCAATGGTCGGCTGATGTTGATTTGCGGCATTCAATAGCATAATAAGGTCCAATTAAGTTCAGTAAATAACGAATTAACTTGATGGGATGTATGCTAACCTTCCTTTAATACAAATAAAAACAATATAAACTTGTTAGAGATACAAAAATGAGTGGTATTAATAGACTAGACATTAAACAACTGCGCGTATTACAGCTATTACTTCAGGAAAGAAATTTGTCAAAAGTGGCTCATATTATGGGCTTAACTCAACAAGCGATTAGTGAGCAACTGAAAAAAATTAGACATACCTTTGATGATGAAATGTTTATACGCACCAGTAATGGCGTAATTCCAACGCAAGTTGCAGAAAAGATGGAACATCGGGTAAATCAGATATTGGCGGATATCGACAACTTAATTACCGGCGAAAAATTTAACCCGGCTGAGCTTTCAGGAATATTACAAATAAGTTCATCGGACTATGCTCTAGTCACCATTCTTCCCATGTTATTAACGCAAGTGAATGCGTTAGCGCCAAACCTAAAAGTGATCATCAGGGATTTTGAGTCGGATAATTTAAATCAACTGATGGTGACGGGTGAGCTTGATCTTGTGTTTACTTTTCCTGAGTTTATTCCTGACAACTACCCGAACAAGCGTTTATTTGAAGATCATCATGTATGCGTAACAGGGAATAATTCAATTTATCGCGGGAAAAAATATAGCTTGTTAGAACTAGCGCAGCTGCCACAAATTGTTATCTCACCTTCAAGACCTAATTTAAAAGGCTCACATGACTCTTGGTTTGCTAAAAAAGGATTAAAAAGACATATACTTATGTCAGTGCCTAGCTTCTCTGCTGCATCAACCATTATTGAAGCGACCAACACCATTGCATTTTTACCATCGAGACTATTACCAGATCCTAAGTTAGACGTGATAGAAATTGAACAAAACCCACCAAAATTTGACGTTATTGTTGCCTGGCATCAACGCTCAAATAATAATCCGTTACACCTGTGGTTATTGGGCTTACTGGATAATATTTTCTGCTCTGCTGAATAAATAGATCAACAGAAATTTAAGACGCTATACTATTAGCTTGACTCATTAATTATGATTTATAGTGTTGGTAAATTAGGCGACAAGCATGCTGAAGCCTTATTTTGTTAATGATTGAAGTGTATTGAAATATCTTTAATATCAAAGTTACCGTTAAATGATTTTGAATAGTTACCCAGGGGTTTAAAGATGAAAAACTTACTTTTTTCTGCGGGTAATCTTAAAATTTCAGTATAGATAGCATCTAAAAATAATTGCGGTTTACATTCAGGTTGTAGTTGTTGGTAAATGTTATTCACTAAGACTTTATCGCCTGGTGTTTTGATTAACGCTAACAGTATATCTTCTAGCCACTTTGCGCCTATGGGTGTTTCAACTGCTTTTTCAACATTGTCTTGTGTCATATCAAGAGAAGAATTATTGTCCCTTTCTTTTTTAAAGCGTTCACCTTCCTCTAAGTTAAGCGATTGTGCCAGATCGATTAAATCATTGCGGGTTAGTAAACTCGACTCGTCAGGATAAACATCGATGTTCATTGCTTTAACTAAGTTGGTGATGTTTGGCGGCATGCTAATGTCTTCAACACTGATAAGATCACTAAAGTCATGATCGGTTTTTGTGTCGAAGTATTGTTTAAATTGCCTAACAAGTTTACTTCTACCTTCCAGTTTTCTAAAGCCAATCAACAAGGCTTGCATCAGTGTCAGTGCATTAATGAGTTCTTTAATCGCACTTTGTTTACCACCAAATAAGTCGTTATTAATAATGGAACGCAGTCGTAAATCTGTGATAGGCCTTTCCAATAGTTCTGCTTCATCAATAATATTTAACGCTTGTCTAAGAGTTCTTGCTTCTGCAATGGCTTGCTCGTTTTCTTTACGCTTTGCCGATATTGAATGTACATAACCAAATTGATTTTCAATACGGTTTCTTAATTCTTGTATGTTGTTGTTTATACCATCGAGTAATTGATAGATAGCGTCAATGACCAGTCTTTTATACATATCGCTGTCACTGTAAGCGCCCAGGGTATTTGAGTGGTTTAATTGATTTATATTAAATAAAATACTGCGCCAATAGCCACCCACATCCAAATTAATAGCCAGTGTTCTTTCTGTTTTAAGCGCATTTTCTAAGAAATTTTGAAAGGCACTGCTAAGTCTTATACTGCCTGAGGCGGTTTCAAAAGCCAGATTATAATTGTGAAGTTCATCAAAACCTTTCAGGGCTTCTTCAGTAGGCGGAAGTACTCCCTCGGTTATAATGGTATCGATGGTTGCCGCATGCTTTGCTAACATACGAAACATTTTTTTCATGGCACCCGACATTATATCAAATCATCCTGTGCTGGCTCATCTAAGTCGATGTCATCAAATTTCTCAGCTTGATAAGTCATAATAAATTCCATCAAGTTAATGTAGTAGGCAAGCTTACCCGTACAAAGATAGATATCTATCTTGGGTTCAATTTGCTTTAAAATTTCAGTTTTAACTAGGCTATTAATCAATTGTTTGGTTTTATCAAAAACACTGCCTTTTAACTGACCTTTTATCTGGATAATGATCCGGTCTAATGATTTTAACAGTGATTTATCGTTTTCAATTTTACTGACAATTTGAGCTAGGTGAATTTCATCACCGGTATAGAGTGAATGTTCGTCATTACTCACGCGCATCATTAAACTTAGAAACTCAACCACTGGCCTTATTTCTTGCTGAGTTTGCTTAAATACTGCTCTTGACGCTCGCCTTCTATCCGGGGTCATAGACTCGTAGGAGGCATAATAAAATTCGTGGTCGATATGAGATAATGTTTTGCCGGTTTGATACAAGTAAGTCTGTACACGCTCTCTGTTGATATCTGAGCTTAGAAAGTCGTAACTTGTAGCACAGGTTATCGGGCAAATAAATTTACCGGCTAAAAGTGACTCTACTGTGTTTGTGAACACTTCATCAAAAATCATGATGGGGTACCTACTGCACTGGTTTGTGCGGCACTTATTGCTTTAAGCAAAGGATCATCGTTAGCGGTGATTTGTTCAAACCTATTTTTCGGTTTATTAATAAAGTAGCGCTTGTGATAAACCCCCATGAAGTTATTATCTGCATTAGGAATAGCGGTAAAAATGGTATCTTTTTCTTTATCAAACATCGCGAATAGTGAGTCGACGTTTTCAACTGAGATTTCACCTAATTCATCAACGCCATATAAAATATCAACATTTTGTGTCCCTTTGATCATAGAGCCTAATGAAGTGGTAAACGCCAGCAGAATTAAGTAACTCATGCCATTAGAAGATATGTCTTTTAAATCATTACCTGAACGCGCGATTTTTTTTTCATTGTTGACGACCGCTTCAAAAGAAATATCGTATAAATTAGAGTGCCTCTCTACCAATTTGTTATGGGTAAATTTCGTCAAAACTTCTGACATAGCAACGCCATAACTTTCAGGAGGTAGGCTTTGTTGATTGTTTTTACTCCAAGCTTCATAGGTTTTTTTAAATGATTTTAAGGCCGAAAATACTTCGTGAGATTCGAGTAAAGGTGTCAGGTTAATTGATATTTTACCTAAGGCGCTAAAAACAGTTTTTTTCTCTAAGTAGCTATTAACTCTTAAGCTAAAAGCATTAATATCAGATTCATAACGTTTGAGCTGATCATAAAAACCAGATAATTCCATCCCCCGTAGCGCCGCATTCTCGATAATTAAATCACGTACTTCATTAATGACTAAGGGTAACTCTTTGACAATATAATCTGAAATAAGCCTGAGATTAGGATCTATCTCCAAGGCATTACTTTTCATATCGATGGATTTTTTTATCGCACTATTCAAGTGGATATTCATTTGGGAGATAACTTGTTCGGCATAACCTTTAATGCTTTTTAATGCCTTACGATGACTTTTTAATATGTTATCTAATTCACCGCAAATGGTTTCAAATGAATGGGGTTGTGCCGTGTCAAAAGCTTGCTCAAATTCGCCTAATCGGTTGGTTAAGCGTAAGGCCATTTCGTGCTGTTGACTAACCTTTGACAGCTTAACCGTAATCGCGTCTCGGTTGAGGATAAAAGCCGCTTTACGGGCTTTAATCCTGTCAGTAAGTTCAGTAAGTGATTGAGTCAGGTTTGTTACCCCTTGCGAAGCCTTAAATGATTTATCATTAAGGCTGTCAAGTTGGCTATAGCTGTTGCTCATAAAAGCGTTGTAACTACTAATGATACCTGGAGCATTTTTTAATCGGCTAAGTTGTTTTTCTAACGTGACTATTTCATTATCAAGTTTGTTTAGCGATTCAGTATCAATATTTTTATCATTTAATTGATTTTTTTCATCCGCGGCTAAGCGGCTAATCGCTAAGCTATATTCAGTAGTGTTTTGGCTTGATTTTTCTTCTGTCTGCTTGATATAACCTTCTAGTTCAACATTTTGCCCCATATGTTGTTCTTGTAAACTTCGAATACGGTCTAAGTGCTGTTGATTAATCTGACTTAGCTTGTCTTTATTTTCTCGACCCAGTTTACTCAGGGCATTGTTAAGCGCTTTAGCTTCAGTCTCTAAAACTAACTTGGCTTGTTCAATGGCATTTTTTTGTTCAATGTTAAGCTGATTGATATTGGCATTAATAGATTCAAGTAATTGCTGCTTTAACGCTATTTTAGCTTTAATCTTAATAAGGTCTTGTTGCAGCGCACTTTGCTCGTTGGCAATGGCTTTAACTTTGCCTGACAGTTTTTCTTTTGTCTCATTTAATTGCAAAATATGCTGGTCAATTTGTTCAATTTCGGCGCTAATAGTGTCACTTGTTTTGGCAAAATCATTATAAACACGGTCCCAATCTAGCGTTAAGCCTTTGAAGTTATTTTTTGAGCCTTCAGCGCTAAAATCAGGGTTAAGATGGGTTGACGCTAATACCGCTGGTGCAAGAAACTTACCTATACTTTCAGACCAGTCATCGACATTGTTCACTAAGAACTCATGCAGCGAATTTTTTGCCGGATTGAGTAAGTGCTCTAAGTCATTTTTTGCTGATACCTTAGTTTTTATTTTGTTGGCGGTATCGGCCATTTCGCTCAGTATTTTATCCGTTTGTATCGCACTATTTTGCGCTTGTCGCTCAAAGTCGATTGCTTGCCTTGAGTCTGCGTTAAGCGCTTCGTTTGCCCGTTGCAATTCCTGTTGTGCTAAATTAATTTGTGCCCTTGCTTCCTTACTGACGTCAACACTTTGTAATTTAAAATGACAATGGCTGAGTTTATTTTCATAATCGGCAGAAAGTTGCTGTAATTGATTTTCATTCTCTGAGATGGCAGTTTTTAGATCATATCCCGCTTCGCTCATTACCCTGTTTTGTTTTACTCTAATCTCGCTATATTCAGCATTGGCGACGCTAAGCTGGCTACTCAGTTGATCTTTTAAGTTATAAAACTGTGCTTGTCGTTTAGATTTAAGTTTGTCGAATTTCGCGGTAATGTTTTGAGCTTCGTCAAGTAAATTTGCTTTTTCAACACTGGCATTGTCAAGTTGTGCTTGATAATGATCAATATTGGCATAGTCACTTTTTAAGCTGCCAACATCTTTATCTTCCCAGGAAATTTTTTCAGCTTCAATGGTCTCTATTTGCCTTTTGGCGCCGTCAACTATACGATTATTTTCACTTATTTGATCGGCTAAGCTATTTTTTTCATCTGAAGTTTTTAAGTTTGCAGTCGAGTTTTCAGTATTTAATGCCGCAAGCTCAAGCGTTAGCGCTTTAAGTGAATAATCGAATTGTTCAGTATAGGCTAACAAGTTATGTTTATATTCAGCCAAGATGGCTTCAGAATTTTCTGCCGTATAAAGAGATTTGGATAATTTGGGTAATATGCTACTGGCTAAATCATCATAAGTCCGAAGCGCGTTATAATCGGTTTTCCAGATAGATAGACTCGCTACGTCCATAGTAAACTCAAGTTCATTTTTACCGCCATTGAGCATAATAGACGATAGCAGTTCTTTAATACGTTTAAAGTCCGTGTTGCGCTCTAATGCAGCACCCACCACGGTATTGAGCATTGATAAATTTTTGCCCGGTGCGGCAAGAGAAAACCTATGCTTTGCTTCTGTCAGATCCTTGTCACTAAATACTGCCGTACCAAGAATAATTTTTTGATAATGTGATGGCGAAGATACTGCTTTAACAGGCACCTGCTTTAAATGGAAATGACGATATATGTTTGTACAGGGAATTAAATTTAGTGTGCCATCTGGCGAAGGCTCGGCCGTGTAATCGGCAAGTTCAAACGGCTTATCTACAAATAGGTAGTTTATACTTTCGTTCTTACTAAAACACACGGCTTGCTTAATACCTGAGTGCGTTTGATATTCAAAAACAATATAGCTGGTCAGTCTAGGTAGGTAATAGTTTACAAAAGACTCTCTGATTTTACCCCGTACTTTAACAACATCACCGGGAGCATCAGCAAAGAATATTCTGACCAGTTTTAAAAAGGTCGTTTTGCCCGCCGCATTAGTGCCACTGAGATTAGTATGGCCACTAACGTCAACCTCAACCCTTTTCCCCTTAAAGTAGCTATCAATCAAAATTATGCGTAATAGTTTGCTACTTGGTGCAACTTTCAAGGTCATTTATCTTCCTATTGACGGTATTATTTATGCTTTGATCTGCTGGTGATTAGTGTAATACGACTGGCTCATTGATACCATGGCGCGAGCAGAGAATATTGAGTTTGGCTTTGCACTATGGCTAAAATCTGCGCTGTATTAGATGCTGTTTTAACCTTTTGGAGCAGTGGTCATTATCTGCTATAAGAAACTTAGCGCTTGGTTTATGATCATTAAATTAGACGGTAAACAATCTAAGAGCACAAGATACCTGAAACTATGATATGAAGATGATAATAAACTGGTTACTTGATGCAATTATCCCAGGATATCGCAGGAGCGAAAACTAGTGATATTTATATCATTGGATGAAAAGCTAAAGATGACATTAATGCAGGTCTTGTAAGGAGTAAAGAGTAAATTATCAAGGTATTAAAAGATATTGACACTTTATTGCTAGAAATAAAAACCTTTGAAAATAGTCAGCCTTATTGTATTAGCATAGCAATAAGACTGTTAATTAGGCACTTGACTAGGAGATAGCTCGATAACTATTCACTGCTGCGAAAGTAACAAGCAGAATTAAAAATAGTTCACATAATCGTCGAATTCTCTAGCTTTTTTCACGGGTAATTCTTTCGACTTTTCACCGATATAGAGAAAACCAACAATTTCCTCATGTAGCTCAATGTTTAAACGCTCTTTGACTAAAGGATGGTAACTCATTTCACCCGTGCGCCACACAGCACCTAGATTTAAGGCGCTTGCTGCCATCTGCATTGCATGCACTGTACACCCTGCCGCTATTAACTGTTCTTGTTTTGGCACTTTAACGTGTTGATGAAACTTAGTACTAATCACAATAATTAAAGGCGCACGAAAAGGCATTTTAGCTGCTTTTTCTACTTTAAGCTCATCGCCGCCGTCACTGATCGCCGCTGATTTGAACGCTTTACTAAGCTTTGTTAGGCCCTCATCTTTTACAATAGTGAACCGCCATGGTGTTAAACCTGCATGGTCAGGGACGCGCATGCCGGCCTTAAGAATATTACTAATGCCGTGCTCATCAGGACTATTTCCATGTAAATAAGGATTAGACTGACGAGTATGTAAAAATTCCAAAACGTTCATAAAACTGTAAATTCCTGTTGTTTCGTTCTTTAGGGTTTAATGACTAATGGCTTGTTCAATACCGCAATCAAGTTCAGTACATTTAAACGCTATCTCCTTGTAATTATATATTAACATTAATTTGTCATTGAAATAATACAAGTTAATACTTTTATTAAAATCTGTATACGAAATAACTTATAAATCGGATCAGCAATACTTATAGGAGAACGTGATCAGCGATAATTTATTTCAATTATCTAAAAAACAAAAATATTTACAATTACGACTACTTAAGCGAGACAATTTTCAGTAGCATATGGCTATCTAATACTAAAGCAAACTATAGACAGCGTTTTATGAAAGAAAAAAAGAGTACGATAGCAAGAATAACCTTAGGGCTATTTAGCTTGCTCAATACCTCACGAAAAATCATTATTAATTTAGTGTTTTTTACTCTGTTATTGATTTTTATTATCGCTATTAGCCGTGATGAAAAAAATATTACCGTAGAACCAGGATCAGCGCTGATATTAAATATACGTGGTGATATTGTTGAGCAAAAACATTATATTGACCCAATGGACGCTTTTATTAGCGAAGCACTTGAACAACCTAATACCGCCAATGAAGTACTGTTAACTGATATATTATCTGTTATCAAACAGGCAGCCACTGATGAGCGTATTAGTATGATAGTGCTAGATCTAGAAAATATGCAAGGCTCTGGCATTACTAAACTCAGTGATATAGCCAAAGCATTAACAGAATTTAAAAGTCAGGGTAAACAAATAATCGCTATTGGTGAGCAATACAGCCAAGACCAGTATTACTTGGCCAGTTATGCAGATGATATTTGGCTTAATCCCAAAGGTTGGATGTTATTAGACGGTTATGGACGTTATCAACTTTACTTTAAATCTGCTTTGGAAAAGCTTTCCATTAGCCAGCATATTTTTCGTGTTGGCACTTATAAATCTGCGGTTGAACCTTATATTCGCGACAGTATGTCAGCTGCAGCTAAAGAAGCTAACCAATTGTGGTTAACCGATCTATGGCAGCAATATAAAATTGATGTCGCCCAACAGCGCAATTTTGCAGTCAGTAATTTTGATGAAAACATTGATGTGTTAGTCACCAAGCTAAAAGCAGCTAATGGCAACATTGCCGAGTATGCTTTAGCCAACAACTGGGTTGATGCATTAAAAACACGAGAACAGATGAAGCAAGATTTGATCAAGCTGGTTGGCAGTAACGGCGATAAAGGTTATAAAAATATAGCATTTGATGATTATTTAACGCTGTTTAACTCAAATACCTTAATGGAAAGTACCAGCACCAATAAGGTTGCCGTTATCGTAGCCAAAGGCACAATTTTAACAGGTAACCAAAAACCCGGTACCATTGGTGGCACAAGTACCGCCGCTTTATTACGCCAAGCCCGTGACAATGAAAATGTTAAAGCCGTGGTACTTCGTGTTGATAGCCCAGGTGGTAGCGCATACGCTTCAGAAATTATCCGCCAAGAAGTCGAATTATTAAAAGCGGCCGGCAAACCTGTGGTGGCTTCAATGGGGACTTATGCCGCTTCAGGGGGTTATTGGATATCTGCCCCTGCTGATAAAATTTATGCATCACCTACCACTATTACTGGTTCAATTGGCATATTTGGCTTTTTTATGACCTTTGAAAATACCTTAAGTAAATTAGGTATTTATACCGATGGTGTTGGCACCACAGATATTGCTGGTTTTGGCATCACACGTGAGTTAACTCCAGGTATGGCTAATATTATACAATTAAATATCGAACGGGGTTATCGCGACTTTGTTGAATTAGTGGCCAATAATAGACAGATGACAACAGCGCAAGTTGATGCTATTGCTCAAGGCCGCGTATGGTCAGGATCGAAAGCGTTAGAACTAGGTTTAGTTGATGCCCTGGGCGATCTTGAAAACGCTATTGAAGCAGCAGCCCAACTAGCAAATTTAGAAGATTACGATAGGCTTTTAATTGAAAAAGAAAAAAGCCCCCGTACGCTGTTCTTACAAAGCTTACTTGGACAAGTGTCAATATTTTTTGGCCAACCAACAGAGAACCATTACAGTGAAAATAAGCTCACTAGTCTTATTAGCACACTGTCACTTGAACTTAAGCAACTAGCACAATTAAATGATCCTCAAGGTATTTATTCATTTTGCCTTGCCTGTGAAGTTGAATAATTATTTAACTTAATCAAGCTATATAAGCCTCGAATTCTCGGGGCTTTTTTTATCGCTAGCTAGCCGTTTTACTGGTGTGCTTTGTGTTACAATCTCGAGCAATTTCATCACTTTGTTGGCACTATTACTTTATGCCAATTTCTATATTAAGACTTAAGCTATGAGAAAACGCATATATATCGCTTATACCGGTGGTACCATAGGTATGAAGCCGAGCGAAAATGGTTACATTCCACAGAAGCAGCATTTAACCGACGCGATAATGAAAGCGCCTGATTTTCATCGTGAAGAAATGCCAGAATTTACCATTAATGAATATGACCCATTGATTGACTCATCAAATATGTCACCCTCAGATTGGCAACATATTGCTGATGATATCAAAAAAAATTATAATGAATATGACGGTTTTGTCGTATTGCATGGCACAGACACCATGGCTTACACGAGTTCTGCGCTTTCATTTATGTTGGAGAATTTAGCTAAGCCTGTCATTGTTACGGGCTCGCAAATACCTTTTAGCCAATTACGTTCAGACGGCCAAGAAAACCTACTAAATTCATTATATATTGCCGCTAACTTTCCTATTAATGAAGTAGGCCTATATTTTAATAATAGGCTTTTTCGAGGTAATCGCAGTATAAAAGCTTATGCCGATGGCTTTAATGCCTTTGATTCGCCAAACTTACCCCCTTTGCTAGAAGCGGGTATTAACATTAAGTTAATCGAAGGGAAAATTTCAACGCCAGTATCTCAACCCTTAACACTAGCGCAAATTACGCCTCAACCTATTGGTGTTGTACATTTATATCCTGGTATATCAGTAGAGCTGATTAAAAATATCATTAAACAACCGGTCAAAGCGTTAATAATTCGTAGCTATGGTGTCGGTAATGCGCCACAAAATCAGGCGATGTTAGATTGTTTAAAGCAAGCCAATGATGATGGAATTGTTATTGTTAATTGTAGTCAGTGTATTAAAGGCACAGTCAATATGAAAGGCTATGCAACCGGTAATGCCTTGAGTGAAATAGGCGTTATTAGTGGTCATGATATGACTTTAGAAGCGACATTAACTAAGTTGCATTACTTATTGAGTAAAGGGTACAGCCAAGAAAAAATTTGCCAATTATTGGAAGTGAGTTTACGCGGCGAATTAAGTTAATCACTGGCAGCGATTAACTATCAAGGATAAAAAATCGGCTCTGTTATCGTTAATTGTTGTCGACACAATACCTCGTGAAAAAGTAATATTGGCTGCAAATGCTTTTTCGCCCTCCTATCCATCACACGCTTAACGTTTGATGGATTAAAGTGGCACTTCAGTACAACAAATTAAATGCAATTAAACTGTTATTAACAAAAATGCCAAACGCTATATTACTCCCCGTAAAAGCAATTTTGGCTAACAGAGTTATTTTCTCTCTAACCCTTTAAGTAGCAAACTTGATAACCTAACATCAGTATGTGTGGAACCAAAAAAAAATCAGCAATTAATTGCTGATTTTTTGTAGTCGGACTATAAAACTATCTTATTGAAAAATAGGTTTTATCCTTTCTAGTAACCCAAGGTCTTGTTGAGTCAATTTTCCTAACATTAACCACTGAGAAAACTTAGCAGGTAAATCAATCGCTGTACCTGACGACATTTGCGCTTGCATTAAACTGACTTGCACTGTCATGCGCTGTTGTTGTAAATTACTTGGCGAAGGATTACCTGATAAAATTTCAAGCTCTAACGTTGCATCTTCTCGATTAAAATGTGTGGTGTTATTCGCTAATTCTTTTAACTTTTTCTGCCAAGAAGCTGTTAGCTGTAGATATTCTTTATGCTCAGTAAAACTTTCTTCATTACTGATACTTTCTTCAAGGGTCAAAAATAAATAACCCCATTGGCGTTTTTCATCAGCAAGTTTACAATCAACAATTCTCTGGGCAATGGTTTTTTCTTTAGCGCTAATTTGTTTTTCGAGATTCAACATTTTTGGCTTTTGTTGCGCAACATCTTTATTTAACACTTGCAGCGCTTGCTCAAACATCTGCAGATCGTTTAATTGTGTTACTTGAGCAAATTGTTCTTCAAGTGTTTTTAAAACACCTTCGAGTTCTGAGGCCCTAGCTGAAGTGGCTGACTTTTCAAGTACATTTTGTTGTGCTCGTTTAGCAAAAATATCATCATTAATTTTTCTAAAATTTTGCCATAGTTTATTTTCTACTTTTGGTCCGGCATAACCCGTGTTGCGCCATTGTGTTTGCAAGGTTTTAACTTGCGTAACTGCGCTAACAACATCTTCTGTCGCCAATAATTTTTCAGCCTCAGTAATGAGTTGCTGCTTTAAGGCTTTATTTTCTTGGTGAAAGACTTTAATTGCAGATTTTATTGGCTGTAACGTGAGATTAAATTGGTTATTAATCTCTTGATAAACATCTCGATCAACCTGGCCGGCACTTTGCCATTGTTTTATCAGTTGATTTAATGCGACTTCTAAGGTTTTATAATCAACCGTCGGACTCTCATCGTTAGTGTTTTTACCACCACTGAGTTGCTCGTTAAGTAATTTTGCCTGTTCGACAAATGATTCGCGAGTGATCAAGTGCTGCGCTCTTAACTTTTCTTGCTCGGCAAAAAATAAGCGACAAGGGGTGAACGCTGTTTCACATAGTTGATTAAATTCATTATTTAAACTTTTTTCTGCGTCATCATCGGCATGACCTAAACTATTCCAAATCTTACGATATTGCTTAACCTTCTCTGCCTGTTCGTTGGGATTATCGAGTGGCGTTTCAACAATCGCCTTAATGTCCGCTAATAGTTGTTGCTTGCGTGGTGTGGCAATGTAGCGTTCCCAATCAGCTAACTCGGCAATTTTTTCACTGAGTGAATCATAATCTTTTTGAATACGGTGTTGTTGCTGTTCAGCTAAAGCATTAAATAATTGCTTAGCCTTTTTGAAAACACCAAACGCTGCATTGTACTTTCCAGCAGAGATTAATCTTCTAACATCGTGAAGTTTTTTCTGTGTTATAGAAAATTCTTGTTTTTGTGCTTGTTGCAAAGGTTTTAATGCTTGGCGCCAGTTTTGCTGAATTTCATTTACCGAAATTTTAATTGAATCAGGTAAAGCACCTGAGGCATTTTTCTCAGCATGCTTCCAATCACTTAGCCATGTTTGATAAACCGGCAGTCGTTCACCCATTTCTTCAGCTGTTGTTGGTAGGGCTAACTGTGATATTTTTGAAATTAAATGCGTTGCCTCACTAACCGATTTTGCAATTTCTGGTAATTGCTGTAATTTTTTTTGTTGTTGACAGATTTTAGCAATAAATTCGTTCTGTTCATTTTTAGCTAACACTGAAACAATAATTTCGCTGGTTAATTTGTCAAATAGCGTTTGATATTGTTGCTCTTCAATTTTATCATTTTCAAAAATACTCGTGGTTAACGTTTGGTCAATAACCGCTAGTGTTTTATCAAAGTGGATACGCGCTTGCTGTTTTTGTTCATTAAGCTGACGAATAATTTCAGCTTGCACATGTTGCTCAGCTTTGGCGATAAACAATTTATCGAGTTGCGCTAAGATGGCTGATTTTTTATCTTTAAACCTTGTTATTTCAGCGGCGTCAAAACAACTAAACTCTGTCGCTAATACCTGCCATTCATCACTTAATAGTTCACGTTTATTAAGATAAGCTTGGTACTCGTATTGATCTTTGAGTGCTTGGAGCTTAGCTAAGACTAAATTTACTTTTTTGCGTAATGCTATCGGTTGTTCAATGGCAAACTGCATTTGAGCAATTTTTTCCGTCAACTGCTGTGTGATCTCAGCCTGCTGTGATTTTTTCTTTAGCTTTTCTAAAGTCTCTAAGTCAGCTACTTTTTCAATGATATAGTGTTGAACCTGTGCATTTTGCTTTTGAGTGAAGAGGTTAAGCAATAACTGAGGCTTTAATGCTAGCTTATTGCTTTGCTCGTTCACTTGATTTTTATTGGCCATTTTTTCAAATAACGCAATGATCAAATCAGCATCTTCGGTAGTTTTCAACCAGTTTTCATACAAGGCATAATGCTTGTGTTCAGCAATATAACTGAGTTTTTCTTGCTGAGAAACTTTAATGGCATCTTGATCCATTAAAATAGCGGCTACTTTGTTACTCGCATATTGCTTTACTTTCGCCATGGTATTTTCTTGGCTATGAGTTAACCAAGATTGAAAGCTAGCAAGTTTTATCAAGCCTGCACGTCGAACATTTTCATTATCGTCGTTTTTGACCAGCGCTATGATAATGTCTCGTTGCGCTGGATCATCAACGGATAAACTACTATTAATCGCTTCAACACGCACTACACTGTTTTTATGTTGCCATTTCTTTTTTAAAAATTTAGAGAAAATCATAGATTTGAAAACCTAGCAATATCATTGCTATCTAACGATGACGGGAAATCTGCACGCAGTTCATGTTTTGTTTTAATGATCATCTCACCTTTAGGACCAATAGACAGCGTTTGATCTGAGTTTAGATGCTTGGATTGATAAGCCATAGTAATTTGTACTGCACTTAATTGCTGCTCTTTATCAACCGGAGTCCCTTCTGGCCATTTACCGGTTTCAGCGGCACACTTTAAACGCAAATACATTTCTTCTGACATATTGTCGACTAACTGAATTATATCCATGAATTTCTCTTTTAGGTAATGTTGATTATGATCGGTTACGCTTTGTTAATATAAGTCTGACTCGGGTGATAAGATACAGAATAAAGCCTAAAACTGCACTGCCGATAGCCACAACATATTGCCAACTACCCGGTTGAGCATCTTGCGAATAAAGAAATAAGAAACCACCACAAAATAACAACATGGCGATAAAAGAATGATTCATCAATTGTTGCGATTTTGCCACGACACTTACACGCTTAAAACTCGCTATTTTATCTGCGTCCAACACGGTTAAATCTAACTGACAATGTTCGCACGATTTTGCTTTATCGGAAATTTTCTTCTTACATTTTGGGCAATTTATAACGGCCATATATACACCTCTTTTTCGATACTTTATTTTACCTAAAAAAAACGCCCTTGCGGGCGTTTATTTACACTAAATAACATTTATTTTTTATTTTGTTCTTCCAAACGCTGTTCCCAGAAGTCAGCATTTTTAATTTCTAGGCTTTTTGGGTCAAAAGTGTAAGTTTTAACACCGGCTTTTTGCTGTCGTTCATAATCTCTTAAGGCTTTAATCGCCGGTTTAGCCATAAAGAAAATGGCAATAATACCGACAATATTCAACCAAGCCATTAAACCAACACCAATGTCGCCTAATCCCCAAGCAGCACTTGGCTTTGCCACTGTACCGTAAAATACAGCTGACATAAGTACCAATTTAAGGACAAACCTAAGTATCGGCATTTTGACAGTTTTATTAATGTAAGAAACGTTATTTTCTGCAATAAAGTAATAAGCCAGTACAGTCGTAAAGGCAAAGAAAAATAAAGCTATTGCAATAAACGGTTTACCAAATCCGGTTAATACACTGTCCACGGCAATCTGTGTAAAAGCAGGACCATTAATAACCACATCATTAGCTAAATTGTTAACAATAAAGCTGGTTGACCCTTCAGGCATGACATTATAGGAATTAGTGATTAAAATCATAAATGCCGTTGCAGAACAAACAAATAGTGTATCAATGTAAACAGAGAAGGCTTGAACTAAGCCTTGTTGGGCGGGATGATCAACTTCAGCCGCCGCCGCCGCATGAGGGCCAGTACCCTGACCCGCTTCATTGGAATAAACACCACGTTTTACGCCCCAACCAATCGCCGCACCAAAGCCCGCCATAGGAGTGAATGCATCAGTGATAATCAACATAAAAATGTCTGGTAGTTGATCAATATGCAAAGCAATAATTGAACAGGCAATTATAATATAGGCTAACGCCATAAAAGGGACGACAACTTGGGTAAAGTTGGCTATACGTTTAACGCCACCAAAAATAATAAAACCGAGTAATAAAACAATAAATACCGCACTATAAACTTTCGTCAAAGGTAATTCACCCATGAAAGAGTTAACTGTGCCGCCACTGCCAAAAACATTGACCATAGCATCACCAATACCATTTGATTGCACAACCGGTAAAAGTACACCACAAGCTAGAATTGTCGCTAACGCAAAGATCCACGCATACCATTTTTGACCTAACGCTTTTTCTATATAATACGCTGGACCACCACGGTATTGACCATCTTCTTCTTCTTTGTATATTTGTGCATTGGTTGATTCAATATAAGCAGTCGCCGCACCTAAAAATGCCACCACCCACATCCAAAATACAGCACCGGGGCCACCAAAACCAATAGCCGCGGCAACACCGGCAATATTACCCGTACCCACACGACCAGATAACGAAACAGCGAGTGCTTGAAATGAGGATATGCCTTTTTCTGAGCTTTTACCTGACAGTAATAAACGGAACATTTCACGGAAATGACGTATTTGTACAAAACGCGTTAAAATAGAGAAGAAAACCCCTGTCCCCAAACAAAGATAGATTAAATATGGGCTCCAAATATAGCCATTAATGTTATTAACAATTTCTTGCATCCTAGACTCCTGATAATTATTATTTTTTTAAAGTTATTTTGCGTTGTAATATATACCCGAACCACTTGCCTTTAGCCAGCAAAACTAGAGAAGCAAGATTACCGCATATATGTACTTAGCTTTTGTCTAAGACAAAATCTGTACAATAACGGATAAGGGCATAACCCTTATCCTCAAATGACGCTTTAATCGGCTTACCTAGTTTACCGCTGAAATTATACTTAAATGTGGCACAGTGATAGACCTATGTTATAACTAACCACTAACGTAAGTCATCCACCACGTGGTAAATAGCGGTTAAAAAGTCTCGACCAAATAAACTACTGCGCTCATCTGACCAACCGACACTGTAGTCGGGTAATAAATTGTTGTCTTTAAATGGCATTTCAACTGTGTAGGCTAAACATTTAAATTGTTCGCCCACCCAATTAGCCGCAACCGTTAAGTTAGCTTGGCCAGGCTCGTCTTTATCGTAACCTTTGTCATCTTGAAACTCTGGTGTTATAGCTAAAAGCACATTTTTGAATTTATCTTCAAGGCCTTTAATACGCACGTTATATGAAGGAACACCTTCACTACCAGCAACAAAATTAAAAGGTAAAGCTTCATCACCATGAATATCTAGATGCATATCTACGCCTGTCGCAAGCATTTTTTCACGTACAAGATACACCTCAGGGCTATTTTCCATCGTGGGTGTTTGCCATTCACGATTTAAGTTAACACCCTTAGCATTGGTACGCAGATGGCCACGAGCTGAGCCGTCAGGATTCATGTTGGGTACTAAATAAAATACCGCACTGTTTAACAATGACCGCGCAACCCCATCGTCTTCATCTAATAAGCGATCAATAAAGCCTTCCATAAACCATTCGGCCATAGATTCACCCGGATGCTGACGTGCAGTTATCCAAATAACTTTTTTACCTTCGCCCTCTTCACCCACTTTCAATACCGACATATCACGACCATCGAG
Source organism: Colwellia sp. MB3u-8 (assembly GCF_014076985.1). NCBI lineage: Bacteria > Pseudomonadati > Pseudomonadota > Gammaproteobacteria > Alteromonadales > Colwelliaceae > Colwellia > Colwellia sp. MB3u-8. Next base: position 242,035 of record NZ_JACGVA010000037.1, read on the forward strand.
TGTTTGCCCCAATACCTGTAACTGACAATCAATATCTAATTGTGCACCGTGAATTAGGTCTTGATGACGTTCGTAACTGTAAGGTGCAAAGTAGGCAAAATAAGTCGCGTCATATTCTGGTGTGAAAGTAATAGTAAGATTTTCACCATCAAATTCTGTTGGTACACGAAACCAATGTTGGCGGTCATAAGATGCAACCGCTTGATAATCTTTCCAACCGTCAACATAAGCCGACTTGCCTGCATTAGTTAAATGCATGACATGTTCAGCGTATTCGGTATTATGAAGTTTGAAGTGAAACCATTGGTAGAATTCTGATTGATTATCTTTTTTAATGGCTAGTTGAATATTACTTGGGTCTTTTGCTGAGATAACATCGATATTACCTGAGTCAAAGTTTGCGGAAATTTGCATAAGGCCTTTTGCTCATGATTGTTTTGATGGCCTTAGTGTACACAAACCTGTAAAAGATCAGAAGCCTAAAGACTCCTTAAATACAGACCAATTTCAGAAGAATAGCCTAGAGAACGACCAATAATGGCATTTTCTCGATTTAACACATAATAACTTGGATAACCCTGCACTTGAAAGTCAGCTTTTACTGACTCATTACCCAAAGCAACCGGAAAGGTTAATTGATGATTATTAGTAAATTTTTTAACTTCCTCAAGATCGACAAAATCTAACGCGACAGCGATGACATCTATTTCAGGATTTTTTTGATAAACATTTTGCAAATTATCGATACTAAAATTACATACCTGGCACCAAGGGGCAAAAAAATAAACTATGGTCTTTTTACCCTTAGCTTCAAGCATTATATCATTATGCATCAGCGTTTTTAGTTGATGTTTAACTGGCACAATATCTGCAGTAGTAGACAGCATGCTAGTTTCTCGCCACATCGAGGTAGCATTAAAAATAACTAAAAAAACCAGTACCTGTATTAATAAACTACGCAACAAAAGAGTAACTTCCAAAAATTAACATCATAATAATTAAGACCGGTTTAGTTATTTTTTTTGTTCATCTTAATCATTAAAATATGAATAATTGGATCTAATACTTGAAATTTTCATATCAAAAAACAGATTTAGCGCCGGTTTGATAACTTTACCAAACAGAACTCTACTTTATGATCACCATAGTGCATTGTCGTTTTTAGTTTTTATCGCTATTTATCTGCTGCTTTTAGACTACTAGCCTATTAATACGCTAATAATCATTTACTAAGCGGCGGAGCCAAAAAATAATAACCTTTAGTCTGTACTCTTTTCATCATGTAATTCAATGTTGAGTTCTAAAACATTTAAATTACCCTCTTTTTTATCAAGATTTATTGAAAAACTTTCATCTGATACTTTAATATATTTACGCAAAACGTTAAGAATATCCTCAGTAAGTTGCGGTAAGTAATCAGGCTGTTTATGTCGGCTATTACGCTCGTGGGCAACAATAATTTGCAAACGCTCTTTGGCTTTTGAAGCTGTTGTTACCTGTTTTCCTTTTTTCTGTAAAAAATAATCTAATAGGGCCACGTTATTATCCTCCTCCAAACATACGAGTGAAAATGCCTTTTTTCTCGGCAACTAAAAATCTAAATTCAACCGTCTCACCTAATAAACGGTCTATAACATCCTGATAAGCTTTACCTGCATCACTTTCAACATCTAAAATTACTGGCTCGCCGGCATTTGATGCTTTGAGTACAGCTTGTGATTCTGGAATAACGCCTAACAAGGGTATTGAGAGAATATCGACAACATCTTCAACACTGAGCATTTCACCTTCTTCCACTCGTTTAGGTGAGTAACGTGTTAATAATAAATGCTCTTTTATTGGTTCTAAACCAAGCTCTGCTCTGCGTGAGCGACTCGCTAACATACCTAAAATGCGGTCAGAATCACGTACCGATGAAACTTCAGGGTTGGTTGTCACTATAGCTTCATCCGCATAATAAAGCGCCATCATCGCGCCTGCTTCAATGCCTGCAGGTGAATCACAGATAATATAATCAAAAGTTTTTGCCAGCTCTTCCAATACTTTACCAACGTTTTCTTTAGTTAATGCGTCTTTATCGCGCGTTTGTGAAGCCGGTAATATAGATAAGCTGCTAACGCGTTTATCTTTAATAAGTGCCTGGTTTAAGCTCGCTTCACCGTTAATCACATTAACAAAATCATAAACAACACGACGTTCACAGCCCATAATTAAGTCAAGATTTCGTAAACCAATATCAAAATCAATTAAAACAACTTTATGACCTTTTAATGCCAAACCAATACCAATGGCAGCACTTGATGTTGTTTTACCCACACCACCTTTGCCTGATGTAACTACTATTATGCGTGCCATAGAGCGAATTTCCTTTATGAGTTATAAATTAAATAAGTTTTGATGACGTTAATTCACTGTCAGTCAAGTGTATAAATGCGGGTGAGCCCCAATGTTGCTGCATTGACTCACTGAGCCAATAGTTACCATTAATGGAGACCAATTCAGCTTCAAGATTTTGGCAATATATTTGCGCTTTATGATGACCTTTTGCGCCAGCAATTGCTCGACCACGTAACGAACCATAGACATGAATATTACCATCGGCAATCACTTCAGCACCGGCTGAAACTGAGCCAATAACCACTAAATTTTGATCTTTAGCGTAAAGTTGCTGACCAGAGCGAACTTGGCCACGGTGGACTTTGTCAGTGTATAGGTGACATTCAGCACTAGTGGCTATTTTTGTCATACTTTCTTGTGCAATCGCCGTTTTTGTTGCGGTACTCACTTTTGTGGTGTTAACGAAAGAAAAACCAAGTTCACGAATAAGTTTGCGTTGCTCTGTCGCAACATCACCAGTAAAACCAACAAAAGTAAAGTTGAATTCTTCGATTAATGTTTTTAGCGCTTGATATTCAATGCCGCCCACAAGTTTTTCGATACTGACCACAACAGGCACTAGGTAAAAAAAATCGGGGGCTTGAGCAACTTTTTTTATTAAATCAGCACGAATATCCGCTAATGTTGAGGTTCTTAAATGTAAAACAGAAAGGGTAAAGCTTGACCCTTTAAATTCAATGCTTGCAGCAGCCATAATGAAGGTGTTCCTAAATAAAAACTCAAGGTACTTGGATGCAATTTACCTGATAAATGCAACTAAACATAATGCAACTAATAATGCAACTTGACATAAAATAACCCGTATTACTGTTATCTTACCAATAGATAGCAGTAATACTAGAAAATTAAAGTACTATAACGCACTTTTCAGTTTTAAAATCAAAGTCTCTTGCTCGTGTTGAGACAGCTTAATTTTATTATTTGCCATGAGTAGTGAATAACTTAAATTAACTGATGCCACCAATAAAGCACGCTCACTGCTCGCCGTACCTTTTTGTTTCTTAATGTCATCACACATAGCAGCAAGATTACTCGCGGCTTGCTTTAAATCCTCGACTTGTTCAGCCGGACAAAAAAATTGGTGTTGTTTGCCCATAATTTCAATGCTGATCTTTTTGGAGTCTTCAACCAACATTAACTAAGCTCTTCTACACTTTGTAATTTACCTAATAGGCTGGTTAATACACTATTTGTTTGCTTTTGTTTTTCTTCACCTTCGAGTGCTTCTAGTTGTAACATTTCGTTTTCATCGACTAGTGTTGATTTTTGTAACTCTAATTCTGCCACTTGGCTTTTTAATAGCTTATTTTTTGCAATGATCTGTTCAATCAGTTGTTCGAGTTGAGGAAGAGTATTTTCTATCATAAGGCGCTCTGGTTAACTGTAGTAAATAAAGGCGGCAAACTTAATCTAAAGTGAGGCAAAATGCTACTGTTTAGCGTAATTATTGACTTAATTTATGTAACAATTATCAACAGCGAAGATGAACAGGCAATTACGACTAAAAAACATACAGTTAGACGTAAAATTGACCAGTAATAATTACCCTTGTTCCTACGCATTACTCTGATGATATTAACGACCGCAATCAAGGGCAAAATTAGCTTAAGACTCAGTCTTTATTCTACGTTCTGCTGTGTGTTAACGTTTTCTATTGAATTTGGCGGTAGAATAAATATTTGAACGCTTTTGGAAAAATATACTAGCAACTCTTTTAACTGAATTTTTATATGAAAACCGCTAACCTTACGATTAACAGCTTTGCTATAATTGACAGTTAGAGGGTGATTGAAAAGCGACTAAGCATTTAAAGCGACATTAAACCTTATGCAAACAGTTAAGGCGCTTATCTTAATGAAATTTTTAATGAGAAGGTTTAATAATGAGAAAGTTTAATAAAAAATGATTAAACCATTAACTAATCTCATGTATAAAAGCTCGCTAGACTTGTCCATTAAATATTTTCTTTAGTTAAATACATTTGATTCATTAAGTGTGCTATTTTTTCATCGCCAAAAATGGCTAAATACCAGAGATAAAAGATCTCATCATCAATCAAAATTTCAAGCACAACTTTATACAATATCTCTTAAATAGGAGCACTTAGTGCCAACATCTTCACTTATATCAGCTAGGTCAAACAAAAAAGTTACCGCGCCAATAGCTAAAAAAATTCCACATAAAATGGCCATTCACCATCATCAACGGGTGGATAATTATTATTGGATGCGTGATGACCAGCGAATTGACGAAGAGGTATTGGCCCACCTTAATGATGAAAATGATTATGCTGATGCTATGTTAGCCGAGCAAAAGCCTTTACAGGCATTACTTTTTCAAGAGCTTAAAGCCCGAGTGGTAAAAGACGATAATACCGTGCCAGCAAAAGACGGTAAGTATTGGTATCACAGCGAAATTAGTGGCGAACAAGAATTTTCAAATTTTTATCGAGCAACTAGCTTTACTGGTGAAAACAAAACCCTGTTATTAGATGTTAATGAACGCGCCAAAGACCATGAGTTTTATGATTTAGGTGATGTCTCGATAAGTCCTAATGATCAATTAATGTCAATCTCTGAAGACACAGACAGTCGCCGTATTTACACCGTCATCTTTAAAGACTTAAACCAAGCTGTCGACTCAGCAGATATTTATTTAACAGATATTCTCGTCGAAACTGAAGGCGAAGTGGTTTGGGCTAACGACAATAAAACCCTATTCTATGTCAAAAAAGATCTAGAAACCTTGTTAGGTACGCAAGTTTATCGTCACAAATTAGGCACGGCACAATCTGATGATGTGCTCGTTTATGAAGAAAAAGATCACAGCTTTTACATGAGTTTAGATAAGAGCAGAGATGACAGTCAAATTTATATTTGTTTACACGCCACTGAATCAACACATTGTTTAGCGCTAAGTGCTGACGAGCCTGATGGCAAGTTTGTCGCTCTGTTTCCATATCAAGAGCAACACGAATACCACGCTGATAAAATGGCTGAACACTTTTACATTGTCACTAACTATCAGGCGAAAAACTTTAGATTAATGAAGGTGGCGGTTGATCAAGTTAATGATATCAATAACTGGCAAGAAGTTATTCCACATAGAGAAAATGTGCTGTTAGAAGGCATTGAATTATTTCATCACTTTATTGTGGTTACCGAACGAGAAAATGGCCAAATTCGTTTTATCGTTCACACCACACAGGGTGAAAATTCAGGTCATCAATATCCCCTGTCGTTTGACGACCCGTGCTATTTTGCTTGCTTAGGTGATAACCCTGAGCCAGAAAGTACCACGGCAAGACTCTATTATTCAAGTTTAACCACACCCGGCTCTTTATATGATTTTGACTTAGCCACTGGTGAGCGAAAGCTAATTAAACAGCAAAAAGTATTAGGCGACTTTAACAAAGAAGATTACCAGTCAGAGCGCTTATTTATTAGTGCACGTGATGGCACACAAGTACCCGTATCGCTTGTATATCGCAGCAGTAGCTTTAAAAAAGACGGCACTAACCCACTGCTACAATATGGTTATGGTGCATATGGTATTACGATAGACCCTAATTTTTCTAGTCAAACCTTAAGCTTACTCGACCGAGGTTTTGTGTACGTTATCGCCCATGTTCGTGGCTCAGAGATGCTAGGAAGAGCATGGTACGAAACCGGTAAAATGGCACATAAACAAAATACCTTTAATGACTTTATTGACGTTACCCAAGCATTGGTGGCACAAGGTTATGGCGCTAAAGATAAAATATTTGCCTCAGGCGGTAGCGCCGGCGGCTTATTAATGGGCGCTATAGCAAACCAAGCACCTGAGTTGTATTTAGGTATTGGTGCCCATGTACCCTTTTTAGACGTGTTAACGACTATGCTCGATGAAACCATACCGCTAACCACCAATGAATATGACGAATGGGGTAATCCAAACGAAGCACAAGCCTACCAGGATATTTTAGCTTATTCTCCTATTGACAATATCAGCGCGCAGCACTACCCCAATATACTGGTAACCACCGGCTTGCACGACTCACAAGTACAGTACTTTGAACCCATGAAGTGGGTAGCAAAACTGCGAGAGTTTAAAACAGATGACAACCTACTGCTATTTAAAACAGATATGGACGCGGGCCATGGCGGTGCATCAGGACGTTTTAAACGTTTAAAAGAAAGCGCCTTGGAGATGAGCTTTTTTATCTCCTTACTACCAGAAGCTGGTAATGAGATTTAAGGAGAATAAAGTTAACAAAGTAGAGTTAGTAAAGTAAGTCGTTGACCTTGTTATTCATAAGTGGGATTTTTCACTTGTGAATAACAATACCCCCTGCCCAATGCATGATCACAACTAGCACAAAAAAGACGTTTTTTATCAAGCGAATGCGTCCCAACGACTACTTGCTGTCCACCGACAATATCTCAGTAGCAAAAGGCAATATAGCAAGTGAATCTGTCATCACTTCCCTTAATATTTCACCTTAGCAGTTGCCCTTAATAAGCTTATTTAACTTCTTAACGCTAAATGTCAGATATTCAAACAGCAGGTAAGTTTTGAGCCAGCCATTGGGTAAATTGTGCTTTCGGTAAAGCCCCTGACATACGCGCAATTTCTTTACCCTGATGAAATATCATTAAAGTAGGAATTGAACGAATACTATAACCGCCCGCGGTATTTTGATTATGTTCAGTGTCTAACTTGACAAAACAAGCCTGGGTAGACATCTCGCCTGCCACTTGTTCAAAGGTAGGGGCAAACTGTTTACATGGTCCACACCATTCAGCCCAGAAGTCGACGACCACAGGTAAACCATTGTCTGTAACAAAGCGGCTAAAGTTTTTATCGCTACCCACAACAGGTTTAGTGGAAAGCACAGGTTTTCCACACTTGCCACAAACAGGTTTATTATTGAGCTTGTCTTTGGCTAGGCGATTTTTTGTACTGCAACTTGCGCAAACTATTTGAATAGGTGAATCAGACATAGTAAACCTCAGTAAAAGTGTTTTAGCATTCGTTTAAAAATAGCAAATAAAGTCCTGATATGGGCTTTTGCCGGTTTTAATTCAAGTGGCTCGATTTTATTAATGACTTGTACAGTATAAAAATCAGCGTGTTTTTAATAAATTATGTGCTGCTACACATTATTGACATTGTCGGCAAGTAAAGAGGCAGGTTTTTCATTTGTGCTCTCAAATTAAGCCCAGGATTGAAAGTATAGATTAAACCTCTAACTTTTAGCCATTAACTCATATGCCTTTGTTGTCGCTGCAGTGATTTATTTTTCACTATGGTTGCTGCTTGTGGAACCGCATAAAGGCTCAAGCTGCTAAACAAGCTTTTCAATTTAGCTGCTTCGTAATCTTGCTCTATCTTTTCGATAACCACTTCATGTTTTTCAGGATACAAAGCTTCAACCGCTTGTGAAATTAGCTCAAATAACTTTTTCAGGTTAATTTTATGAATTTGCCCAGTTTTATTAAAAATCCACTCGGTAATCGCCATAAAATCATCAAACGGTTCATCCGACAACATATGGGGTAAAGCGTATTTAAAACGCCCTGAATTACCTATCATGTCCCAATAGCGAGCAAAGCGATTAATACGTTGCATGGTGGTAAAACTCACCCGGTCGGTACTTAAGATATTAAAAGGTGGCAAGGGATTAAAACGCAAATCAAATGCTTCGGTATGTCGAATAATCGGGCTACCTTTCAAACGTTTCAATATACCCATTTGAATTTCATGCGGACGACAATGATAAAGTTGGTTGAAGCTGTCTTTAAAAGTGTCAAAGGTTTCGCCGGGTAAACCAAAAATAAGATCAGCATGAATATGTGCATGGGTATGATCTTTTAACCAGATTAAATTGTCTTTCGACTTAGCGTTGTTTTGCTTACGGCTAATATTTTTTTGCACTTGTGTATTAAAAGTTTGTATACCAATTTCAAATTGCAAACTGCCCTCTGGAAATTGCGCTAACACCTCTTTTAACTTTCTAGGCAGATGATCAGGTACTACTTCAAAATGCAGATAAAGATCGTTAGTCATTCGGTCTAAGAAAAACTGCATAATTTTCATCGTGGTATTAATATTTAAATTAAAGGTTCTATCAATAAATTTAAAATTACGCGCGCCACGGTTATATAAAATTTCCATTTGCTCCAGAAATATGACTATCTCAAATGGCACAGAGGTTTTATCTAACGACGATAAACAAAACTCACACTTAAACGGGCAACCACGCGAGGCTTCAACATAAAGCAAACGGTGGGTTAAATCTTCATCGGTATAATACTGGTAAGGTGATGCTAACTCATTTAATTCAACGGGTTTTGAATGAACTATTTTTTTATCGGGTGGCGTGTTATTTATAATGTCTTTACACAGTTGATAAAAACTTAAATCCGCCGGACCCGTCAAGACATAATCGGCATTGGCAACAATGGCTTGCTGCTCAGTTTCATAACTTACTTCTGGCCCACCTAAAATAATCTGAATGTCAGGCGCGATAACTTTTAATAAGCTAACCACATCGGTGGTTTCAACGATATTCCATATATAAACCCCAAAACCGATAATATCAGGTTTTGATGCAAGAATTTGTTCAACAATATCAATGGCACGCGTTTGAATAATAAACTCTTTTATTTCACAATAATCCTGTAATTCTTTTAAATTAGCGTAAAGATAACGTAAACCAAAACTGGTGTGAAAGTATTTAGCGTTGAGGGTAGCAAGCACAATTTTAGGCACAACTTTATCAATATCATCACTGTTTATCTCAGCAACCTGTGTACACTTTTTTATGGCATCGGGTTTTATGGCATCTGAGGTATGTGCTTCAGTTAGATCAAGCTGGGTAACGGTTAGTTCGGGATAATTTAATTGTTCTGCCATACTACTTTTTAAATACCTTTGATTAAATACCTGATGATAATGTGCAATTATACTGTGATTGCTGATGTTATTCAGCAATCTTATTTTGGCTATTCCAGCTGACTGTTTTACTGCAGACAACACTTCTTATATTTCTTGTTGCTGCCACACGGGCAAGGATCATTGCGGCCAGCTGTTGCTAATGAACTCACGGGCACACTGTTCTCTAAAATGGTATTTTCGTCGTACAAGATATTAGACAACAAACCGCCCTCGCCCATTAACGAATCAAATACATCAAGGTCGTCGTTTGAAAGGCTATCACTTGAAGGATTGTCTAATACTTCATCATCTGAGCTATCACCTTCAGCCCAAGAGTTTAAGGTGTCAACAAGATTAAACTCTGTTTGAATAATGCCAGACTCAATCAACTTACGCCCATCAAGGCTCTGCCATGCTTTTACTTCATCTTGTTTAAAGCGGTATTCATCAAATACGTCTTTATCACATAAGCCAATAAACTGACTTTTAAGATCATCAAGTTGATATTCGATACAAGAATCAGCTAATGCGCTAATTAAAAAACTACTGATTGAACTGGGTAAAGCCAAAAATGCGGCTAACCATAGCGTGATATGTTCACTCAATTCAGCCTGATCAATAGTGCCCACTTCGTATTGAGCAAATACCGCTTCCATAGCAGATGCTTTGCCATACATGGCTTGATGACCAGCAACAATATAGTCAGACAAAGCTTGTGTATTACCATTGGCGACATTATAAAATAAGGTTGATGTTAATTCAGTAATCGCATCACCAAACACCCCTTCAATAGGCGTTAAAAACGAGTCACTGCACGAAAAAAGCTGTAAGCACTTTGACAGCGCCGGAGAATACTTTAATTCGGCTAATAATAAGGTGCCAAAAAATAAAATGGCATTCTGCTCATCGGTTAGCGAACTATCATCTGCGACAAATTGATCTATTATCTGCTCTAATTCAGCATAAAATGCTGGCCAATTCGTTTTAGCTACGTCGAGCGCGGCAACAGGCAGTTCGTTGTCATGTGCATTACCTATTACTAATAAAGCTTGTTCTAAATTCATGTAAATTCCGCGTTAAATAATCAATGATGAGTGGCAAATGCCAAATGTTATGAGCATGCAAAGTGCGTAGGTTTTAGTCGGGTTAAAAATGTTAACTAATAGCGCATGATTAACTAATAGCCGGCTATTAGGATTGAATGCAACAGGATAACTAGCTTTTTAAAGCGAATAAAACAAGCAATTTGAATGATGATGGGGGTATCTTAAACACTTCTTATTACCGTTACCATGCAAAGCATCAGATTCAACCGAATTTTCATTTGATTTGTCACTATAACGTTGAAATTGATCTTGTTTCGCTGCCAGAAGTTTAGCGTACCAATGTAACTCGAACACGCACGCTATTTGAAAAATGAACAACAAGGGTTAAGCCGACCTGGCTATAGTTAGAATAACCATGATGACTTATAGGACTTTAGCTAGATATTTAAAAGTATTTTTTAGCTTGTTCATTGGATAAAAGATAGCGTAAACGCAATCAACCCTAATCTTTAGTTTAATTTTTTTGTTATTTTTTTGTTATTTTTTAGCCATTAAACTGCTCAAATTTTAATGATAATTCTGCTGCCATTTTATGTTGTCCTTTAAGCCTTAATACTTCGATTATGCATTCGATGGTACATAAGCCACCTTTAGGTTGATTGGCCCTAAGGTTATATAACGAAGAATTTGCCGTTTTCAAAGTAGATTGTGGCGCATTTTTTAAGTACGAGCTCTGGTTGAAAATTTTATTTGCTTCCTGCCATGTGCCATCAATAATAATAATGTTTTCATACTCTTCAATTGTTAGCCTTGATACTGCAGATGATGACTCTGCCTTCGAATATAATAATACCGCCTCATTATTTTCTATCAGTCGAGTAAGATTTTTATTAGGGTTTACTCTTTCCCAAAGTATACGTTCAACAATTTCATTAGCACTTTCTAGTGCCAGAGAGCCGGTATTAGTTGCCCTATGTAATTCACGCTCATGGGTAAGTAAAAATATTTTCATTATTAGGTATTGTTCCGTTTTATCGGGGGAAATATCATCCCCCGTTTAATTGTTCTTGTTATGACTGAGTATGTTCCCAACCATGCTTTTTAATTATTTGAACAATACAACCAATTAAAAAATATCCTAAAAATTGACCTGAAAGAAAAAGTATCATTTTAAGTGCAAAATCAGTTTCTTCACTGAAAAAAAGGAGAATGAGCATTGCTGGAGCAACCACTACTTTATATCCAGGTAATGACACTGGAACCATGTAGTAATTAAATAAAAAAGAACATAGTCCAATTGCAACACCAACAGCCCCGAATATTGAGGAGTACTTATAATTTAACACCAATAATATCGACTCATCATCACGCCTAAATAATGGGCCAACATGAAGCGAAGCGAACCAGCTGCTGTTTTAGCCCTGTTAATTTTATTGTTATATGCCCTACTACCGCTTAATTTTTAGCAAAAAGCTTATGAAACAACTCTTCAGATTTTTTGAGCCCTTCGTCAGTTAATACAACAGATTTAGCTTTGCCAACGGGATCACATATTAAGCCTTTTTCATATAACCGATTAGTTACTTCCCAATCAATTTGTTTCCATGCTCGAAAGTGATCATGCAATGTGAGATACATTAAAGCTAAGGCTGCTTCATCGATTTTATCTTCATCAATATCCATGATTATCTCCAAAACCAGAAGGACCAACGCCCTGTTAATAGGTAAAATATAGTTGGCTAGAATAGCGACGAAGGAGCAAAAGCCAACTGTTTTTTGTCCCTGTTAAACAGCTGTTAGGCGATTTTAAAATACACTATACTTGCAACTAAAACTAACACAACATACGCCAAAAATTGAATGCCAGCTTGCCTATGTTTATTTGCAAACTCACATACTATTTTATTGGAAATGCCACGTAATAATTTTGAACCTTTTGATGATACAAATACTATTGGAATTTTTAAAAATTTAGGTGACCCAAGCTGCTCCCAAATTTTAGGTTCAAGTGTTTTGACCGATTGATAATATTTATATTCAGCAACACCTGAGCGAAACATTAGTAAGGCCAAGATTGAAACGAGAACAATTGAAATCCACATAATTCCTCCAAACTATTAGAAAACACTAAACTAGATAAAACGCCAACACCCAAATAAAAGACAAATATTGTTGGCTAAAATAAGTGAACGAAGGAGCAAAAGCCAACTGTATTTTGTCCCTGTTTATTTACTTATAGGTAATAATTGCGCCTATAACTCCACCCAAAAAAATAAATATGGTGTAAAAACTAAGGGGATCATTGCATTACTAAACGTTTGAGCCAAAGGAGTTTTACTAATTTTTGTAGCTTCATATTTATGTATTGGTGGATCCTCAGAATAAGCTTTGAACCAAGAATTATAAATTTGAAATGGCACAATATTTTGATAGTTTTCATCTCCTCGAAAATAAGCCTCGATAATACGAATTCGATAGGCATTAGCATATTGGAATGTCTTCCATTTTGCCTCAATTAGCCAAAATAATAATGCAGAACCAGCGACAAATAGAAATAAAGATGTTGAAAATCCCCCTTTCGAGGAATCAAAACCTAGTGCTAAAGCACCTAATGAAATAGTGATGCACCAACTTTTGATTAATAGTGCCCGATTATCAAAGTCTTCATATGTTTGTTGTAGAAATAAATACTCTTCCTTTAATTCTTCTCGGATGCTCATATAATCTCCTTATGACCAACGCCCCATTAAGAGCCAACTGTAATTTGTCCTGCTTGAACGTGTTGTTAGCTGTGTTTTAGTCATGCTTCCCTTCGGATTCTATAATTTCAGGACTGTAGAGACTCCTAGCAAAATCAAATGATAAAGTAGAATAGTTTGGCCGAATTTTAGCATCGAGTGGCTCTACTATATTTAATAAAATCCAACAACTATCGGGGCCTAAAACAACTCTAACGATTTCATTATCAACAACGCCTGTAGCTGATAACCTCTGCATTTTGTGAAATAGCCCTACAAACTTCCTTCTAGAATTATCAATTAACTCAAATTCTTCTAATTCACTATTTTGAAGTAAATCAGATTTATTCTTCTGGACTAGATCAAAGTACATTTTGTCAAAATTTTCCTTTCTACCAAACTTTGATAAAGTGATAATTGCATTTCTCATTTCTGAAGAAGAAATTTCATTCATGAAAGGCATAATGACTTCAAGGCTAATCGCGTTTTTTTGATGTGTAGCCATCTCTTGCTGGGCAGCTGTTGACGCACTTATTTCTTTCCTTGTTAATTCCAATTCCTCTGCTTGTATCCTTAATGCTTCGCGTTGCTGTTGAATACTAATTATTACAGCAATTAATGCGAAACCAGAAAAAAAAGCACTAGCTGGACCAAACATTCCGCCAACAGGTGCAACAACTTTAATAACATCTTGCTCTGTTGGAGTTATAAGCCCTAGATGATAGATAATGTAAGGAGCTAGTCCCAATATTAATGATAACAATAAAGCCGATATAAAAATTAAAAACCAATATGCCTTGTATTTCATTTTCTTCCTCTATTAATTTTAAAATGATTGCATGCACGAAATAGTGTGAGTGTACCTATACAGCTGGCTCCCAATTAACGGGCAAAAAATTGTTGGCTAAAATATTGAACGAAGTGAAAACAGCCAACTGTTTTTTGTCCGTTTGAACGCCTTGTTAGTAGTATTTTTACGAGCTGGAATGCTTGTCTTTTTTTGAAAAAATACCAAACCAAAATGCCAATTCAAATAGTGCACCAATAAGAATAAAAACAAATAAGCCAGTCGAACTACCATAAGAATAACAAGTAAGGGCAGCTAAAATTAAAGCGGCTAAAATCACCCATTTTGTGAAACTATTCATAATTTATATCCTTATATGATTAGAGAAATACTTAATACTACTAACGCCCCATTAAAAGTCCTGCTTGAATGGCTTATATATGGCTAATCACCACAGCCAAAATCAAGACCAATATCTGTAACTTCATTAACTAAACCAGACATTGTCGATTGTTTAGAATAACTTAAAAGTGACTCAAAGTTAAATCGTGGCCAACCCTCAAAACACTTTTTTGATACTTCTAATCGTAACTCTGAAAAAGTAGAGCCGAATTGATGTGTTTCAGATAATTCATTAAAGTCTACTTGGGAACAAAACATAGCGAAAGCATATTTAATATTTATATCGTTACCTAAAGCGTCCACAAAAACACGTTTCACTTCCTCTGGTGAGAAAGAATTTTTCATATCGAATTTACTTAAAAGCTGACGTGGGATTGACGTAACAATCTTTTCTATAGTGTTTTAATCTTGGAATGAACCAAACATTTCGGCTAGCTCCTTTTGCCATATAGACACAATGACTCCCCACGAAGTGCTAGCCTCTGAACGTGGGTTAGTTTTACAAACCAGAGCCATAATATATGTGTCAACAATATAAAACAGAGGCTAGCATGATAAAACATAACATATTTTTCATTGGCTTAGATACTCATAAAACATTTACTGAAGTCGCTTATATTGAAGGCCAACGTGGCGCTAAATCAACGCATCTAGGTAAAATACTCAGTAATAAAGCCGCCTTTAAAAAACTAGCGCGACAATCAAAATACCCAGATGCCACACTTAATTTTGTGTACGAAGCTGGCTCTTGTGGCTATTGGATTTACCGCTTGCTCACCAGCCTTAATCATTGCTGCTATGTCATCGCACCTTCGCTTATCCCTAAAAAACCAGGAGAGAAAATCAAAACAGATAAGCGTGATGCGCTCAAACTTGCAAAGCTGCTCAAGTCTGAAGATTTAACGCCTCTCTATGTCCCTGAGCCCGAAGATGACGCCGTACGTAATTTATCACGCGCCCGTGAAACCGGCATGAAAGATTTAAAAGACGCCAAATACCAACTAAAAGCTTTGCTGTTACGTAACAACATTAACAGCAAAATAAAAGATAACTGGTCATTACAGTATTTGCGTTGGCTCGCTGAATTAGTGCTACCGCATCCTTGTCAGCAAATTGTTTTACAAGAAGCGGTTTCGACCATTACTGAGCGACTAAAACGCTTAAAAAGGCTGGATAATGAATTAACACATCAAGTGAAAAACTGGCGGTTTTATCCTGTTGTTAAAGCGATACAAGCGCTCCGTGGTGTGAGGTTATTAGTAGCCACAGGAGTCTGACCTGATCAAGTAATGATCGTAAACACCTATCACTTCTTTTCGTTATCCCTAATAACTTATTATTTCCCCCTGTTCTTGAATGCGCAGGAACCACACCAACACTTGCGCTAGCATCTCGCCCACACTTATAGGCTGAGCCATCACCCAATCTTGCATAAAGTGTACTCGCTATTATCCAAGCCACGCCTGGTAATGCAGTTAATTTACTACAGACAGGCACTTCCTTAGCCCTAGCAACTAACCTATTTGTTGCTTCTTCAACCTGAATATTTAACAACAAAAGTTGGTTTAGTAAATCCCTTAAAATAAATCGGCTAGACGTCGTTAATTCATTCTCTGCATCTTCAAGAAAACTCGTTAAGACTGGCTGGTCAAGATTTTTTACTTGAACAAAATAAGTCTTAGGTCGTTTGATAGACTCATAAATAGCTAAAGCATCGTTTTATTACCTGTTCGGTACTTAGCTGCAATATGTGCGGGGAAAAGTCAGACTTTATGGCCGCTTTGTTGGAAACGACGCCTCCAATAATGTGCGGTTCCGCAAGCTTCCATACAAATGATTGCTTCAGGGTGTTGAGCAATGAATTGAACTATTTTAGATTGGCTCATTTTGTTATTAGATTTCATTACGCCATATTTATTAAATAAGGCAACTTGGAAAACAGTTTTAGCTAAATCGATACTGATAGTGGTAGATTTTTGCATAGTATAGGCTCCGTTTTGATTGGTATCTTCACCTTAGCCTATTTAGGACAAAGGTGAAGATACCATTGAACGACAGCCAACTTTTAGCAGTCCGTTCTTAAACGCCTTATAGGTTTAGTTGCTAATGTAAGCTACATCGATAACAGATGATTTATTTATTGTTAGTGCGATTAATAAATAAAATTTCTACTTTATCAGGTGCATTACTAAAACTATGCCTCGAGCCTTTTAAGCTAATATTATCACTAGAAGTTATTAGCTTAACGCCGTGCGCGACTTAAAAGTTTCGTTATCAAGGTTGAAAAAGGCATGTTCTAACTTTATATAGTAATCGCCAAAAAAAATTATAAAGCGATTTAGAACATGCTATTAGAAGAGTTTATCATCTGGGTTTACTGTTGGGTAGATGAAAATTACGTTGGAATTTTAGGTGAAACTAACATTAGAAAACGCGGGCATTCAGGCCCTATTTCATCTTTTATCTATCTCAATATCAATTACTCCCTTATAACCGTATTGAAGAATACTTTAGTGATCAACGAGGTATTCCGATCAGTGCTGGCAGTTTATTTAACTTTAATGAACAAGCTGCGGCATTGGTAAAGTCATCAGGCGCAGAAGGCATCATAAAGCGGCATTACAAAGCCCCCACTAAACTTTACATGATGAAACCGGGATTATATTTGTGGTAAACAGCGGTGGCTTCATGGTGCATCCACAACGTGGTGGACTTATTTTTATCCTCATGAATAAAGAGGAAAAATAGCGATGGATCAATCGAGTATTTTACCGTACTTTACAGGCGTGCTATGTCATGACCATTGGAAGCCGTATTATCAATATACCCAATACCAACATGCATTATGTAATGCTCATCATATCCGAGAATTAGAAAGGGCGTGGGAGTAAGACGGCATGCAATGGGCGAAGGATATGCAAAACTTACTTAAAGCAATAAATAAACCGCAAATAGATAATCCTGATGTAGATAAAGAGGCTAAACACAAATATAGTGAGCAATATCAAAATTATTGGCTTAAGGTGACGCTAAATACCCACCACCAGATAAAAGTAGCCGCGTTAAAGGCCAGCGTGGCCGATTAAGCGAACAAAATCCAGAGCATTGTTGGAGCGACTATCAAGATGCTGTATTACGCTTCATGATGAGTACGGGAGAACCATTCACTAACAATCAGGACGAGAATGATATTAGGATGACCAAGGTTCATCAAAAAATATCAGGATGTTTTAGGAGTGAGCAAGGTGCAGAGATGTTCTGCTTGCTTGGAAGCTATCTATCGACTTGCAGAAAACAATTTGTATCTGCTAGCTTCGCCCTTGAATTGCTATTCAAATATCAGCTGCCTGATATATTTATTGAAGGTGAGACTGAATAGTGACAAAATTAATAGCGTTAATGCACACAAAATTATACCACAGCATAGACCTTCGTGCGCACCTTGGAATATCAGAAAAAAATAGACTCGGATTTTTAATTTATTTAGACCTAACGGCATTCCATGCATTTAACAAAGAATCTGCTAGCACCTCAATATCACCTTTATTGGTAAGCTGAGAAATGATGGAAATCCGCAAGATTGATTGATTTTTCCACTTTGCGCCTAAGACAAAATTTTTATTTTCTTCACGAATTTTCTGGATAACCGAGGCAGTCATTTGATTACGTTTTTCAAGTGAATCACTTTCGTCGCCAAATGCAATGGCCAGCTGATTCAATACTACCTGGTTTAAAATTCTGATCCCTGGTGTATCTGCCAATAGTTGTTGTAGCAATTTAGCGCAATTATGATGACGACTGATCATTTCCGCTACCCCCTCTCGACCTAAAGCTTGCAAAACAGCCCACAGAGAGAATCCCCTTGCGCGCCGCGAAAGCTCAGGACCAAATTGTGTAGGGTTACGTCCATCATCGGGATCACTGACCAGATAGCTGGCAGAAATATCCATGGCTCGGCGATGGGCCCGAGGATGTTTGACAATAGCATAACCAGAATCATAGGGCACTTGTAACCACTTATGCCCATCCACAGTCCATGAATCTGCGTGTTCCAACCCATCACAAAGATGTGCAAGTGACGGTGCTGCCCTAGCCCATAGACCAAACGCCCCGTCAACATGTACCCAGGCGTTATAGGCTTTACACAGGGGTATAATTTCAGTGAAGGGGTCGAAGGCACCGGAATTGATATGTCCAGCCTGGACTATCACAATTTTAGGCCCATCAATCTGTCCGAGTTTGTGTTCAAGATCAGCCGGCAGCATACGACCTTGATTATCAACGTCTATAAAAACAAGATTCTTGCGCCCAAAACCCAGATACCTCAAATCTGAAATAATGGTGGCATGCGCCTCTTCGCCCAAAAACACTTGAATGTTGGGTGCCCCAGTTAGACCTTCAAATTCGAGATCATATCCCTGACGATGTAACACTTCGCTGCGAGCAACACTGAGACAAATAAAACTTGCCATTGTGGCCCCTGTTGCGAAGGCAAACGAACAATCTGGTGCCAAATCCAGTAGTTCTAGTACCCACTTTGCAGATACTTCTTCTGCAATAGCTGCAGCTGGAGCGGTTTGATGAATTGCGGCATTCTGTCCCCAGGCTGAGGTAAGAATATCGGCAGCAACGCCGATGGGATGAGAAGCGCCCTGGACCCAGGCATAAAAATTTGAATGTGTATTGCTGACTAAACCGTGCTCGGCGGCTCTAACTAAATTTTCAATAACAGCCTCGCCGTTCAAGCCATTAACCGATAGTTCACTGTCAAACTTCGCTCTAAGTTCCGCGGTTGTTGCTGATGGAAAAGCAGGTAGTTTTGGTCCATCTTCACGCCATGCTACGGCATGTTCAAGCGCCTTCTCGGCCGCCACTTTGAATTCTTTTTGACTGGTCATATTTTTTCCTATTATGGCTGAATTATTAGGTATTACCCCTAAGAGTAACTGGGAAAATAGTTAGGTTAAACTATTACCCAAAAAATACCTATAACGTCAGTTGGTATTTAAAAGATATTAGCCCGTCTAACCCATTATTTGCAGTTACTTAGTCCAAATATATTTTAGATTCTTAACCGAAAGTTACGCTAACTAATAGTGACTATTATTGTTGGTTTAAATAATTTAAGCTTAAAGGTTGTATCACAAAATTAAATTGTTAATATAGCTAAATGAAATTACATATAGCATTTAGTTATAAAAGAGACTATACATGACCCAACAAAAACCTTTGAGCCAAATTTATCTTGATGCTAACGCAACAACGCCTGTTTTACCCAAAGCTGCGGCAGCTGCATTAACAACAATGGAAATACTGTTTGGTAATCCAAGTAGTAGCCATATTTCAGGGTTACGAGCAAAGCAAGTAATGGATCAAGCGCGTACCAAAGCGAAGCGAGTTTTGGGTTCAGGTAATGGACAGGTTATTTTTACCAGTGGTGCAACTGAGGGTATTCAAACCGGTATTTTATCGGGGCTATATTATGCTAAATCAAAGATGCTACCAGGTGAGGTATATACTATTTTATATGGTGAAACAGAGCATAAAGCCGTCCCTGAATCATTAAAACACTGGAACAAAATTCTTGAAGTTAATGCAAAAATTAAAGCAATACCTGTAGACCATAAAGGCGATCTTGACTTAGATTTTATTGCGAAAGAAGTACCAAGTGCTTTAATGATTTGTACAATGGCTGTTAATAATGAAACGGGTGTATATCAGGATTTAGCGCGATTGGAAGAAGTGATCCGACAACATAGTAGATCTGTATTTTGGATGGTTGATTGTGTGCAAGCGCTTGGTAAAACATCATTAGCATTAGCTGACACCAGCATTGATTATGCCCCTTTTAGTGGCCATAAGTTATATGGACCAAAAGGGATTGGTTTTGTTTATATTCGAGAAAATGCCCCTTTCACCCCTTTTATTGCAGGAGGAGGACAAGAAGGAGGTTTACGCTCAGGTACTGAAAATTTACCAGGTCTTGCTGCATTAAATGTTATTTTTGATATGTTGCTATCAACTCAAGATGATAGTTTTAGCGATATAACTCAATTAAATCAATTTAGAACACAATTTGTAAAGACCTTAAAACGCGCATTTCCTACGGTAGTATTCAATCATAGCTTTGATAATAGTGTACCAACGACATTGAATTTTTCAATTCCAGGATTTAGTTCTAAAGAAATGATGGATTTATTTGATGCAGCTAACATTCGAGTGAGTTCTGGTTCTGCTTGTAGTTCAAAAGTGACCCGTAGTTTTGTGCTTGATGCTATGGGATTACCTAAATGGCAAAGTGAGTCAGCGATTCGGATGTCGTTTGGACCTGCGATGACACAAATAGAAGTTGATGAAGCCTGTGAACGTATTGAACACTCAGCTGATGCTTTAGGGCAAAGTTGCTTAACACTAGATGCCAATTCACTTGACCCACAAACAAAATTAGATGGTCTAGTACAATTTAAAGTCGGTGGCAGCTCTACTTGGTTATATGTTGATAAAACAACACAGTCAGCAATTGTTATTGATCCCCTAGCTGAAATTACGACACGTTTAATGACAATATTAAGTTGCCAAAAATTAACATTAACCGCAGCAATAGATACCCATGGCCATGCAGATCATGTTTCAGCACGAGGACAACTTGTTAAAAAAAATCAACCTAATAAATCCACCGATTCATTAGGTTGGCCTACAGAACATGAATATTACATTCTCAATGGCCAAAGCTATCCAATGATCAATGTTGGCACTAAATATTTAGTCAAGGTGGCAACACCTGGTCATACTGACGATAGTATTAGCTTATTATTATGTTCTACTCAAGAGCAATCAGATCAGTTGGTTATTGATTATGTGTTTAGTGGAGATATAATTTTGATTGGCAGTTTAGGGCGCACTAATTTTTCGACCAGTAGTGCTCAAAAAATGTATCAAAGCTTACAATTACTACACAGTATTGTTGGTAATAGCAGCTTATTATGTACCAGTCATGATTATAACAATGAATTTGTAACTACTATTGGGGTTGAAATATCACGTAATAATTTACTGGCTGATGTAATTAATCAAACATTGACCGAGATGCAATTTGTACAGAAAAAAACACAGTTAGATAACCATATTGCAGATGAAGTGGGTAACGAAATACTCTGTGGTGCTTTTATCGATTCGTGTCAGAAAAACGCAGTTATAGAATATGATACACAATCATTAGCGGATGCAATGCAAAAAACTAATCATATTAAGCTGATCGATATAAGAGAACCACATGAGTATATACTCAATCATGATCAGCAATTTAATTTAAATGTACCATTAACCCGTCTAGTTGATTTTATTTCAACACATCAAGATAAGGCGCAAAAATTAGTCTTGGTGTGTCGCAGTGGCAGTCGCTCTCATATAGCAGCACAAGCATTATCACGCTTAGGCTTTAAAAATGTAGGCCATTTAAAAGGTGGTTATGCTTTATGCCATTAAATATGTATTACATCAATAATGGATTCAAATAATAAGTGCATAGTTTTATTAGGTAACCTGAAATTTTCTTAAGCCGTTCATATGTGCATAAATTTAATTTGAGGACAATGAAAGATGAGAGCATTGTTTGTTTCATTGAAAGGCGTTGTAGGGAAAAGTTGACGTGGTCTAATGGATTGGACTACCTAGTTAAGAGATAATAATCTTAATTAGCGATCGAAAATGACAAAACGTAAAAAATATTCAAAAGACTTCAAAGTTGATGCTATCGCTTTAGTCGTTGAGCAAAATTATAACCAGGCAGAAGCCTCAAGAAACTTAGGGGTTAATCCTAATATGCTTGGTCGTTGAATAAAATTATTAAATCATTACTTTTAGCCGTTGTGAAAGAGATAAAGGTATTTGAAGGTGAAGTGCAGATTAAAGGTTAAAGGTTAAAAGTATCAATTAGTTGACTTAACTTCTAAAGCAAAAGAGAGTACTCCGTTAGAAGTCCCCTCTTTCGTCACTGTGTAGCAGTGAGATAAGGATTTGAACCCTACTCGAAGAATTGGCGCTATAAACCCTACCTTGTCGTAATTCACTAAATTCTAGACGAAAAAAAACCGCTAATTTTTCGATTAGCGGTTTTTTATAATTTGGCGGAGAGATAGGGATTTGAACCCTAGAAGGGCTATAAACCCTTGCTGGTTTTCAAGACCAGTGCTTTCGACCACTCAGCCATCTCTCCAATGTTCAAAAGCATTGCTGCTTGAGAACGGGGCGAATAATAGATACTGTTCACTGGTTTGTAAAGTGCTAATTTAGCTTATTAGGCATTTTGTTTGATTTTTATTGTTAAGTGCTTAATAAAGCATCAAATGGTGATTTTTACTCGCGCTTTTTTCGTGTTTATCTCATTTTTGCAGTGCACTTAACTTTCACCGCACAAGTACGATTTGTAACAATCGTATTCATCAGTAATTACCGCGGCAACTGGTATACTGTGCTATTGCGAGTTTCCCGGAGATATTGTGCCTAAATCAAGTCAATCAGTTGCTGACCGTAGTCTTTTAAGTTTAACCTGGCCCATTTTTATTGATCTATTTTTCATTTTCATGATCAATGTTACTGACGCCTGGTTTTTAAGCCGTATATCTGATTCTGCAGCTGCGTCAATAGGTGCTGTTATGCCTATTTTAGGCATTGCCTTTGCGCTTTATAGTACTATGCATCAAGGCGGTAGTAGTATTGCATCACAGCGTATTGGCGCTGGAGATCATAACAAGTTAGCCGCAACTTATGGTGTGCTGTTTGCCATTTTGCTCTTTATCGGTATTTTATTAAGCATTGTCATGATGGCTTTTGCACCTGTATTCGCGCAATGGATGGGTTTAACCGATGATATGGCAGGTATGGCGAGCATATACTTAAGCACCATAGGTATGGGCACTGCGATATTAGCCGTACGCTTTGCTGCCGCTGCTGTTTTAACCTCTCAAGGTAAAACACATTGGAATATGTGGTCGACTTTCGTCATGACCATAGTCAATATATTATTTAACTATCTATTGATTGACGGAAAACACGGCTTCCCTGATTTAGGAGTACAAGGTGTTGCCTATGCCTCAGTCATCGCTTGGGTTGTCAGTTTATGCTTTACCCTTGTGATCATTATTAAACATTTACATATCAAGATTACTTTACCCAAGCGCTGGCAATTATTTAAAACAGATAGTGCGCCCATCTTAAAAATAGCACTGCCATCGGTGTTAGAGCCCATGTCGTGGCATCTAACCCAAATATTGATGACAGTTATGATCGTCACTATGGGTGAGCTTGCTTTAGCCACGCGTATTTATAGCTTTAATTTACTTTTTACCGCTATTTTATATGGCTTTGCTATCAGTTCAGGCGTACAAATTAAGGTCGCCCATTATATCGGTGCCAAGCGTTTTGAAGAGGCTGATCAACAACTGATGTTGGGACTTAAGCTGGGTATTGCCGGGGCGATGTTTTTTGTTTTCACCTTATTGGCATTTTCTGACCCGTTGTTTGCAATATTTACCAGCAATATTGAAATTTGGGCGTTAGGCAAGATGATATTGATTATTGCCATCATAGGTGAGTTTGGCCGAAGTTTTAATCTGATCGTTGGCGCATCATTGCGAGCGTCTGGCGATGCACGTTATGTGTCAATGGTTGGCTTTATTATTATGTGGTTTATGGCCTTACCCTTAGCTTGGCTGTTAGGGCTACATTTCGGCTATGGTTTAGTGGGTATTTGGCTGGCAACCAGTTTAGATGAATGTATTCGCGGCATTATAGCCTTAAAGCGTTGGAATACAGGAATATGGCGCAGCAAAGGCATATATGTTGCCGAGATACCTGCACCACTGAGTATTAATAAGCGTACTGATGCCCCAGAAGTTATTAATCAGGAGATAACACAACAACACTATGATCAAGCATCAAAAACTTGATGAGATACTTGATAAAAAAAGCCAGTATCATTATTAATGGTTTTCATATATTGGTAACAAAGCCCATTATTGTCTTAATTAGAGCGAGTGCAATGACACTTAACAAGCAGGCTATTCAATATCGCCGTCATCATTCTCGTACTCGCTCAACATTTCATCAAAATGATCGAAGTCGGTGAAATCTTCATTTACAACAAGGGTATCAGTCACGTTATAACAGATACTTGCGGGCTTCGAATAGTTTGGCACCACATCATAACTAAAAACAGAATAGTATTTGGCTATATTGGCGTTGCCATATTTATCGTAGGTATACTGGTCTTTTCCCGCATAGAGCTTAACCCCATCGAAAGGTGACATGGGTGGATGAAAACAATTTCTCACCACATAACAACCAATATAATCTTTATCTTCTGGGCTTTCCCAACTCAATTTCACCAATGAATCTTCAATTGTTAGCGTTAAATTAGTGGGTGGTGACACGGCATTTTTACGACGTGTGACATAATTAATCATTAAACTCGGTTCGTTATTCTTGTCATTGCATGACCAGTCAATAATAGCGTCACGTTCTTGGGAGATCGCCGTCGGTCTGATGATGAAGTAGACTGGCTTTCCTTCAGAGTGAAGCCGTTCCAGGTCTTGACGACAATAGCTGTCAAAAATCAGATGGTGCTGGGCACTTTTTTTAAGTTGTGTGTTACTGATTTCATAACCGATAAATTCGATTTTCTGTCGATTTTTGACGCTAACATAATCCAGATCTTTAAGCTCTGCCAGTTCAATCGTAAAGCGAATATCTTTGTTTGTATTAATACTGTTTTTATTCTGCATAACCAGATAGGCATCAGTGATCACCGTTTCCTCGGGGTCTGGTAACTGATCCAATGAAAAAGCCATTTGACCATAAACAACCCCCCCTTCACGGTCAAACCCGCAGCTCAGACAATCTTCGTCTATCTTGTGCATTGAAATGGTGTTTAACGCTACCGGCGTTAATCTTAGCTCTGTGGGTTTAGCGCGATAAATAATATCAAGAAAAGGTCGATAATGGACCCCACCACCAAATGGGCCATAACCAATATCAAACTGCATAAGTTGAGATTTTTGCCCTAAGGGCAATTTGTTTGGCCCCTGTATTCTAAACAAAATACGACCACTAGTAATTTGATTTTGTAATAACGCACGCTCAACGCCGTTAAAGTGCCATTCTTTCCATATACCTTGTCTGAGATGATCAGACTCAATGGTTTGCCCTAAGGTAAGTAGAGGCACAGCATTTTGAACCTGATTAAAATCAGAGATGTCTTCCAGCGTATTAGCGTCAAGGATCGAAATACTCCATTCACCATAAGTTTCAATTTTGGCACCCACTCTATTCATCGGATATAAAGAAAAAATGGCCGATTTGATGGTTAGCTCAGGAGATAAGTTTTTCAGTGAAAAAGCAATTAAGCCAAAACAGATCCCTTTTTTACTAGAAACGCCAATAAACATAGAATTTCGACCAAAATGTTTTTTATTGGCATCAAGACTATATTCGCCAAGGTAACCAATATCGCTTTTGGCCGGGAGTAAGGCACGAGAAAATTCATCCGGTGCTAACTTTGTTTTTAACCTGATTTCGGGACTAAACGGTGAGTTCAGCATATTGCTGGGATCAATCGCGTGAAGATTATAATAATACATTTGACCGCTCTTCAATTGAATATCGGTAAACTCGCAACTATGAGTGATGGCAATCAAATTCTCTCTTGAACAAGCTGATTTAGAAGTGTCGCTGCGAAATATTTCAAAATATATCGCTTTATTTTCCAGACCGTCCCAACTCAAACTAACGCTATCAGTAGTGATATCGGTCACATTGAAATTTGTAATACGCGGTGGAGCCTCTTTAACGTAATTTCTCACTGTTCTGAAAGCAAACAACAAGGCGGGAATATTTTCATCAATCGATTGCGCCATATATTGCAAATAATCGGGAATATTTCGGCTACCCACTTCAACCACTATGCTCATTATTCCCCTATCATAATAATACTCACGGCCGCTACCGTGGATCAAATTAAACGGAGGTTTCCCTCGATGAATACCGTATTCTCGTCCGGTAACTTTCCTGATTTCATTGTTCATGTTGGCACACAACACATTCAAATCAGTGCCTTCAATTTCTTTTTCATGATTGAATTTATGCGCGGGGAAAAAAACATTACCTTGTGAATGATAATCAAGAGCAACACGAATATTGGGGTGAGTCTCAACAAACACTTTGATGGCTTGAGTTTCAGGTTCAGAAAATGCGGCTGGACCTGAATATATCGCCGAACTGGTATCTGTTCCTTTTTTAAAGCGCACACCAAAGTTACGATTAAGGTCAACACCGAAGGTATTGTCGCCGTTGTCCCTCCTATTTTTGCGCCAAAATGAAAAATGGGTATGCGAATATTCAAAACCGTCAGGGTTAAGACAAGGCACAATATAAAGACTACTACTATTGAGTGCCGATGCTAACATCGGATGATGTTGATGGTTATCAATAATATATTGAATAAACTTGATCGCCAACTCATTGCCAATCCACTCACGTGCATGAATTGAACCGGTATAAAGCAAAGCCGGTTTATTGCCCGCGTTACTCACATCATTGGAAATTGTTGCCATCATGATGGGCCGTTTTTCCCACGTTTCACCAATGCTATTAACCTGAATCAGATCAGGGTATTCACGCATCGCATTGGCCAAAAATTCACAGGTTTGCTGATAAGTTGAATATTGTTTTTTCATAATAGAAGGCCATTTTATTTTTCAATCGAATAATATTACTGTTATTCACTTATAACAGGCAGTACCAGGGGCAATTGCTCTGTTACTTGTATGTCTTCTCTGCCTACATTTTCAAAAGCAGGTATATCACTCTCCTGTGCACCAACTGATTGAACAGCCACTGCAGAGGTTTTATCAAGGCTTGGTTGATAACGCGCATAATTATCTTGATAATTCCAAATATCACTCGGCCATTCTTCGTACTGATTTGGCTCAGTATTAAGTAATGGAGAACCGTCTGCACTTATTTTGTCGAAGGTTTCACCACTATCGTTGACGCTCTGGTGACATTGTTTTGAAAAACTGATGTGACGCATAGTGCGAAGCAAGGCAGAATTTATTTTCCCTAACTCTTCCCAGTTATAAAGCGGGATATAAGGCTTAGAAAATTGGCCTGAAGACAAACTCCACATCAGGTACTGACCTATCCAGTCTCTGATATAAGAAAATGCGGCAAAAGCCGTGGCGCATTCTAAAATGCGGTATTGACCATCTTTTCCTACGGCAATATCACATGCCCAAAATTCAGCGTTTGCTGCTTTTGATGCCTTAACAGATAATTGCAAAACTTTTCGGGGTACTGCTTTATAATCCATGGAGCCACCTTGGCTCGTGTTGGTTAGCCATTTGCCTAGCAGGGGTCTGCGCCAAAAGGCACATACTGGTTTGTGACCAATTAACATCACCCGAATATCTGCTGCCATCGGGATAAAGTCTTGTACGTATACGGGGTAATATTTTTTGCACTCTAAAAGTTCACAGGCCTGCGCAAATGAATCTACTTTGTGGACGAAATAACCGCCATAGTTAGAAGGACCATAAGATTTTTTGATTATTAGTGGGTACTCGGCCTTAGACAGAAAATCAAAGGCCTTTTGTGGTTGATAAAAAATATGCGTATTAGGGATCGGCAGTGCATATTTTTTACAAAACCGAGTCACATTTTCCTTCGATTTATTTGAGAATTGGCTATCTAGGGATGGGATAAATTGTACTGTTGGTAATGCGCGCGAAATCTCACGAAAAGTTTCATAAGCGGTCGCCGGAATATTACCGATCAATACGTCAATTTTTTTACTTTTTACCGCATCAATAAAGCGTTCTTTGTCTTTACCCCAATGATAAACCACCTTTTCTATTTTATCAGGCCAGCCTTTAAAATTAGAGTAATCAAAAAAACGTTGTACATGGTCGAGATATAAAAAGGCAATTTTAGGCAATGTATTTGGCAAGTGCTTGCTCATGAATATTTCCTATAGCATTAAGTTTAACTTTGCGTTCGATTAAGTTGACGATTTTCTCAATTTTTAGCGCATTAAAATCCAGTCCGAATTTTTCTTGTTCCGGTGTGGCAAAGGCAGGAATACCGTTGACTTCCAATACCACAAATTGTTCGCGTTCTCGGTCATAAATCAGGTCAACCCCTGCAATATCTAAGCCTGTTAACCTAGCTGCGCGTAGCGAAAGAGCGGCAATTTGATCGTTTAGCTCGCGTAAAATTATCGAACCACCGCAAGAAATATTTGTACGCCAGTCGCCTTGGGCTGCTTTGCGTCCGTAGCAACCCACAATCGTCCCGTCAACCACGTCTACTCGAAAATCTGTAAAGTCATTGTCTATCCATCTTTCGAGATAAAAATAACCAGGCTTAGTCTCATTCAATAACGGTAATAATCGTTCGAACTCGGCTGCACTTTCAATTTTAATAATCCCTTTGCCGCCCCAACCATTAGTGGGTTTAAACAGTGCCTTCCCCCCCCAGTTACGTAATATCTCTCTGGCCCTTTCCAACTCTTGGTGATGACATAATTGATAATTAGCGGTTGGGACACCATTTTGATTAAGTAAATGAGAGGTTTTAAACTTGTCTTCCGACACACAAAAAGCTTCAAAGCTATTAATACAAGGCACCGTCATATTGAGCGCTTGATAGAGATAAACCTGATAATCACTCTGCTCACTAGCGTTATAGGAAAAGTAGAGATCTAGGTTTGCCATTTCCACCTCGCCAGAAAATATATGGCCATTATTTGCATAGCCATTTTTCAAGCTCAAATTATTAATCACTGCGATCCCGTTTTGATTTAGTTGCTCAATAATACGTTGCTGTATTACTTCCCCACCGCCATTTCGGTACATCCACATCCCAATAGTGTAATCAGTCATATATTGCCACTCAGCAAAGTTAATTTAAAAATAAACGCTGATATAGTTATTAAATATCAGCGGAGTTCGAACAGTTATTAACCTTATCTAAATAATTATAAATTAATTAAGCTGCAACTAATTTGACAATTGTCAGGGTGAGGGATTATTAAATTTTTTAACCTTTATCTTAAGCCGTCATCCGTATTTTTATCCCCTATATTATTAACCAGTAAGGAGCCACATGAAGATTAATTTAGATTTAAAAGCTGATACTGATCCAATGAAACCTGATGGATCAAATTATGATTTTTCAGAGCTCGCTGAACTCATAAAAATGAACTCAAATACCCACAACAAAAAAGGGGTCGATCTTTTAGGTAAGCGCTATCAAAGCCTATTTGAAATACTGGGGTATCACACCAAACGATACCCCAGAAAAGATATTGGTGATCATCTGCTATTTAGTTCCCAAACTAAGAGCGGCAATAAACTTTTACTGCTGGGTCACCTAGATACTGTTTTACCGCCAGAAGTCCCTAACCTGTTTAGTGAAGATAAAGATTGGATCTATGGACAAGGAGTCTGCGATATGAAAGGCGGAATTCATGTCGCCATTTGCGCCCTAAGGGAAGTAGCGAAAAGATATGGCAGTATTGCTGATATTGACGTACTGCTAGTAAGCGATGAAGAAACAGGCAGTGATGATAGCCGCCAGATCACAGCTGTATTAGCAAAAAGCTATCAGGCCTGTCTGGTATTTGAAGCTGCAGGTAAAAACGGTGAAGTGGTGGTTGGACGCAAAGGTGTTGGCACTTTTGCTATTGATCTTAGCGGTAAAGCCGCACATGCCGGTAATAATTATCTACAGGGTGCTGATGCTAATTTAGCGGCCGCAGAAATGCTTATCAAACTAAATCAACTGACAAATCTTGCAAAAGGCACAACAGTAAATGTTGGAAAAATTAGCGGCGGAATCGGTGCCAATACGATTTCACCCAATGCACATTTGCTAGTGGAAATTCGTTACAGCAAACACAACGAACGGGATCGTTTACTCACTGCAATCAATCGTATCGTCGCAACCGAGCAGGTAAAAGGTGTCACCGCAAAATTGTCTGGTGGTATTCAACGCGACGTTATGCAAGCTAATGATAAGCAGGCTCAATTTCTCGCCAAGCTAGAGTCTATTTTAGGTGAAAAATTACCGACAGAAACAAGAGGCGGAGTCAGTGATGCCAATATTGTTTCAGCCGCGGGCGTAGTAACACTTGACGGTTTTGGTCCCTTTGGGGAACACGACCATACAAAAGAAGAGCGAGCATGTAAAAAGAGTTTCGTACGGCGTGTCCAACAAGTTAGCCTAATTTTACTAGAATATAACGGTGTGAAAACTAATATTTAGTGGGACATTGAGCGCATAAAGCCCTTAACCTTGCGCCTCTTCATCTCCGATTTGTTTACTTTTATTTATTCTCAACGCTAAATACAAGTCAGAATGAACATAAATGCCATCGCTACCTGATTTAATATCTGCGTTTTTAAACCACGCCAGAAGTTGGCGTTTTCTACCGGCAAGCTCAAGGCGTACCCCGCGCTTTTTAAAGATAGTATTCAAATCTGCCAGCATGGCCATAACACTTAAATCTAAATGGGTGAAGCACGGAACCGCGTCAATAATGACACACTCAATACCATCTTTTTGTCGGGCATATTGCTCTAATAACCTACGTTTAAAAAAACTAGAATTAAAGTAGGTTAACGGCGAATTAAAACGATAGATGAAAACACCGTCTATCGCTTTGGCTTTATCGCTGGTATCTAAACTTCGCACCACACCATTGATATCAACACCAAGTATATTGTCTGTCGGGCGCATTACGGTGCGAATAAATTGAAATAAACCCAGTAATACCGCCAGCGTAATACCAGGAATAACACCAATAAACAGCACCGCAAATAATGTGATTAAGGTTAAGTAAAATGCTTGCCGGTCTTTTAATCTTAATCGCCATACCGCTTTTAAATCTAAAAGATGTATTGACGCAATGATCAATACAACACCCAATGCAGCGCTAGGAATAAACTCAAGTGGCGCCGTTAAAAAAATCGCAATAATGGCAATAATAATCGCCGCTATAATAGAGACTAATTGTGTTTTACCACCATTGGCATCATTCACTGCCGTGCGAGAGTCTGCGCCGCTCACTGCGAAGCCTTGTGATAAAGCAGACGCAAAATTTGCCATGCCCAAGGCCATAAACTCTTTATCTGAGTCAATATCGTAGCTATTTTTTTCAGCAAAACTGCGTGCGGTTAGCATCATACTCACAAAGCTGACTATCGCTAGGTTAAGTGCTGGCATAACTAGCCCACGAAGAATACCAAGATCAAAATCAGGCGCTTTAAATAAGGGTAAACCACCTTCAACAATACCAATGGTTTTTATCTCAAACTGCTCTAAATTAAAAAACCATACTAACGTAGCTGCAAAAGCGATGGCGAACATAGAAGCGGGAAAAGTGGGTTTTAAGCGTTTGATAAAAAAATAAATGCTGACAGTAAATAAGGCCATTAATAGCGTTGGCACATGCGCTTGCGAGAGATATTCAGGTACACCCCCTAAACGCTCAACCAGGTGCCTTTCGTCAAATGTAAAACCAAAAACTTTAGAAAACTGACCCACAATAATGGTAATGGCGACACCATTTAATAGTCCCATCAAAATAGGTTTGGATAAAAAGTCCGCCAATACGCCAAGCTTAAAACGACTGGCAATTATGCACCAAAAACCTGTCATCGCCGTCATGGTGATCACTAATTGCCAATGCTTAACAATGTCACCTGCGGCTAAAGGCGTTACCACAGCGGCAATAACCGCACAGGTCGCGGCGTCGGGGCCAACAATTAATTGTTTGGAGGTGCCAAATAGTGCATATATGATCATGGGTAAAACACAGGAATATAAGCCAACAACTGCATTAACACCGGTTAACTGTGCATAAGCGATAGCAACCGGTAAAGCAACGGCTGCAACCGACAATGCCGCTTTAGCATCATCAGCTAGCCATTGACGCTGATAATTGAACAAAACGTTCAAGCCAGGCATAAAGTTATATAAACGTGAAAGCAAAGTCGTTTCCTTACTGACAAAGTGAGTGTCTAAATAATAGAGTGCCTAAATAATAGAGTGATAAGACACTTAATATAGCGAATATAGGGTCTAGACACTCCTGACTGCTTTAAAAATCTCATTAAGGAATGAAGACAAAAAAACGTATAAAGCATTGAAACCTAAATAAAAAACTTGTCAATAAATCAGTTCATAAAGCCACTAACAACCAATTTTTATCACAAAGTCCCTTAGCCTTTAATCGTATAATAACCCTTAATAGATAACGAAACTGTTACCGGTTGTTGCGTGGTATTTTTCCAATACCAACCGTGAGAGCCTTTAAAGGGGGTAGTTAGTGAACCTTGCATATTGTTTGTGGTGGCAATTGAAAAGCTTTCAAAATATCCCGTTGTATCCCCTGCTGGCTCACCGTGAAAATCAAAATAAAGTGCTGTAACACCCGATGTCCACTCGTACTCCACATGGGCATATTTATCCATATATAATTTATATTCTAAGCCTTTGCCTGCAGGGATAATAATCTCAACGTTATCACTGCGTAATAGATCATTTTGTTTACCTCGCGCTACTATCAAGGTTGGCGACTTTTCTGACGCTTCGGCTATTGCCGTTAGCCCTAATGCTTTGCCACTACCCGTTGGGTCAATATTATATTCTGCGGGTAAAATGCAGGTAATTAGTAGCGTTATTGCCACTAGAAGCGCGATAGCAGTGGCTTTAACTAAAGTTGTCGTGCTATGTACAGGTATATTAAATTTATGCATGTTATATCCTAAATATCTTTTTATTTGTTTTATTGATTTACTTGATACGGTAACAACTCGTTAAAATAGCCCTAAGTTGATGGTACTTTAATGAGCGTAAATCACTAACGCTAACTGATAAAATAGCCTGTGAGTTGTAAACCTATCAGCATAAAGCCAGCGCTTATTAGGGCGGTATTGGTGAAGGTTGCAAAGCTTAAGTAGCTACTATGTTTTCGCCAAAAACTTAATACGATTAACACCATGGCAAGTGCTAAAAGCTGACCTATTTCGACCCCTAGATTGAATGAAATAATATTGCTCACTAAGCCATTACTGGGTAACTGAAATTCTTGTATTTTAGTAGCTAAACCAAAACCATGAAATAAACCAAATACTGTTACAGCAATTTTAGTGTTGGGTTGGTAGTTAAATAGCCGTTGAAAGCCGCCTAAGTTATCAAAACCTTTATAGACCACAGATAGCCCGATAATGGCATCGATAATATAGGCATTAATTTCAATCTGGCTAAATACGCCATAGAGCAAAGTTAAACTATGGCCTAGCGTGAATAAGCTGACATAAAGCAACACGTCTTTGCTGCGAAACAAAAAGAACACCACACCAACTAGAAATAATAAATGGTCATAACCTGTTAGCATGTGTTTTGCGCCAATATAAATAAACGGGAATATTGCGCCCCCTTTATTCGCTTCTAAAAACTGTTTTGTAACATCGTCTACGCCGTGAGCCAACAGTGAAAATGACGAAAAAAGTCCTGTCGTTATTAAGAGTAAAAGTATAAAATTTTTACGGGTGTCATTCACTGAGTATTCCTTATTACTAGAGCTTGTTACTAGCGTTTTTATTAAATATTTTATCGCCGTGTTATACACTAAATTTGTATCTAAAGGTAATATACTAAATAATAGTTTCACCTTTATAAATAATTTGATCAACCCATAAGCGAATTTTCCTAATAGCACTATTTTAACGCCTGTTACTGTTGACAAAAAGCTTATGCAAACCTTAGGTTAACTACTTTTAATGCCCATAAATGATACCCTGCAAATGATCAGCTTAGTTGATCTATCTATTGCTTTTATCCCCGTTGTTATTGCGCTGGCTTTTTTATATTTATGGTCACTCAATGTAAAACAAGCGAGCTATGCCCTTTCACGTATGCTGGTACAGCTATTATTTATCGGCTACGCACTAAGCTACATATTTTATTCCGACAATGTCTGGTTAATCACTGCAATTTTATTAGCTATGGTCAGTATTTCTTGCTGGATTGCCTTACGCACCTTACCTGCATATCGACTAGTGCTGTTTAAACAAGGTTTTATTGCCATATTATGTGGCGGTGGTTTTACTTTATTGGTGATCAGCCAAGGCGCATTGTCTTTAAGTCCATGGTATCAAGCACAAGTTATTATTCCACTGGCGGGTATGATATTCGCCACCGCGATGAACAGCATTAGTTTGTCTGCAGAACGAATATTTTCAGAACTGGACAATAAAACCCCCTATCCAATAGCACGTAAGCAGGCACTTAATGCGGCGACAATACCCGTCATTAATTCATTATTCGCTGTGGGGTTAGTCTCATTACCCGGCATGATGACAGGGCAAATTCTGTCCGGTATTTCTCCTTTGATTGCCGTAAGATATCAAATTATTGTCATGTGTATGATTTTCGCCTCCGCCATACTTTCTGCGATAATATTTTTACTGTTATCAGAAAAGACCTTTAAAATAATTATCAAAAAAAAGCACAGTACCCAAGTATAACTAGCTTATTAATTACCGGCTCATTTAAAAAAACCGCATCATTTGAGGCAAATAATTGATAAAAGTACCATTTGAAACTACACTTAAGTTGGCAATAATTAGGTTAGCGACTTTTATGGCACATCGGTTTTATCAGGGGATCTAAATGAAGGCTGCAAATAAGCAAAATCAAACACCGAAAATTAACAGCGCCGTGGCCTTTAAACTCGGTAGTAATATATTAGAGAAGTGGCAATGCAGTGCCAGCGACAAGCAAGCTATTCTAGGTTTGAGCAAAAGTAGCTATTATCGTTTTAACCATAATGAAAGCGCTAGCCTTTCTAAAGACCAATTAGAGCGTATTAGTTACATTGCTAATATTCATCAAGCATTAAAAATGGTTTTTTCTAATCCTGACAATGTTTATGGCTTTATGGCGATGAAAAATGATAATCCTTACTTTAATGGCCATTCGCCACTATCGCTGATTTCAAGTGGAAATTTTGGCACCTTATACGAAGTTTTCAAGCGGATAGACGCCATGCGTAACGGGCAGTGGTAAGGTGAAGCCGAACACTAAAAAAGTAAACTTGCTGAACAAAATTGCCTTTAGGTTAGTGAACTCAAAATTTCCTCCTATGACGCTTTTTGATGATGTTGTCAGTCAAGAAGACTTTGCAACGGTTTACGCTATTCAAGCGCTCACCAACCCAAGAATATTAAATGAGCTTGGCGACTTATCACTACTATCAAGTAATGAAATTCCTTTTGGCATTGATGGTGTAAATTATGTAACCGCGCCTTTTACCCATATTAATCCTGAAGGCTCACGCTTTAGCAAGGGTGACTTTGGTGTACTTTATCTTGCCGACACGATTGATACCGCCATTAAAGAAACCCTTTACCATCAAGACAAATACTTTCAAAACCTGCAGGGTTTACATTATGACACTGTGGATATGCGTTGTTTAAAAGTAACCTTTAGTGCAAGTGTTGTTGATTTATTTCAGGTTAAAGGTATTTATGAACCAGAGGATTACTCGCTACCAAGGCGGCTTGGCGCAGAGCTTAAAAAGAATGCTCAGCAAGGTTTTCAATATTACTCGGTAAGAAATCAAGGTGCCACCTGTTGGGGATTATTTTCACCTATTCATGTCACTAGCGCTATTCAAACTAAACACTTTGAGTTTATCTTTGACGGAAAATCAATGTCGAAGGTTAGAGAGTTAGTTCATCAGCCACTGTTAAGCTAGCTTATTTTTAATGCAGGGTATGAGTTGATAGCCATGCGCACTGAAGATTAACACCTGATATAAGGTGAAAATGGTTATGTATTGCTATTTAAACAAGACATAACCATGAATGACTTAGCGAAAAAAGAGGCTTTCAACGCTAAGTGTTACTGTTATATTTTTTAGTAAAACATCACCTTTTCAAGCGTAAAATAATGTCAGCTGCTTTTGTTATTAAATGCCGCTAAAGGTTATTAAAAGCAATTAAAAAGCGAAGTCTTCACTCGCTAATGCCATCATTGAATCAACACCACCCTCAATACAAGCGGCGTGTCCTTTTGCGCGTGGCAATATGCGTTTAAAGTAAAAGTTTGCTGTTTTAATTTTTGCTTGGTAAAACGCTTTATCTTCATCGCTATTTTTTAATTTATCCTCAGCCACTGCCGCCATTCTTGCCCAGAAATAAGCTAAGGTAACATAGCCAGCAAACATCAAATAGTCGACTGATGCGCCGCCAATTTCATCTGCGTTGCTCATGGCTTTTTTACCTACGTCAGCGGTTAATTCTTGCCATTGCTGAGAATAAGCCCCTAGTGCTTGAATATGCTCTGCCATTTCTGGATTACCTGCATGCTGTTGGCAGAATGCGCCAATATCAGTCATAAAAGGTTTTAAAATGGCGCCTTTGCTGCCTAAAATTTTACGCGCAAGTAAATCTAAGGCTTGAATACCGGTAGTGCCTTCATATATGCAACTTATTTTAGTATCGCGCACTAATTGTTCCATGCCCCATTCTTTGATAAAGCCGTGGCCACCTAATATTTGTATACCATGACTGGTACACTCAAAGCCTAATTCACTCAACAAGGCTTTAGCTATCGGCGTTAACAAGGCGAGTCTTGTTTCAGCGTCTGCTACTTTGGCTGCATCTTTTTCGGCATGTGTTACATCAACTAACTGTGACAAATAACCCAATAACGCTCGGCCGCCTTCAGCAATAGATTTTTGCGTTAACAACATTCTACGCACATCTGGATGGACAATAATCGGGTCTGCCGGGCCATTTGGGTTTTTAACACCACTAATAGATCGCATTTGCAAACGGTCTTTAGCATAAGCTAATGCCCCTTGAAAAGACGCTTCTGTTGCTGCCGTACCTTCAAGTGCTACACCCAAGCGCGCTGCATTCATAAAGGTAAACATACAGTTTAAACCGCGGTTAACTTCACCAATTAAATAGCCTTTAGCACTATCAAAATTAATCACACAAGTAGCGTTAGCGTTGATACCCATTTTGTGTTCAATAGAACCACAACTTACCGCGTTTTTGTCCGCTATTGTGCCATCATCATTAATGTTGAATTTTGGTACAATGAAAAGAGAAATACCTTTACTACCTTCAGGCGAACCTGGAATACGGGCAATAACGATATGCACAATGTTGTCAGACAAATCATGCTCACCCGCTGAAATAAATATTTTTGAGCCGGTTAATGAATAGCTACCATCGTCTGTTAATTCTGCTTTGGTGCGCAACATGCCTAAGTCGGTACCACAATGTGCTTCAGTTAAACACATAGTGCCGGTCCAGCTGCCTTCAACTAGCTTTGGCATAAATTGTTGCTTTTGTTTATCAGTACCATGCGCTTCAATGGTCGCCATTGCACCATGACTTAAACCAGGATACATAGCAAAACTATGATTCGCTGCTGACATCATTTCGCTGATCGCGCCATTCAATGAATGTGGTAAGCCTTGACCGC
Source organism: Colwellia sp. MB3u-8 (assembly GCF_014076985.1). Taxonomy (NCBI): domain Bacteria; kingdom Pseudomonadati; phylum Pseudomonadota; class Gammaproteobacteria; order Alteromonadales; family Colwelliaceae; genus Colwellia; species Colwellia sp. MB3u-8. Next base: position 279,885 of record NZ_JACGVA010000037.1, read on the forward strand.
CAAACTCTACGCTTTGAGATAATGTTGGCCAACCACCGTCGACATATTGCTTATAAGCATCTTTAAAGCCGTCTGGTGTAGTTACTACGCCATCTGTCCATGTACAACCTTGTTGATCACCTATTTGATTAATGGGTGCAATAACCTGCTCAGTAAATTTGGCAGCTTCGCTAAGAATAGCATCAACCATATCTTCACTGGCATCAGAATAACCAAGTTCTTGGTAATGCTTGTTGCAGTCTAACAACTCTTGCATCACAAACTTTATATCTCTAATCGGGGCTTTATACTCAGGCATTTATTTATTCTCCAGTTATTTTTAGATACAGTCTTTTTTTAATAGAAATTAACTTTACTACCGTTGAAAATAGCACAGTGGTAGTACCAGTACGAGCAATTAAGTTTTTTAGATTACTTTTAAATAAAATAACCATGAAAAAGCGTGTCACACTTAATTTCTGTAACCTTAACCTCGAACAATCAAGAGTCTGCTGGCCATCATTAGTCGTCTTATAATTTATGCTAATCACAAGACAGTTATAAAACAAATGAATATTTTTTATTACCTACTATTATATTTTCGTATACAAGAAGTCACCAAATATAGTTATAATTTGACTAGTGTCAAGATAGCTTGTAACTTACTTAACTAACGTCTAGTTTAGTGCCGTTTTATCTTATATATCATCACTACTATATGTTTTTATAATACCGTATGATTAAAATTATTCATTGGTGTTATAAAAACATCGGCTTTAACATAAGTAACACTACAAGCATGATTTTATGCTGTAGGTTATTATTAAGCTTAGATTTAAATTAAACTTAGCTTCAAACAGCAAATTAATCATCCGCTATTTTAAATCATTATAAAGGACCTGCTATGTCAGTGATTGCCCTGTTAGAAAAACGCTATTCTACCCGTGCTTATTTGGATAAACCCATACCACAACCATTACTTGAATCCATTTTTACACAAGCACAACAAGCGCCTTCAAACTGTAATGTGCAACCTTGGCAAACCTGTGTAGTGTCAGGTGAGAAGAAAGAACAATTAAAAAACGCTCTGATCTCAACCGTCATGAAAGGTGCTGCACCCAATCCTGATTTTAACTGGCTACCTAAATATGAAGGCGTTCATCGAGATCGCCAATTTGGTTCAGCAAATGCTCTTTATAGTGCTATTGGCGTAACCCGAGAAGATAAGCCAGGCCGACAGCGTGCGATGATACGAAACTGGAGCTTTTTTGATGCTCCTCACGTTGCTTTTTTTACCATGGATAAATATTTAGATATTATGGGAGCCGTTGACCTGGGTATTTATGCCCAAACGCTTTCATTAATACTCGCAGAGCATGGCTTGTCATCTTGTATGCAAGGCGCACTGGGCCAATTCCCCGATCCGATAAAAGCAGCACTTAACTTACCAGAACAGCGTGGCATTTTATTTGGTATGTCATTTGGTTATGCTGATGAAAGCGCTGCCGTAAATAATACCCGAACTGAGCGTGAAGATATGGCCAATGCGGTGACCTTTTTTAGCTAATCTTAAAAAGCAGAGCAACATTTAATGGCTATATTGCCAATGAAATATAACGCTATTTTTAATCTATTTAAAATTTTTAAGCAAACGTACAGTTTTTGCTGGCGATTGTTTCAATGCCGCTGATACTATGATGGCAATTATATTAGCAATGGCTGAAAATCTTGGGTTATGAGCAAGTCGCACCATAACCCAAGCTTATCTTGTTAACATTAACAAAAGGCAGCCGACCAAAAAGTAACAAGTTTTGCTTGGTAAGGCCATTTCATTCAAATTAGATAACTTTAGGAAGAACCGTGGAATTAATCGATTTAGACATTAATGAAAAAATTGCAACAATCACTTTAAAAAATGGCAAAGTTAACGCTATTTCTCACCAAGTGATAGCCGAAATAAATGACGCTTTAGATCAAGCTGAATCCGCAGGTGCTGTGGTTATTTTAACCGCTGAACCCGGTATATTCTCTGCTGGATTTGACTTAAAAACCATGAAAGAAAGTTCAGAGTCAGCGGTGGCCTTAGTTACCGCGGGTTCTACTTTGTCTCGTCGTATGTTGTCATTTCCTTTGCCAATTATCGGTGCATGTTCTGGTCATGCTATTGCTAAGGGGGCATTTCTATTACTGAGTTGTGATTATCGTATCGGCAGTTTAGGTAAATTTAAAATCGGCTTAAACGAAGTCACTATTGGTATGACTATGCACCAGGCCGGCATTGAAATAGCCCGCAATCGCATACCCACTAACTATTTAACCCGCTCAGTGATTAATGCCGAATTATTCTCGCCAGAAACAGCAGTTTTAGCTGGGTTTTTAGATACCCTAGTAGAGCCAGAACAGTTAATGGCAACAGCGAAGGTAGCTGCTACTCAGATGCTGACCTTGAATATGGATGCGCATCACGGTACTAAGTTAAAAACAAGAAAAGATATTTTAGCGACGTTAGATGCGGCCATTGCCCTTGATTCAGCTATGGTTATCGCTTTATAGAAATTTTTTAAAACCGCTTGATATACCTGCCTATGCACTTAAATCAGAACGTTAGTTTAAGTGCATAATCATCATCTATAGTAAGTTCTATACAGGCAGCATCTAGTTAAATGACATTTAACTGCTTTTGGCCTTAAGACTGATAACAAAAACAATACTAGCTGCCGATGTTTTTTGGCCCATAGCATTAATCACCCGCTTAACGGTGGCGGACTAAAGTCCGCCCTACAAAACAGTCGTCTAAATTCACATTGTCACCCGTAGGCTCTATGTAGGATGGACTTCAGTCCATCGAGTTAAATGAAATTTAACGGCTTTTAGTATTAAGACTGATAAAGAAAAAACAATACCGGCTGCCAATGTTTGTTGGCCGATAGCATTAATCACTTGCTTAACGGTGGCGGACTAAAGTCCGCCCTACAAAACAGTCGTCTAAATTTACATTGTTACCCGCTTAACGGTTGGCGGACTAAAGTCCGACCTACAAAAAAATTTCCCAAGGCTAGATTATCACCCGTAGCTTCTCTGTAGGCCCTATATAAATTGGACTTTTTATTTATACTTACATGAGTCTTTAGCTCACTTCTTTAATAGCACGACCGATACCGTCAACCGTTAGTGGAAACATTTTATCGTCAATTAACCCTTTGATAATTGAAATTGACTGATGATAATCCCATTGATTTTCTGGTTGTGGGTTTAACCATGCCACCTTATTAAAATGCCCCAAAATTCGTTGCATATAATCAATGCCGGCTTTTTTATTCCAATGTTCAACACTGCCACCTGGGGCTATTATTTCATAAGGCCCCATGGTAGCGTCACCGACAAAAAGTACCTTATAGTCACTACCAAAGGTTCTTATTATCTCTTCTAGATCAACGGTGTTCGTACGACGACGGCTGTTGTCTTTCCATAAACTTTCGTAAACACAATTATGAAAATAGAAAAACTCAAGGTGTTTAAACTCAGTATGCGCCGCTGAGAATAGCTCCTCACAGGTATGAATGTATTCATCCATAGAGCCGCCAATATCAAAAAACATTAATACTTTTACCGAATTATGGCGCTCAGGCTCCATATGCACGTCGAGTAAGCCACCATTTTTTGCAGTAGAGCGTATAGTGGTATTAATATCAAGCTTTTCACTGGCGCCAGTACGAGCAAATTTTCTCAGTTTTTTAAGCGCAAGTTTGATATTGCGCGTACCGAGTTCTTTATCTTGGTCAAAGTTTCTAAACTCGCGCTTATCCCACACTTTTACCGCTCGGTTATTACGATTACCGTCTTGACCCACACGAATACCTTCTGGGTGATAACCATAGGCGCCAAACGGTGATTTACCGCCGGTACCAACCCATTTGTTACCACCTTCGTGTCGTTTCTCTTGCTCTGCAAGGCGCTCTTTTAAGGTTTTCATTAATTCGTCAAGACCACCCAAGGCCTTTAACTTGTCTTTCTCTTCTTGACTGAGTTGGCTTTCAAATTTTTTTCTTAGCCATTCATCCGGTACAACCTTGTCGAAAATATCGATCTTTTGCACACCGTCAAAATATTCAGCGAATGCCCCATCAAACTTGTCATAATGGATCTCGTCTTTAACCATCACGATTTTAGCTAAATGATAAAAGGCTTCAACATCGGCAAAAACTACGCCTTTTTTTAGTAACGCAATAAGATCTAAGAGCTCTCGCAAACTCACCGGTACTCTGTGCTTTCTAAGGGTTAAAAATAAATCTATAAACACGTTTATTGCCTGTTTCTGCGACTAATAAAAGCGAGCTTTTCGAGTAATGACACATCTTGCTCATTTTTAAGTAAAGCGCCAAATAAAGGAATGATGTCTGACTTTTTATTAATCAATACATCTTGAGCAACATCGTCGGCAACTAGCAGTTTTAACCAGTCAATTAACTCAGACGTTGACGGTTTTTTCTTAATACCTTGCACGTCTCTTAGATCAAAAAACACCTCTAAAGTATGCGCTAACAAGTCTTGTTTTACATGCGGATGATGGACGGCAATAATTTGTTCCATCTCTACTTTGGTTGGAAATTTAATGTAATGAAAGAAGCAGCGGCGCAAAAATGCATCGGGTAGCTCTTTTTCATTATTGGAGGTAATAATGATAATCGGCCGTTGTTTTGCTTTAATCACTTGTTGAGTTTCATAAACAAAAAACTCCATTTTATCAAGCTCTTGCAATAAATCATTGGGAAATTCTATATCGGCTTTGTCTATTTCATCAATTAATAATATCGGTCGTTGTTCTTCTTCAAACGCCTGCCAAAGCTTGCCTTTAATAATATAATTTGAAATATCATTAACCCGTTCATCACCTAATTGGCTATCTCGTAAACGCGACACGGCGTCATATTCATACAAGCCCTGCTGTGCCTTAGTGGTCGATTTAATATGCCATTGATATAACTTACAATTAAGTGACTTTGCTAATTCTTCTGCTAGCTGAGTTTTACCCGTACCCGGTTCACCTTTGATCAATAAGGGTTTTTCTAAAGTAATTGCTGCGTTTACCGCTAAGCGAAGTTCGTCTGATGCAATATAATTTTCTGTACTGTTAAACATGATTTTACCTATAAATATGATGCCCTATAATTTTAGGCGCCATTAAAAATTGATGGATTAATATAACTATCTGACTCAATAATTACTCAGACCGGAAAAAGGTCTGGCGTGTCTGCTGATTGCTTTTATATTCACAAAACGTTTAAGATTAATGATATCGTCTTAAGCTAAATAAGAGCAAACACTCAGTGAGTTTATTTTTTAGTATCCTCCTACAAGGCTTTTAATTTCACTCATAAATATTGCCTAACTTAATAATGAGCAAATCGGTTAGTACTGCTTGCACACAGATATACTCACTTTAGTTTCCTTAGATTTAGGTTAAAACTTCTCTTCAAACCATTTTTTAGTTAAGCCTATGGTCACCATGCTTTTAAGTTTAAAAAGTGCCATCCAATCACCGTCTTCAGGTACTGCGTTGCCACAACGTGGGTCTGAACGCTGCAGTGCTCCCGTCATTTTATGGTCGATTGGAATTGGCTCACAACCATGACCTGATTCACAGATAAAGTCCCAAGGGTCACGAGCCGGTACATGACAAGCAAAACAGTTGCCGTCAAAACGGTTTACCACATCAACAAAGCCACGTTTGGCGATTGTAGAGCCATTTTCATTAACTTCAAGTTCAAAAAATTCCCAGTCGCCCGTCGCTGGAGATGTTCCTGACTCGCGCTTAACCATCACTTCTGTAGGCACCAGTTGTACTACCGAGCCTGGAGGATAGACTGCGCCTTCCGGAGCGTTTGCCGCGGCTAAGGTACTTTTTATGTCACCTAAAAGGTTATCGATATAAAAGTGCCTTACGGGTGTCATTTCTCTTATACAACTAAAACTTGTTTCATCGACCTTAACAGCCTTTGTATCTAAAACGCTTCTAGCAACCACTGCTTCAGCCCTTACTGCGCTTGCTTGTGGCGTTTCTGCTTTAACAGATAATGCGGTCAAAGCAGCGAGTATCACTAAGCTAGGGCTCAAATTAATCAACAATTTTTGCTACCTTCTCATTTCTATATAAATTTAACGCTATAGACTAGGCACATCTTTGCTTGGCTATAGCGTATTTTTTCTGCGCGAAGGTTATCTGCACAAAGGGTATAACCTCATATTTTATCTGCAGATACTGTTCGTTTTCCGGATTAAAGCTTAACGATTAGTTTGCCTTTGTTTTTACCCGTGAAGAATAAGTTCAAGCCTGTGATTGCCGACTCAAGCCCCTCTAACACGTGCGCACGATGTTTGATTTTCCCTTGCATCACGTAAGGTGTCAGCTTGGTTAATAAGGCTGGAATTTCACCAAAATGATCTGGCATGGTAAAACCTTGTATCGTTAAACGCTTTTTGATGATCGGGATCCAATTTGGCGCTAAGTCAGGATTTTGTTTTGGATAATCGGCAATTAAGCCACAAACGACAATACGACCATGCGCATTCATTCTTTCAAAGACATGGTGCTGTATTGGGCCACCCGTATTTTCAAAGTAAACGTCAACACCCTTTGGGGTAAGTTCGGCTAATTTTTCAGCTAAATTATCTGTTTTATAATTAATAGCACCGTCAAAGCCTAATTCGTTAACAATCCAATCGGCTTTTTCATCACTACCCACTACGCCAATAACCCTAAGGCCATCCGCTTTCGCTAACTGCCCGACAATTGAACCAACCGAGCCTGCCGCACCAGAAACCACCAGTGTTTCACCACTTTTTGGCTTACCTATGCTGTACAAACCTTGTGTGGCGGTTAAGCCCGGTAAAGCAAATACCGATAAAATCGCTTCATCTGGCAGTGGCGCAGCAACTTTGTTCAAGCCTGCACCGTCACTTAAGTGATATTCTTTCCAGCCCATCATGCCCATAACGCGGTCGCCCACTTTAAAGTCAGCATGTTGACTTTCGACGACTTCGCCAATGCCTGAACTGCGCATCACATCGCCTAATGCCACCGGCGGAATATAACTTTCGGTGTCAGCACTCATCCAACCAAACATAGCGGGATCAAGCGACATATGGTTTTGTTTTACTAAGAATTGCCCTTCTCCAACGGTTGGCATGGCGACTTGCACAACGTCAAATAGTTCTGGGCCAATAGGGCCAGTACCTGGACGAGCGATTAAATTAATTGCGGTATAAGTAGTCATTATATTTCTCCTAGTTATCTTCTTTACTGAATATACAGAGCCAGATTAATAAAGCCTGATAAACAGATAAAGCAGTGGTTAATTTTTATTAAGCCGATAGTGGCAAATAGTGTCGATTTAACGGTTTAGCTGCGTAATTCTTTTCGCAGCACTTTGCCGACATTGCTCTTGGGTAATTCATCGATAAATTCTACAAACTTAGGACGTTTATAATTGGTTAGCATTTCATGACAGTGATCAAAAATGTCTTGTTCGGTTAAGTTAGGATCTTTTTTAACAATAAATACTTTTACTGCTTCACCGCTAGCATCGTTTTTAACACCAACGGCTGCCGCTTCAAGTACCCCTTGGTGCATCACGAGAACTTCTTCTATTTCATTGGGGAAAACGTTAAAACCAGAGACAATAATCATGTCTTTTTTACGATCGACAATCTTAAAAAAGCCATTCTCGTCCATGGTGGCGATATCACCTGTTGCTAACCAACCGTCTTTTAATACTTCATCAGTGGCGGCTTGACGATTAAAATAACCTTTCATCACTTGTGGACCTTTTACCCACATTTCACCCGGCTGTCCTAGCGCAACATCAGCTCCATCATCATCGACTAAACGAATATCTGTTGAAGAAACAGGAATACCGATAGAGCCATTGTAATTTTCTTGGTTATAGGGGCTCATAGTCACTAAGGGCGCGCACTCAGTTAAGCCGTAACCTTCTAATAAACGTGTGCCAGTGATCTTTTCCCAAAGTTCTGCGACAGGACGTTGCACAGACATACCACCACCAAAACCAAGTTTCAGTGGACTAAAGTCAAGTTTGTCAAAACCTGGGGTATGTAATAAACCATTAAATAAAGTGTTTACACCGGTTATGACGGTAAAAGGATATTTAGCTAATTCTTTAACAAAACCGGCCATATCTCTAGGATTAGTAATTAATAGATTAGTGCCACCAAAGGGGATAAAACACAGACAGTTAGAGGTTAAGGCATAAACATGATAAAGCGGTAACGCGGTAACCATAATTTCTTTGCCAACCTCGTAAACATTTTTAGTCGCGGCATTAGATTGCTCGAGGTTAGCAACCATATTACGGTGGGTTAACATTGCGCCTTTTGAAGGTCCGGTTGTGCCGCCAGTATATTGTAAGAAAGCTAAATCAGTTCCCACCACCTCAACCGGCATAAAATTAAGCGCCGCGCCTTTTGCCATTGCCCGATTAAATTTTACTGCTTGAGGTAAATGGTACGCAGGTACTTGTTTCTTAACATACTTTAGTACGCCATTAATGATAGCGCCTTTAATTTTACTCAACCTGTCACCAACACCGGTAATAATAACCTGCTCTACGTCAGTTTTATCAATAACGGCGGCAAGTACATGAGCAAAGTTTTCGAGAATAAGAATGCCTTTTGCGCCCGAGTCTTTTAATTGGTGTTGTAATTCACGCGCGGTATAAAGCGGGTTGACATTAACCACGGTTAGTCCCGCAATCAATGCGCCAAATAATGCGATAGGATATTGCAGGGTATTTGGGATCATAATGGCAAATTTATCGCCTTTAACTAATCCTAAATCTTGTTGCAAATAAGCAGCAAAGTCGTTAGCTTGTTGTGCAAGTTCTTGATAAGAAATGCTAGCACCCATATTAATAAATGCGGTATTGTTTTTATAAAGTTTGGTGTATTTTAAAAATAAATCTGCCAAAGAGTTATATTTGTCTGGATCTATTTCAAATGCTAGACCCTTTGGGTAACTTTTTTCAAGCCAAATTCTTTCCATTTTATTCTCTCCCCAATTATTCATTTTTTAAGTAACTTTACTAAGAGACTTTTAATCAGCGGCACTTACTATCTGATATTTAAAAAGTGGCATTTAATAAGTGATCTTAATATTATTTTTGCTGCCGTGCTACATTGCCTTAATGTTTAAGGTACTTCAAATAAACCTGCTGCACCCTGCCCACCAATGCACATGCTGATCACCACATATTTCACACCGCGTCGGTACCCTTCAATTAACCCATGCATAACCATACGTGTGCCAATCATGCCGTATGGATGACCAATTGAAATAGCACCACCATTTACATTCAGACGATCTTCTGGAATACCCAGCTTTTGAGCACAATATAAAACTTCTACTTTACTAATAGCATCTGTTGCTTTGTCCATCACTAATTTTGTTGCTGTAACCGGCACAATTTCATCATCAAAATTATTCGCGAATTCTTTAGCCAAATAGTTACGCGTGACTGTTTTGTTGTGCTTTCATAAAAGCCATGGCTTTTAAAACAAACTTTTCACCTTGTTTGGCTCCTGAGGCTAATGCCGCTTGGCCAGTTTGATTAGTTAACTCAGGCCATTGTTCACGCACAGTTTCAGGATTTTGGTTTTTCCCGGCAATAAAACAACCCTGGGTTTCAAAGATACTGGCACTTGAATAGCCGCCTGCGCCAGCACATAAAATAAAGCGATTAGGGGCATCGTCATCACACAGTGTTAACAGGCCGGCCGTCACCGCTTCAGGTGCAAAAGCTTGGACAATTTCTGCCGGCATTAAATCTTCCGTCATACGTGTGCCTGCAGTTGGCGCTAGGGCATTGACGCGAATGTTATTTTTTGCACCTTCAAGCACTAAGGTATTCATTAAACCTAACACCGCCATTTTTGCCGCGCCGTAATTTGCTTGACCGAAATTACCGTACATACCGCTTGAAGAGGTGGTCATCACGATACGGCCATAGTTTTGTTCGCGCATGATGTCCCAAACCGCTTTAGTGCAATTAACTGAGCCCATAACATGAACATCCATCACTAGTTTGAAGTCATCTAAGCTCATTTTAGCAAAAGATTTATCACGTAAAATACCGGCATTATTAATCAAGATATCAACACGACCCCATTTTTCCATGGCTTGATTCACCATGTCTTGTACTTGATCAAAATTGGCAACGTTAGCACCGTGACTGATAGCTTCACCGCCATTTTCTGTAATTAAACGCACCACTTCTTCGGAGGCTTGTGACGATGCACCGCTACCATCGCGCGCACCACCTAAGTCATTAACCACCACTTTTGCACCAAGTGCGGCAAGTGCTAAGGCGTGTGAACGGCCTAAACCATTACCCGCGCCCGTAACAATGGCGACCTTACCTTCAAAACTTATTGGCATAATACTTCCTTAACAGGCTTTAATTAGTTGTTTATTAATTACCCACATTTAGATAATCCACATTTAGACGATAGATAGCGTTATTTCACCATTTGCACTGAAAGCCATTCCGCCACTAATGCCGGCGTGTCGCAACCTTCAATTTCAACCGTCACTTGTGTAGATAAACGATATTGTCCTGGTTTTTTCTCTTCAATCGCTAGCGTTTTAGCATGTGCTCTAACACGACTATTTACCTTAACCGGCTGCAAGAACCTGACTTTGTCAAAGCCCGCGTTTAAGCCCATATAGCAACCCTCAATAATGACACTGAAGTCTTCCGCAAAATGAGAAAGCATTGATAAAGATAAAAAGCCATGGGCTATGGTTGCGCCAAATGGCGTTGCTTTTGCCTTTTCTTCATCAATATGAATAAATTGATGATCTAGGGTGCAATCCGCAAATTGATTAATTTGCGCCTGCGTTATTTGGTGCCAAGGGGTTGGCTCAGCTTCAAAACCAATGTAGTTGGCTAATTGATCTTTTGTTATTATGGTTGGCATAGTAAATTTCCTTTTAAGCGCATGATTATTTAAGACCCTGGTTATTTAAGTACATAGTTATTTAAGGCCAGTTAAGCTTTAAAACCAGTCTACTTTCATGTCATAGGTTGTACTGTCTGCATTAACTAAAATACTCGACCATAGCGCTATTTTTGGTAACTCAAAGCGATAAAAATACTGTAATGCTTGCAGCTTTCCGTGATAAAAATCCTCATCGCTTTGATGCGGTTGTTTGCTCAGTGCTTCGCTAGCCACTATGCCTTGTTTTAACCATAACCAGGCGACAATAACCTGACCAAAAAATTCAAGGTATTTTACTGAGTTAGCTAAAGCCAAATCGATATTACGGGTCGACATTGCACCTAATAGCACTTGAGTGGTTTGTTTTAAGGTTTCAACAGCGGCACTGAGTTGGCTAGAAAATTCAGCTAAATTTTTATAGGATTTTGCTTGTTCAATGGTTTTATAAATTTCGGCTAGGGTTGCTGTGTAGCCGGCCATTTTATTCATCGGTACTTTTCGGGTTAATAAATCTAACGACTGAATACCTGTGGTGCCTTCATGAATAGCATTTAAACGATTGTCACGATAAAACAATTCAACAGGATGCTCGTTAATATAACCATGTCCACCCAATACTTGAATAGCTAAGTCGTTAGCTTTAGTACCGTATTCTGACGGCCAGGTTTTTATAATTGGCGTTAAAAAGTCTAATAACACTTGTGCATCTTGTCGTGCTTCAATTGTGGGCGCTGTTTTTTCGTCGTCACTCAGTTGTGAGCCATAAAGCACCAGTGCAAGTGCGCCTTCAGCATAGGCTTTTTGCGCAAGTAACATACGGCGAACATCGGCGTGTTCAATAATATTAACCATGGGGGAAAGTGGATCTTTGCATGATGGCAAGCGCCCTTGTGGACGGTTTTTTGCGTAATCAAGTGAATATTGATAACCGGCAACCGCGAGTGTTGCAGCGCTAGTACCTACCATAATACGTGCCTCATTCATCATATGAAACATGTACTTAAGCCCTTGATTCTCTTCACCCACTAAGTAGCCCACTGAGCCATTTTTTTCACCAAAGCTTAAGGCTGTTGAGGTGTGAGCGCGACCACCCATTTTGTGAAACAAACCCGCTAGCGCCACCTCATTATCCTCACCCAAAGTGCCGTCATGGTTCACTAAAAATTTTGGCACGACAAATAATGAAATACCTTTAATACCTTTCACTGCGCCTTTTACTCGCGCAAGTACTAGATGGACAATATTTTCACTTAAGTCATGATCGCCACCAGAAATATAGATTTTATTACCGCTAATGCGATAAGTATCATCTGCTGACTTAACCGCCTTGGTGATTAAATCGCCAAGCCCTGAGCCGCTGCCTGGCTCGGTCATCGCCATGGTGCCCATGAATCGTCCTGAGCGCATGGGTTTAACCCATTTTTCAATCAGGGCTTTGCTACCATGGGCTTGCAGTAAATTTGCATTAGCCGTGGTCAACATGTTGTAACCTAAGCCAACACCCCCTGCGGCGGTTAGATAGGTGTTAGCCGCGCTTGCAATAATGGCCGGTAATTGCATGCCATTTGAGGCGAAATCTGCACTAGCTGAAGCAATACCCGAGGCTATTACCGCTTCAATAGCCGGTTTTAACTCAGGGATAAGGCTGACGTTTTTACCGTCAAAAGTAGGCTGATGCGTATCAAGTTTTTGTCGAATAGGTAAGAAGTATTTCTCAGCTATGGCTTTAGCCGTATTGATGACCTCATTGAAAGTTTGACGGTCATGGTCTTGATAGCGTGCTCGTTTGATCAGTGATTCACTATCAAAAAGCTCATAAAGCATAAATTCAAGATCACGTTCATTCATTAATGTTGCCGACATAAAATTATCTTCTCATCTTTTGACTTAGCTAAATAACAGCGAGTTAGTGCAAGTGATTACATGGTTATTAACTTATTGCGCTGAAACACCGCCATCTATGGCGATACATTGCCCTGTCATGTAGGTATTCGCTGGAGATAACATCATCAGCATCATGGCAACAATTTCTTTAGGTTCGCCTAAGCGATTCATCGGAGCGCCTCTAGCCATTTTCTGTTGTTGTTCTTGGTCTGCAAAATTAGTCACCATAGGCGTTAAGGTAAAAAAGGGACAAATGGCATTGATACGAATATTGTGGCGACCATATTCAACCGCACCCGATTTGGTTAAACCAATCACCGCATGTTTAGCCATCGCATAAGCACTACCTCTGGCGGCACCACTTAGGCCAGCCATAGAACTCACATTGAGAATGCTACCTTCACCTTGTTGCAACATTTGTTGTATTTGATGGCGCATGCCAAATTGAACACCTTTAACATTAATGGCAAATTGACTGTCCATTATGGCTTCGTCTATCTCATGTAGTGGCATAAATTCGTGGGCGACACCGGCATTATTTACCCCTATATCAACACGGCCAAAGTGTTTAATCGCGGTGTCGACCATAGCTTTACAGTCATCATTTTTTGAAACATCACAGGCCAGTGCAATAACCTCAGCGCCGGTTGATGCTATATCTTCAGCCACTTTTAACACACCAGACTCGTTAATATCACTGATCACTAACTTGGCACCACGCTTAGCCAACTCTTGTGCTAACAGCTGACCAAAGCCTTGCGCTGCGCCGGTAATAACAGCTACTTTTCCTGTAAAATCTAATAGTGCATCCATGGTATTTCCCTTACATTTCAAATATTGTTGATGAATTTTTTGTTATAACGCGCCGTTATCACTCAATTTACATGGCTATATTTTATTCAAAACTTACCTTTGACATTACTTATCTGTTGTTTGTTCGTCTGTTTTTTCGGCTGCCTGTTCGCCTTCCTGCTCGATAATACTTAAAGCCATTTGCGCTAAAGGTTCAACAAAGGCCCCCACTTTATCGGCCTGTTTATTTGATGCGTTGCCCTCTGACGCGCGTTTTGCCACGCCTTGCACTATTGCCGCTAATCTAAAAAAGCTAAATGCTAAGTAGAAGGTCCAATTGTCGATACGGTCAATGCCCATACGTTGACAGTAACTTGCAACATATTCGGCTTCTGTGGGTATGCCTAAACTCACCCTATCAACACCTTGCAGGCCATCGATTGAGCCCATCCCTTGTGGCATACGCAGCTGCATACATTGATAAGCTAAATCAGAAAAAGGATGTCCTAACGTCGATAATTCCCAATCCAGTACAGCCATGACTTCAGGCTTGTCTTTGGCAAACATCATATTGTCTAAGCGAAAATCACCATGTACTAAGCAAACTCGGCCATCGTCTTCAGGCAGGTGTTTTTCAAGCCAAAGTATCAGCTGGTCCATAGCCAAAATTTGCTGTAATTCTGTCGTACGATATTGCGAAGACCAACGAGCAAATTGTCGTTCAAAGTAGTTACCTGCTTTGCCATAATCAGCTAAACCTACTAGGTCAATATCAACGCTGTGTAGAGCGACTAAGGTTTTATTCATCGCATCATATAGTTGGCTGCGATAAGCATTGGTTGAAATTTCAGCTAATGCCGGACTCCAGTAAACGCTACCATCACAAAACTCCATCAAGTAAAACATAGCGCCAATAATACTGGTATCGCGACAAAGGTGATAAACCTGAGCAACAGGTACGTCTGTATCTTTAAGGGCATTAAGTACTTCAAATTCTCGATCAACGGCATGGGCAGATTTTAACAATTTGCCCGGTGGTTGGCTGCGCAATACATACAAACCCGATTCAGCCGTGACTTTAAAAGTAGGATTTGACTGCCCACCGCTAAACTTGCTTAATGTGATAGGGCCAATAAAACCTGCGACATGAGACTCAAGGTATTGAGTTAATTTTTCTAGATCAAAAGCAAAGCTTGCTGTCATCTGTTTATCTCTTTTATTGATTTAACCTGCTCAATGTTTACAGCAATTGGCCTGAGGTTGTCTTTTTCACTAAATCGCGGCCAAGTTGCATCATGTGCACTTGATCTGGTCCATCCGCTAAACGCAAAGTTCTTTGGCCAGCAAAGGCATGGGCCAAAAAGGTATCTTGGCTGACACCAACGGCGCCATGGCATTGAATAGCACGGTCAAGTACATCAAGTGCCATACTTGGCGCGACAATTTTAATCATAGCGATAATATCTTTAGCGGCTTTATTGCCGTCAGTGTCCATTTTTTGCGCCGCTTTTAAGGTCATCAAGCGTGCTTGTTCAATCTGACAAGCAGAAATAGCAATGTCTTCACGCACTGATTGCTGTTTGATCATGGGGCGACCAAAAACAATGCGCTCGTTAACCCGATGACACATTAAATCAAGCGCACGTTGTGCTACGCCAATAGAGCGCATGCAATGATGAATGCGACCTGGGCCTAAACGACCCTGGGCAATTTCAAAACCTTTGCCTTCACCCACAATAATGTTTTCAACCGGTACGCGGACATTGTCAAAGGTGATTTCAGCATGCCCTTCGGGGGCGTCGTTATAACCGAACACTTGCATTGGACGTACCATAGTGACGCCCGGTGTTTTCATCGGCACTAGCACTTGAGACTGCTGAATATAGCGGTTGCTATTGTCAGGATCCGTTTTTCCCATCACGATCATAATTTCACATTGTTTGCGACAGGCGCCACTGATATAAAATTTGCGACCATTGATAACATATTCATCACCTTCACGTTCTATGCGAAGTGCAATGTTGGTCGCATCACTTGAGGCAACTTCTGGCTCGGTCATAGCAAATGCTGAACGAATTTTTCCTTCAAGTAGCGGCTCTAACCATTGTTTTTTCTGCGCTTCATTACCATATTTAGCCAATACTTCCATATTGCCAGTATCAGGTGCCGCACAGTTAAACACTTCTGGTGCCCACATCACTTTGCCCATAATTTCGGCAAGGGGAGCATATTCTAAGTTAGTTAGCCCGGCACTATATTTACCGTAACTTACCGGTAAAAATAAATTCCATAAGCCTTGGGCTTTCGCCTTGGCTTTAAGTGCTTCCATTAAGGGCGGGGTTGACCATTGATCCTGAGCTACTTGCTCATGCATTTGTGCTTCAACAGGATAAACATGGCTGTCCATAAATGTGCTGACACGTACCATTAATGCTTTAACTTTGTCGCTGTATTCAAAATCCATGGGTGATCCTTATTATTTTGTAATATCTGGCTGTTATTTATGTCGTTTTAGCGCCATTAACCCTCTGCAGTCTTAAATTCACATTCTCGCGAACACTTCTGCGATGGCGATTAACTTAATTTCATCAGCGCGGCTTTATTAAATGGTGCGATTTCATCGGCTTTATTGTCTTTAATTTTATTGACCCACTGTGGATCAACTAGCAATGCTCGGCCGATAGCGACCAGATCAAATTCATCATTATTTAAACGCGCCAACAAACCATCGATACTGGTTGGGTTTGATGTCCCCCCAAGGTCGACACTGCCTTCACCGGTAAAATCACTATCTAAACCCACACTACCGACAGTGATAACCGGTTTATTAGTGATTTTTTTTGTCCAACCGGCAAGATTAAGGGCTGAACCTTCAAATTCAGGTAGCCAAAAGCGACGCGTGCTAGCGTGAAAAATATCAACACTGGCATTGCTGAGTAACAATAGAAATCTTGTTAACTCTTCAGGTGTTTGACAAAGCTTAGCCTTGTAATCTTGTTGCTTCCATTGAGAAAATCTAAAAATTATTGGAAAGTCTTCACCAACAGCAAGGCGAATGGCTTGCACTATTTCAACAGCGAAACGTGCTCTATTTTCTAATGTGCCGCCATACTTATCGTTGCGTTGATTGGTGCCTTGCCAAAAAAATTGGTCAACTAAATAACCATGCGCGCCATGCACTTCAATCGCGTCAAAACCAATAGCCTTAGCATCAGCAGCCGCTTGAGCAAATGCGCTAACCACTTCATCAATATCTGCTTGGCTCATGGCAATACCGTTGGGTGTGCCCGGCTTATACAAACCTGAGGGGCTATAAGCCGGTATGGTTTTATCTGGGCCTATGCCTTCTTTACGTACTGAGCCGACATGCCATAACTGCGGGGCAATTTTTCCGCCGGCGGCATGAACTTCATCAACCACATGTTTCCAGCCCGCTAAGGCTTCTTTACCAAAAATAGCCGGCACACGCTCATAACCGTTGGCGGCTTTATGTGAGATAAAAGTGCCTTCGGTAATAATTAAGCCAACGTTACCTTCGGCTCTGCGACGATAATATTGAGCTACCTCGTCGGTTGGGATATAGTTTGGCGAAAATGTCCGGGTCATCGGTGCCATGACAGTACGATTTTTTAAGGTTAAACCACCAATAGAGAAGGATTGAAATAGTTTAGCGGCACTAGTTACCGTGTTAGTTACGGCTTTAGTTAAGGTGTTAGTTTCGCCCTTATTTTCAGATTTTTTCTCTGCACTTGTTTCTGCGTCAATGCTACTCATCTTATTCCCTAAACTTTTTCATTTTTTATTTGCTCTGAGTAAATTAACTAAAGCGGCGACAATAAGTCTAAAAGCCTGAGCCACCACTAATTTACGCTTGTTATATAAATTTTAAAGGCTATTACCTAGCCAATCAAATAGCCACCATCAACATTAATCGCCGTACCTGTGGTGTAGCTTGAAGCGTTGGAAACCAAGTACAAGACAGTACCCGCCATTTCTTCAGGCTGAGCCACTCGCTTCATCGGCACGTGATGCAACATTTGTGCTAATATTTTTGGATTATTAACTAAGGTAGAGGCAAACTTAGTGTCTGTGCCGCCGGGTAATATGGCATTAACACGAATGTTAAATTGAGCACATTCTTTCGCGAACGTTTTGGTCATCGAAATAACCGCGGCTTTAGTAATAGAATATATACCTTGATAATCACCCGGTATAACACCATTAATAGAGGCCACGTTAACAATCGCCCCACCGTTATTTTCTTTCATCAATTTAGCGCCAATCGTTGACATGAAAAAATAGCCCCGAATATTAACGTCAACTGTTTTTTGAAACACCGCTAAATCAGTATCTAATACATGGCCAAAGTATGGATTTGTCGCGGCATTGTTCACTAATATATCTAGCTTACCGTGCTCTGCTGAAATTTGAGCAAATATGGCTTCTATCTGCTCCATTTCACCAATATGACAAGCAATGGCTTGTGCACTGCCACCCGCGGCAATAATTTGCTCAACAACGGCTTGGCAACCAGCTATTTTACGACTCGAGACAATAACATGAGCGCCGTTTTCTGCGAGCAGTTTAGCGATATGCTCGCCAATGCCTCTGCTTGCACCGGTAACTAAAGCAATTTTTCCTGTTAAATCAAACAAATTGGTACTCATATCTTCATTCCTTGTTATAAATTTTGTCTTTATTTTCACTTGTCTCTTAACGCTTATCTCACCTAAACGTGACCCAGTCAGCACCCGCTTGGGTTAGATGACTATAATTATTAACATAATCAATGCTTAAGTTTTTTTTTGAAAAGAGTAATTTGGTCACACCGGTATTACGTAACTGTTGAATGATTGCCAGTGTATTTTGATCTGATAAACCTAATATATGTTGAACAAGCACAGAGATTGTACCGCCCGAGGTAAAAATACATATATCGTTTGACCGCTCGGTATTAATTAAGGATTTTTTAATCATTAATGCTTGGTTAATAACGTCTTGCAAAGCTGTGATACAACGTTTTTTAAATTGTGGCCAGCTCTCAATATAATCACTGTCGTATGCGCCACCAACCCAGCGTTTAATGGCCAGTGAAAATTCTGCTTGAAAAACCTGATTGGCGTTGGCTAACTGATTGGTTTTTTCTACCTTATCAGCAAAATTTCTCCATTGGCCGTCGTAACCTGTTAGCACTTCTACATGGTTAAATTCATTAAAACCTGAATGTAAAATCCTTGTGGGTTTACCACCCTGATACCCTAATAAAAAATTTTCAAGGGTTTGTTCATGGCGCAGTAAATCGCCCGAAAAAATGTGCTCGGGTGCCGGTAATGACTGCCAATACTTACCCAATAACTGAGATTGCATTGCCCCTTTTTTAGATAACTGATCATAATCAGCTTTACCAAATGAGGCTTGGCCATGGCGAATAAGATAAATAGCGGCCATAAAACTAGGCTACTGCCATAACGTATTGGTTTTGCATTAGATTGAAATATTCTTTTATGATCATCTTATTGCTCACCACTTTATTACTTGCCATTTTATTGCTCACCATTGTCATGATTAAAATATCAGCTTAACGCGATTAATCTATGCTAAGTGCCTACATAAAATTATGCAAATGAATAGTTCTTATGACTTACTATTCAAATTATGAATAGATAATAAGTAGGATTACTTGTAATCTAGCTAACTAGTAGCCAAAAATGAACTGATATTAAAATAATAACATGACCCATAGTGGCTTAATGATTGCTAAATTAAATGGAGAAAGTATGAAAGTAGATTTAAATCTATTTGTGGTGTTTGAAGCGATTTACTGTGAAGGAAATATTACCAAAGCGGCTTCAGCCCTTAACTTATCGCAACCTGCCGTGAGTCATTCATTAAGTAAACTTCGGCATAATTTTGATGATGCTTTATTTATTCGTCAAGGTAATCAGATGCGGCCAACACCGGTTGCCAATAATGTTATTGCCGATGTGCGTGAAGCCTTACAGCAATTAAAAGTTTGCTTGGCGCAGTCTAGACAGTTTGAACCTTTAGTCTCGCGTAATAACTTCAATGTCTCGTTACATGGCGCTTTAGAAGCCTCATACTTACCCCCTTTAATGCAACGCATCAGAAAAGAAGCGCCTTTAATTAATTTACAAAGTAGTCGCCGAGTCAATCGCCATGAATTGGAAAACAAATTGGCCAGTGGTGATATTGATTTAGCGATAGACACCTTATTGCCGGTTAGTGACAATATTTTGCATACCCAATTAGATCAAAGCAAATTGGTGGTACTGGCACGCGAAAACCACCCTATTGTAAAATCGACACTTGATTTAGCGACCTACCTCTCACAAGAACATGTACTGGTTTCATCTCGCACAGTAGGATTAAGTATTGAAGATTTTGAGTTAGGACGATTAGGACTACAACGAAAAATTGGCTTGAGGTGTCAGCATGCCTTTTCTGCCTGCCAAGTCATTGCTGACAACAACATGTTGCTTACACTGACCGAAACAACAGCGAAAATGTACAGCCAGCTGCTTGATTTGCGGGTATTTGCCTTGCCCGTGAGTTTGCACGATATTGACGTGCATTTATATTGGCACAGTAATGTCGATTTTGACCCTGCCAATAAATGGTTAAGAAATCAAATTATTCAAACTACATCGACAAGTTCAACCCTTAATGACCAAACTACTTAATCGAAAACACTTAACTGAAAACACTTTACCGAAAACAATCGCGGCAATGAACTTATACCCATTTCATTAATTAGGTGGTCTACTTTATACGCAGGAAAAATGACCAAACACAAGGCATTTATTTAATAACGAGTTGTTCTAATTATTAAATAACGCAGTAGTGAGTTATTTTAACCAGCAAAAATGATCAGATAATTAGTGAAATTGGTATTAACAAGAAAAATAATATTAACATTAATGTTAATATTGAAATTTAATCTATTGGGTTAGTTGGCCTAAGACAGACTAGATTTAAAGCAGTTAACACCGACTCGGAGAAGTCAGCTTTAAAGCTCAGATAAGATGTTTATATTATTTTTACTGGATTCGGTCTAACTTAACAGCCAACAAGTGTGGCTTTACATTTATTCATCAGTATTGAAACTCAGTATTGAAAAGTCATTTTACCCTTAATTAGGATGACTCCATTTATTAATTATTTTATCTAACTCACCAGATTTTTTTAAATCACCAATGGCCTGATTAATCGCTGTAACCACGTCAGGTTTAACCGATTTTTTGCTGAAAATAATATGAATGTCTGCCTGGTAAATACTTAAAGCATGCTTTTCAAACTCTCCAGCCATTTTGTACTTGTCAGAGAAGGCTTTCATGGTGGCCGGATCAACCAAAAAACCATCAATGTGCCCAGCTAATAGTAATGTTACATTCTCTTCAATATCAACGACTTCAACAATATGTTCTTGAAATTCAACCGTTTTCATTAATGCTTGATATTCATCACCGTAATAATAACCGCTTTCGATACCAATCATATAATTGCTGTTGGTTAAGTCTGATAAACCACCTAACTTAATACTATTAGCTTGGCCATTTCTAACAAATAAATTCACGGTCTCTTGCCTATAAGCTTCACTAAAAATAGCATAACGCTGTCTTTCTTCGCTTAATGACGCGCCCATAGCAACATCCATATCACCGGTTTTTATATAGTGTAAATGTCGCTTCCAGGGTAATTCAGTATATTCTGTTGTATAACCAACTTTGGCAAATATTGTGTTGAAAATTTCAAAATCTAAACCTACAAGCTCTTGCTGGCTATTACGATATTGGTAAGGAAACCAAAGCTCCCAGCCAACATAGAAATTTTTGGCATCACTAGTAAAATTTACCATTAAACAAACTAAGAGAAGGAATTTTTTCATAGCAACCTGATTTATAACCTTAGCTAAATTATTTTTATTTTTATTTTTATTTCAACGGCTTGAGCTTTAAGACTAATGCTGGGTCTAAGCGCATATTAAACCAATTTATGCGCCAATCTAAGTGTGGGCCTGTCGCTCGACCACTCGCGCCAACAGCAGCGACTAGTTGCCCTTTGCTTACTTTCTCGCCAACACTGACATATGAAGCGCTTAAATGCAAAAATGTTGAGCTAACACCATGACCATGATCTATGATCATTGTGCCACCTGAGTAAAACATATCAGAGACAAACATAAGCACAGTACCATCGGCAGGCGCTTTAACAGCGTCGCCTGTATCACCTGCATAATCTAAACCATAATGTGGCCATTTAGGCACACCGTTATAATAACGTTGACTACCATAAACACCAGTAATTACCCCTTCAATAGGGGCAATAAATCCCTGAGCAAACGCGATTAAGTTACTGTCAATTTTTCGAGCGGCTTTAATCTTTTTATTATCTTCCTTAACACGGATATTGGCCTTTTTGTTAGGGTTCATAATGCTTTTAGCAATACCTTCAACCCGTTGAATATTGTATTCACGTTTTAGCGGTTTTAATATCTGCTTTTCAATTACGCCACTTGGGCTAGTGATGATGAGTTCACTATTATTTTTTTCATCTCGACTGAAACCTAAGGCATAGTCGCCGTTTAAAGAGACTTTAATCACTTTACCATTAAGCATAACTTTATTTTCTGGCGCTGTTTTACCCACAATTAACGCCCCTTGAAAAAACTGCTCACTCAGCTGTGTTTGAGTTGATGTTTTTGCTGACACTGCTTGTGTGGCAACTAAGCTAGCGATAAAGGTCAGTGTTAATAATAATGAATACTGTTTAGCCATCAGCAATAGCTCCTTTAGCAACACCTTCAAAAGCAACCACTTTAAATTCATCGTTCGGTGCTTGCTTTTTAAGTTGGCGGACAATAAAGTCAGCCAATAGCTCAACCGTTGAGTCGCAATCAACCACATCTAAAATGTTACTTGTCACGGCAATATCAAATCGACCTTGTGGCGCAAAGTAAGAAAACAATTGGTGATCGGGCGTCAAATTAGCCATAGCTGTAGCTGACAATTCTATCTCACTTAACGCCATGCGGTCAGCTTCACTCGCAAGATATATATCTTGCCAACGTGAACTCCAAGCCGCTTCAAGCGCTGCTGAGCGTTGACCATTTTTATAGATATGAATTTTTGAACGATGACCATGGGCGATACGCTGACAATTACCGTCATGCAATTTCAAACCATGGGTATAGTGATAATACGCACCATCAATATTTTCTGGCCGTAGATTTAATGTCAAACCTTGGACATTTTTTGGTAAATGACTCAAAATTATATCGGTTAAGTAATGAGTCACCGCCGCGATGTCTATTTGCTTAGTATCTATTTTGGCAAATGCACAGCTCGGTGATTGTAAATAGTAGCTACTCTGCTTAGCACTGAAGTTGACAAATTCATGACCTGCTCGATAGGAGGAAACTTCCATACTAACGGCGTTATTTTGCATGGGCAATAATAACTTATGATCAACCGCATCATCTATAATGGCCTTAATTTGCTTTTTAACCACAGCAAAATCAAGCACCATACTCATTTCATTTAAACTACCCTCAAGCAAAACATCAACAATCCAACTTTCGCCCACAATGCCACGTTCAGCACAACAGTACGAGAAGTCGATAACGGTTAAATCATTTACAAATAACTGCATTTAATAACTCTCCTACAACTTAACTTGCCAAGCAATGGTTTCATTCGCACGAATAGGCACCACTTCGTCGTTACCAAAAGCCATGGTGGCCGGTACAGTCCATGCGGCTTTAACTAGGGTTATTTTGTCCGTGTTTACCGGTAAGTTATAAAATTTAGGACCATGTAAACTAGCAAAACCTTCAAGCTTATCAAGCGCACCGGCTTGTTCAAATGCTTCAGCATATAACTCGATAGCAGCATGTGCGGTGTAAGCACCGGCACAACCACAGGCATTCTCTTTTGCATGTTGTGAATGCGGCGCAGAATCTGTACCAAGGAAAAATTTATCACTGCCACTGGTCGCCGCGGCAACTAAGGCGTCTTGATGAATATTACGTTTTAATATTGGCAAACAATAATAATGTGGACGAATACCGCCCACTAACATGTGGTTACGATTAAATAATAAATGATGAACGGTAATGGTGGCGGCTACGTTGTCACCCGCGGCTTTAACAAAATCAACCGCATTTTTGGTGGTGATATGCTCTAACACTATTTTTAATGTCGGATGCTTTGCCACTAGTGGCCGCAATATAGTATCGATAAAGACCGCTTCACGGTCAAAAATATCAATATCGTGACTGGTGACTTCGCCATGCACCAACAACGGCATGTTCTCGGCTTCCATCGCCGCAAATACGGGGGCAAGATTGTCGATGTTAGTTACGCCAGATGAAGAATTTGTTGTGGCTCCTGCGGGGTAAAGCTTGGCCGCATAAACAATACCTGAGGCTTTTGCCGCTTTAATATCTTCTGCGCTGGTTTGATCGGTTAAATACAACACCATTAGCGGTTGGAACTGTGCACTCGGCTTTGCCGCCATAATACGCTGATGATATTGACGCGCTAATTCAGCATTGGTTACCGGTGGTACTAGGTTTGGCATAATAATAGCGCGGCCAAAATAGCGGCTAATATCAGCAACTGTGTTATTTAAGCTGGCGCCATCGCGCAAATGTACATGCCAGTCGTCTGGTCGAGTAATGGTTAATGTGGTCATTTTCTTTCCTAATGTCATCTATTCATCTGCTACTGCCGTGTGTAGGCAATATGTTTTATCACTTATTAGCTTAGCTTGAGCTAATACTAGTATTCGTCTTCTGAGCTTTCTGAACTTTCTGTGCTTAGCCCTGACGTTATGCCTTGGCTCGCGCTCTGGTTAGCATTACTTTCTATTAAGGCTAGTAGTTGATCTTTTAAATTTGGCGGTACTTTATATATGGTAATACTTTCATTGGCTAGATTATAAACCACATCTTGGCCAAAATGACTACGCTCGAAGCTTAAACTGATACCGTTACCATAACCCGCATACTTAGTGACTTTATTCACTACGGTTTGATCATGAGGAAACGATTCCTCAATGGGGTATGATTGCTCTTGGCAAAATTTATAAAAGTCTTGCCCGCTCTCTTCAGTTTTAATCACATCACTTATTTCTTGCAATGAAACATCTTGCGCCGACTCTTTTTGCTCTTTGCAGTAACTTAAGAGTTCTTTACGACTGTGTTGTTTTTCATTGGCGTCAAATTGATTAACCGCAACATAATCTTCAACCGCTTGCACTAATGTTTGGGTTTGCTCTTTTGAGTTTAAGCCTTCTTCACAGCTTAAAAAATCTAAGAAAAAGTCAGACACTTTTCTGCCCGCACGACCTTTAATAAAAGAAATATAACGGTTACCTTGGGCATTATTCTGATAATCGAATAAATCGATGCGAGCCGCTAACTGAAGCTTATTGGTATCAAGGTGTTGATCAGCTGAAATATGTAAATCACCGTCAACGGAATAATGTTCAGAAATAGGAATTATCGCCGCCAGTAAGTAGCGTCCGCCCATATACTCGTAATGACAAACAATTAAATAACCGGTTTCTGCCAGGTCATATTTTTCTAATTCATTTTTAAGTAAATTTCCCGCTTGGCTACTAAATTGATGAAAACTTTGTGAATCACCTAAATAGCTTTCCATAATATCAACAAATCGGGCTTTGTCGCCTTGGGCTGGCATAGCAGAAAAATGTCCGTAGGCCTTACTGCCCTTGCTGTTGTAAATTTTATGTAGTGCATCAACAAAACTTTCAATTTTGCTGCTAGCTGCAACATTCTCAGGACCTAACCTGAGTACAACTTCGCCAGTTTCTTCTTTTTTTGTTAAAAAATGCAGTGCAATATTCGAAATTATTAAGCTCATAGATAAAGGTCAGTATTATATTGTTCGGGCATTTGATAAACTTATGTCTGTTTATTAAATTACCATTAAGTGTATAAGATGCCCATTGTATCCAAGTATTCCAACGAACGTGTAGAAAAAATTATTAAAGATTTGCTTGATGTACTCGTTAACGAGTCTGCAACCCCTGATCTAGCGCTAATGTGCCTAGGAAATACCCTAACAGAAATTATTACAAATAATGTGCCGAAAAAGGAACGAGAGGCAATAGTAAACAATTTTACCCAGGCATTAAAACAATCTATACAAAATTCTAAATAAAACGTATAAATAATCAGCGACATTCATAAACAATAATAAGAGAATTAAACGACGCAATGGTTTCATTTGAATCAAAACCCTATAGTAAGCGCCTATTACAGTTAATTAGCTGGAGTCACTGGTTCACTTTTTTTAATATTATTGCGGCGATCTTATTATCGTCAATTTATGTATTTAGTGAAGCAATGCCTGACACTTTGTTAGGGCAAACCTACTTAGTCACCACTTGGTTAAGCCATATAGCTTTCTTAACTTTTATGAGTTTTGTGCTCATTTTGTTTCCAATCACCCTGTTGTTTCCTCGAACCCGATTTATTCGGGTGGTCGCTTCTATCATTTTTAGTGCCCAGTTATTGCTTTTGCTGCTCGACGCATTTATCTATACCCGCTTAGGCTATCATTTAAATATTTCATCAAGTGCGCCCATACTTGACCTTATTAATAACGAAATACAACAAAATAGCCGAGCGTTCTGGTTTGTTAGTCTAGTATTGACCATGGTGATATTATCATTTGAACTGATAGCGTCAAATTATGCTTGGAAACACCTAAAAGAATTACAAAAAACTATTTTTGCGCGCTTTATCGTTATTCCTCTGGTGAGCTTTTTCTTTTTTAGTCATATTATTCATATTTGGGCTGATGCCAACCTTGAATATGACGTATTACGCCAAGACACAGTATTGCCCTTGTCTTATCCATCAACCGCCAAAACCTTATTAACCAAATATGGTATGTTCGATCAAGTCGATTATATTGCCCGTCGCACTAGCCCGCTTGCCTTTACAGATGCCGTACCTCAGTACCCGCTTTATCAAGGCCAATGTCTCAATGACACCGAATTAAAACAATCGGTTTTCATGGTGATTACAGACCAAATATTGCAAACTCAACAACGAGATAAAATAAAACAAAGAACTAAGCAAGGTGTACTATCGCTAGACAATCATATTGATAACGCGTCACCAAAAGAAGCTTGGTTTAACTTGTTTTATAGCTTGCCAAGTATTTACCAAAAAGCCTTGTTCGAACAGCAAGCACAACCGCTACTATTTCAAATTATGGCTCAGAAAAATTTAGCCACATCACTGACTATTGTCGGTGAAGATCACAATGAAGCCTCAGTCATTAATACCCATGGTTTGTTAAGCCTGACCGATAAACTATTTCCAACAGTAACAAAACTAGCCGATATATCGAGTTTGATATTTGCGGATAAACTCAATAGTTACGCCCCAGGTTTACACGTATTTTATTTTAAAGGTAACAATAGCTATCAGTTTGAACTGTTTTTAGACGCGTTAATGTCGGTGCAAAACAACCAACCAGGCGATAAACAACTTAAGGATATCCTTTGGATCAGCTCTATTGGTAATAGCACAACAGAAACAAGTTTATCGATTAAACCTGCTCTACTGGTTTTACCGGCAAGTAAAAATAGAGCGATTAATAAACTCACTAGTCATATGGATATGCAACCTACGCTGATTAAAAACTGGCTAAACTGCGATATTAAAGCAACCCGCTATAGCAACGGTACTGATATCAAAAAATTAAATAATGACCGTATTATTGCTAATACCATGGACAACGGCATTGTGGTGTTTAATAAAGATAAATCCATGTTTGTTGACCAAAATGGAAACTTTCAAAGTTATTCTTTTCAACTGGCCGCCCCTATTACGGCAAAGCCTGATTTTCCATTAATGATTGATGGCGTTCACTTTATTAAGCAATTTAGTAAACAATTCGATGAACAAGTGGATAAATAATTGAATAACGTACAATAATTAGACGCTTAGCTCAATTGATGATGTTTTTTAATTGCATTCGAGCGATAAATCATTAAGATAGCCCACATAAGCTTTTATCCCCATTAAGCTTATCAATCGGGGTATAGCGCAGCTTGGTAGCGCGCGCGTCTGGGGGACGTGAGGTCGCAAGTTCGAATCTTGCTACTCCGACCACACAATAAATAATTAAAGCCTTGTTTTTACAAGGCTTTTTTATTGCCTAACTTTATACCAGACCTATAACCTGCAACCCAAAACAATTCCATCGCACCTATATCGCATTTATGCATGCAAAGATATGCAAAAATGAGCAAATATATTATTAATAAATTTTACGTTTTTGTAAACGCATAACCTACTTTTAAAAGTAAAAATAATAGAAAAGATATGAAAATAATAAGTGATAATAAATCGGCCATTTGACGTAATAGGATTTGGAGGGTAATACTAAGTAGCAGTTAATTCTACTTTGCGGATCACCTAATTAAAATTAATGCTATAAACTCAATAGTAATATTAAAAAGCAAATTCATCACCGACCCTGTAACAAAACCTGTGTAACTGCCAATTATTAATACCCATGTAAGGTTAAGGATAGGCAGACTATGAATAAGAAAGCACTTTAAGCGTTTGGTAAGCAAACGGGTAAAGGTATTAAGTCAGAGCAAGACTTAATTGATTTTCGTAAAATATTAACCAAGATAACCGTTGAAGCCACCTTAGACACATAGCTTGAAGAACACCTTGGTTACGCACTTCATCAGCAATTTAATACCAACAACAGCCGAAATGGCTACTCCTCAAATCTATTCGCACCGAAGACGGGCAAGTTAACCTTGAAACGCGACGCGACAGAGAATGCAGTTTTTAGCCGCAGCTAGTTAAAAAAAATCAAACAAGATTCACGCTAATGGACGGTAAAATCTTGTACCTGTATGCCAAAGGCATGACAACCAGAGAAATCGTTGATACGTTTAAAGAGATGTATGATGCAGATATCTCATCAACGCTAATATCTCGGGTCACAAGTGCCCCCTTGTTTAAAAGTTTTAATTAAGAAAACCACACAAACCTTTTAAACCAGCAGGGATTTCTGGCTCCTCGACAATATTTACTACGTGTTTTGATTTTTTTGGCGTTGGTTTATCACCTAAATTGCTAACAAAATCAATTAGATCCTGTTTAGTGTAGCGAACAGACCCTTTGAGCTTTACAAATGGCGGCAGTAGTCCGTTTGCTATCGCTGTTGAAGTCTTTGTACGGCTTTTTTGTAGAGTACTCGTAGATATTGCTAAAAGTTTCGCTGCTTCTGTTTCTGTGTATAAAAGATTTTCCATTGTAATGCTCTCAAATTGAATATGAGGCTATTAAACAATGAAAAGCTAAATTATCGATTTTCAGGATTATGCTGAAATATTAACATTTTTATAAAAAAATTATTATTTCAGCATAATCACTTTTTTTTGATTTTTTAATTTTCGAATATAGTTCGCCTGTAATTTACATAACAGCAGGTACTATTAAAAATGAATATAATGCATGAAATCGAAACAGCATCAAATCTTATTGAACTAGCATTCGGAAAATTTAAAACCAATGACGAAGAAATCTTAGGAGCACTGACTAGTTTAGAGCTTTTAAAAGTTGATAATAACGATATAGAAAAGGTCAAAGCGTTGCTGTCGAACTTTGTTTTTGATGAGTCAGATTCAATGATACCAATGCTGAAATTTAAAGTTAAAAGTGTTAGAGGGCTATACATCAATATATATAGAGCAAAGTTTTGTTTTAAAGATCAGAAACTTAAGTGTGATTCGCCTGAAGGAATTGCAATTTATCACCGAGCGAGATTACCTGGTAGATCTCACGCAAAAGAAGTGCTTGTGGGCTATTTACATAAAAACATACAAAAGACATTAATTTCACATTTAAATATGCACAAACTATTAGTCAAAAAATATAATGACGTGAGCGAGATCCCGACTTTAAGGAATTTCTTACCAATATATGAAAATATTCTTCGTAACAAAAACCCTAAAACTGTTCATAAAATTATAAATTTATTAAAAGGAAAATTTGAACCTTTTCTAGACTATCGAATGGATCTAATAACATCTGGAGATTTGATAGATTTTGTTACATCTCAGCAGCGCAGTAGAACCGCCATTGAAATACAAAATAATGAGAGCCAATTTGTAGTTAAACACTCAACATTGAAAGAATGGATTTGCACAATCAGGGTGGCTATTGAAGCCGCATCAGTATACGCAAACTTATTTACACCATGCAAAACGTTATACTGTAAAGCGTTAAAGTTTAGAGGTAGTGAAATTAAACCTAGATATATAAATGACGACACTTTATCGCACTTGATCATCAGTTTAAAAAAACGCGACGACTCGAAGCTGAAAAACAAAAATACTGAATGTATGTTTTCAGATTATCTAACCCCACTTATGCTATTACTTTTAGAAACCGGCCTAAGGCCAATGTACGCACTCTCGCTTAAATGGTCAGATATAGATTTTAAAGAAAACATTATAAATATCCGACCAACACAAGGAAAAATTAAGAAGCACCAGGCATGTAAATTGACCAATGAACTAGCATTGGTGCTAGCTGAATGGAAAAAACACACAATACATAATAGAACTGGAAATTGGGTTTTCCCGTCACCGCAAAATAATAGTCTCCATCTAACTTCCTATAAAACAACATTCACAACTTTTAGAAAAGAATATGGCTTAGATTTGGTTATGTATGAAACACGTCATACATTTGCGACCTTAATCACTAAAGTTTATAAAAATTTACAAACAACTAAAGAAGCATTGCACCATGCCGACATTAGGACCACAACCCGCTATTCATCTGCTTTGAAAGAAGATTTAATAAAAGCGGCGGATCAAACCTCCGAACATAACTCGTTTTTTTCCAATTATAAAGGAGGCTCAGCAAACGTAAATACAGCAAGTTACTAAAATATTTGTGTTTAGTAGCGCTTAAGATTTAAAAATAAGCCCCTGAAACCAATTTTTTTATAGGGGCTATGATTAATTTGCTAAGTAATATCAGCGTAAAGTACGATTGACTATAATTTTACTGTTATTAAAAATCGCCCGAATTCTTTAAACTGATTATGGCGGAACTTAGAAGGATGTTTAGCTGGTTTTATTACAAAGTCCCTATTACCGTCAGGTTGAGGGTTTACTTCCCAGTTATGATTACAGTTTGAGCGACTTATCGAAAAACAATTGTTATCTCTTAGTATCCACTGACTTTCGTCAGCTTTCACTCCACAACAAGGGCAACATATCAAATTTTCAGAATTTTTAATTACCTTTACAAAATTTTTCCCTATATTAGCTAACGTCGAATTTATTTCATTTATTTCATTTATTTCTAGAAGATTATAAATTTTAGGAAGTAATGTCATTGATGGCTTTAACATCAAAAGACTATTTTTCTTAACCACCCAGTGATTGTTATTGATATTCTCTAATTCTTTTATAAATCGGGATGGAATATTATTCACTGAATAATTTTTTGATTTATAGACAGATTTAATTAACCATTTTGAGATTAATGCAGCTAAGAGCTCCAAAGAATAGAAATTTGTTGGTGAAATACAAAGCACGTTATTATCGATATTATTTTCCCGACATGATGTTAGTAATATCCTTTGATTTTCTTTAATGTCAGTTTTTATTGCACTGTCAGTAAAGCAAGGTACAAAGCATAATTTTTCACCATTTAGAGATAGGATAATCTCTGATTGCTTTGTAGTTAATATTTTAACAGTAGTTGAGCCGCTTCTCACAAAGTTATTACTTTCTTGTTCAATAAAGTTTAATTCGAATAAAGTCCTCTTAATAATATCTACACAATAATCAACATATATAATTGTAAGGTTGTGATTACGACTATATATACTTGAAGGAGCTATATTATTTGCTTGTTGTGTTTCTAACCAACCGTTCCATAACCTCGCAACATGACGATAGTGCTGATCATGTGCTAGAACGTTCGTCATATTTAATTTAAGCGGAACATGTAAGTTTTTAGCCAAAGACCTGCATAACTTAGAATTTTTTAACACTCGAACTTTTTTTAACATCAAAGCTAATTCATAGAGTGTTGTAACACCACTAGAGGCAGCGTCACCAGCCTGATGATTATCAGAAAAACCTTCCCCCCATAACTTAAAGATACTTTCTCTCAATTCAAAATAAATATCTTCAGCACCTTGAAAATCCATAGCTTCTTTAAAAAGCTCCTCGAGCCTTTGTACCTCTAAAACTCTCTTCAGTAAATAACTTTCGATATATGATAGTAGCTTTACATATACTCTATTTTCATAAATATTCAGTTGATCTTCGCTTTCTAAAGCCAATACTTGTTTGGGTATTACGCCTGTAAGTGTTCTTGTTTGCCAACATTCAGAATGAGATGCTAGGTGAATATTCGCAGAAGCAGCTATTTTCTTAGCTCTAGAGACTGGAACTAAGTACTCTTGATAAATAAGTTCCATTCTGGGGCGTCTAGCTATTTCTTGTAAATGCCCTTTTTTTAGCACATCAAAAAGAAGCTCTTCAAACTTCGACAGCTCACAACGTGCGAGTAGTTTATCAGGAATTAAAAAGGAGCCTTTATTTCCTGAATCAATAGCCTCTTGATAAGCTAGAATGGCACTCTCAATAATGCCAAATTCTGTTGTGTCTTGTTCTGCTTTTACTGCCTTAGTAAAAGAGCCAAGTTGATGACCTACATGAAACTTATCTGTACCATCATTTACAAGTAAACCTCCTTTTTCAATAGTTGTATGACCATTAAAGGAGTAGGTATCATCTACTATATACCTTCCTGAAATAACAGTATCAGGAAGCTGTTTAATAAGCTCCCCTGTAACTCTGTCATACCACATAGCCATTAAATGTTACTCTTCTTCTTCAATTCATTTTTCAATAGCTTCATGCATGCCTCAGGCTTACTTTGAAAGTTTTGACTAGCCCAAAAATCATCTAGGGCATCAATAAGATTCGAAATATCTTCGTGTTCAGTGTCATAGCGCCCTGTAGCTTTACCAGCCCTTAAAACTTTTGTAGCTAGCATATGATCTAAAGCGAAGCCTACATCACTGCCACACTCTAGCATTACGGGTATAAACCTAACTAAGTGCCTTTCTAATCTATTACCCCAGCTTACGTTAAAGTCTTGCTCTAAGCAGTCAGAGAACATTGACTCATCCATTGCTTTAATGAGTTCACTTACTTTATCTTTATGCTTAATTGAAGCCGACTCAAAAGCTTTTTCAAGAGAAGAGAAACTATAAGTAACAGAATCTAAATTCTTATTAATTTCAAATTTATCTGTATGTCTAGGAAGCTCCATTACATGTGCGCGATCATAAGTTTTATCAGCGAACTCATATGTAGTTTCATCATGGTTAGCAGTACCAATAAACCATACATTTTCTGGTATTTTTATTTTCCTACCATCTATCAATAATTCTGGGCCGTTTATTTGCCCTGTTGTCATCAAAGGTAAGACTCTATCTTTTGGATCTAACTCTAAAGCAGATAAGAACTCAGCAAAGTATTGCTCTGGCCTTGAAAGGTTCATCTCATCTAGCAAAACTATATATGGGCGGTCTGAATACGCTGGACACTGTGCTTCATATAGCCCTTGTAGTGTTTCTTGCTCATAAAATTTCTTTTCAAACGCATTAAAATGCCCAACCAAATCACCTTTATCTCGCCAACCAGCCTGTACAGAAATAGTCATACAACCACCACCAACAGCCCTAGCAAAAGCTTTAGCTAAACTTGTTTTACCCGTTCCACTAATACCTTGAAGAATATGCAGACGGCTCATAGATAAACCAGCAATAAACAGTTGGATATCTTCCAGTCTGTAATACAAAGCCTTATTTTCTCTTGCGTCCCATGCAATACGCTGTTGAAGCTCTTTAGCAAAAACATTAAGTAAAGGTACATTCTCTGTCAATCCAGTTGCACGTAATTTATTATCAAGCTCTAGTAAAGCTGGGAATGCTGTTTTACTTTGCTGTTTGTTAACTAAATCATCTACATCCGCACTTAGTTGATCTAATGCACCTTTCAACAGTTCATTATGTTTCTTAAGCACTTGTTTTTGTTTCTCTACCTGCTCAAGCTCAATAACAGACATTCTATTTTTATTGAGCTGTGTTTTATTTTTTTGCAATTCACTTTGAGTGTTTTTATACTCTTGTTCAAGCGCTTCATGTGCTTTCTTTAGCCCTTTAAATTGAGCTTCTATTTGCTCACTTGGTTTTTTATCAAGCTGCAAGATCAAGTCATTAACCTCAGCTTTAAGTCTACTCAATTCAGCTAATACTTGGTCCGGTGTTGAATCACCGAACTGTCGTTTAATATCACTAAATGAACTTAGCTGAGACAATAATTGGCTTTCACTATCTTGATAGCTTGATATTTGCTGCTCAAGATTTTCCTTCTGGTTCTCTAACGTAGATACTTGATAAACATATTCAGTTTCAACTTCATCACGCAATGCTATTTTATACCTAACAGCTTCTTCACTAGTTAGTTGAGACTGCTTTAACTTTCGATCATTGAGCCTCTTTTCTTGTTTTAATTCAAACTCTTTATCCGCTAGAACTTCCTCTTTTTTTAACAGTTCTTTTAATTTCTCATCAAGCAGATTACTCTCCTCTTCAGATAAAGACTCTCTAGAAGTTCTTAGCTCTTTAATCTGAACTTCAAGGCTTGCCTTTCTATCATTATAACCATCTAGTAATTTTTCTTTGTCATCTTCATATTTATCAAGCAGCTCTATATGCTTTTGTGAGAAACCATTTTCAGCATCTAACTCTTGCTCTTTAAGGCTTGTTAATCGGTTAGCAATGTCAGCTTTTTCATCTGATTGTTTCTTTTGGCTTACCGCTAATTCTTTCGAGTTTTTCTCATGATCTTTCTTATCCGCTTCAGTTTTCTTTTTTAGTTCTTCAACAGAATCTTCTAACTGTTTACTTCTTAATACGCTTTGCCTGTTTTCTAATTCTAGCTTTTTGTTCGTCTCTAAGCTTTTCTTCAATTCACCAACAAGCGCTTGAATATCATCCTCTAGAGAAGCTGATACTTTCTGTTTTTGTACTTCATCTGCTGCATCATGTGAGCTTTTAGCTGACTTAAGCTTGTCTGCCATCGCACTAAGCATTGATGTGTTCTCATTGTCGATTAAATTATCAACCGCCGATAATGCAATGCTTACTTTATCGCTCGGAGTAGATTTAACTGAATTAGAAACAGCCACTTGTGTTTTCTTTACTTTATTTCGCTTTGCCATTACTTACTTCCTAGAAATTCTTCTAAAACTATTAATAATTCATCTACAGAGCTAAGGTGCTCCATAACATTTTCTTTTGATATGCTTTTACCACCAGCGTGAGAGGCGAATTTATTTCGGTCATTTGCCAAAGGTATAATCAAGTCTAACCATGTAGGGTACTGGCTATTTATCACTTCAACCATCTCAGGGTTTTTTAACAACATACCTGCCACTAATGGCTTTAAAGACTGATTGCCATAAGTTAAAGCACTTCGGATTGCACTAGGCTGTACAGTAGATAGTTGGTAGCTAACGTCTTTACTAACACCATTAACCCGATAAAAAACTTGCTCCCTAATTCTTTTATCTATCTGGAATTTAGGCCAGCTACCATCCCACTCAACAACAAAAACCTCCCATTCTATATTTGTTTTTTTTGGCTCAATAGCTTCTTTCAACCAAGCCTCTAATACTCTTTGTAATTCACTTAATAAGCCATCAAGCAGTTCGAACCGTGGGTTTGACTCAAATTCAACTTGCTTTTTAAGGCGTAGCATACCGAGTAAATGTTTATCAATTAGAGAGTATTTTTGTACCCAAGGGTATTTTGAAAGTAACTCAACTTTAGCTTGCTTTTCAAATTGAAGCATTTGCTCTTGATAACTAGTCATATGCTCTTTTTCAGCAATGCCCATGACATCATTAACTCTTGAAGCAAAATTCTTATTTGATTCGATGATTTTTTCAGCGACTTCGTTCAATTCTGGTAATGTTTCAGTTAGTCCTGCGGGATCTGACAAATACCATGAACGCTCGCCTGTAATCGTTGAGAACAACCTAGTATGCATAAAGGCTGCAATAGGCTCTTGTTCAATGAAATCTATTGAGTAATTAACTTCAGAGTCAGCATCAGCAACATACAAATCAGCTTGTTTGAGTTGATTTAAAACCCTACGGTGTTCTCTTAAACATACATTCATTTGCTCTGCTGTAGGTTGCACTGCTCGCTGAATGTTATTTACCATTAAGGGACTAACAGTCTTACCTGAGCCTTTACTCACTACAAAAGCAGGAAACTTAGCACTAAAGTCCATTTTCTCTATATGAGGTAAACTAGATAGAACTCTTGGCATTAATTTTCCAGTGGTCGCATCTTGAATGAGGTAATAACTGCTAATTTCTTGATTTTTTATCTGTTTACCTTCAAGCAGTGATACTGCTTTGTCCGTAATAGTCCAACTATCTAAAAATCCATTACTGGTTAACTGCGCAAGAATATATTTAACTAATTCCTTATCTAAATTGCTATAAAGACATAATTTATCATTAGCTGTACAACCAGCTTTAACAAGTTTGAGTAATAACATTTGAAAAATGTTTAAAGGCGCTTTCTCTTTAGGCGCAGTAACACGCCACAAATGAAACGGCCAAAAAATATGGCGTTGTATATCGTAATAAGCCTGGTTATTACTACTGCTTTTTAAATAACATACGTTTTGGATGTTTTTATGCGAAATCATTTACTTCACCTCACATAATTCGTGGATAAAAGACCAAACTTGCGGGATTGCTTTTTTAGCATGCTCTCCAGCAAACATATTTTTGTCGCCTACAACTTTTATTAAACTTTTAGCTCGGCTAAAAGCAACATTTAATCGGTTTGGTGTTCGAATAAAGCCATATTTTTTCCGGTAAGAGTTTTCATCAGAGCAACCGAGATCATTAGATCTAACCGTTGACAATACAACTACGTCAAACTCCTTACCTTGGAAAGCATCAACAGAGCCAACCCGCAGTTTCTCTTCACCTTCTTCCGTTGTTTTATAACCTGGTAAATACTCCCAACCGTCGTTAGATTTATGACAAGCCCCAACTTGTGAGAGCTTATCTAAAATCAAATCTCTTTGAGCAGCGAAGAAAGTAATAACACCAATGCTCAGATTTGGCTTTTCTTCGAATAAAGAACGCACTTCTTCAACAACCTTTAGCGCCTCACACTCTCGCTTCCAACTTGTCCCTGAACGCTTCTCTCGTCCACTAGACAAAGGTAAATCAACCCACTCAGCAACTTTACCTTTGTATTTTGGAATACCTAAATCAAATTTTTCATCTCCAAGGCCAGCCATTAGTCTTGGTTCACCTTCAGATTCATAAAATGATCGACTGATAAAGTCACCAATGTCTTGATGCATCCTAAATTGTGTATCAAGCATTACCGTTCTTTGGATGCCATCCTTAGCCTCACGTTCTTTTAACTGAGTATACAAACGCTCAAATAAACTCATTTTGATAGCATTTGATGTTTCAAACTCAAGCTCTCCGGCATCTATCATTTCCTTTTCAATATCAGGCTCTAACATTTGTGGTAACTGAAAATGATCTCCAACCAGTACGATGCGTTTTGAGGCTAGTGCCATAGGTATAAACAAATCTAGTGGATTTGCTCTCGCCGCTTCATCAACGATCACTGTATCAAATGAAAACTCGCTCGTTACCTCATTCAACGCAGAATTGACTTGAGATTTGTACCTTACAACCCTATCTCCTGCCGAGCGCTGGCATGATGCACCTACTGACGTAGTATATTGTTTAACACTTTGAGCCAGGTATTCTGGTTGATACTTAATTACATCTAGATATTCCTCAATGACATCAGGTATTCCGGCTAAACACTTAGAAGCATGTGCTGATATTGCCTGCTCTAACTGGTGCAAAATTGAAATATCTTCTTTAGAAAGTTCTACCTGTAAAATTTTAGGGCGATAGTCTGGAATCAGCTCATCAAGCAATTTATTTTTTAATACTTTCAATTTAGAAAAGTCAGCTTTACTAAGCTCTATTTGATTAGAAACCCGCTCTAAAAATTCAACATCAGCTAAGTACTTTTGTGTACGTTTAAGTGCTGATAAACAAGAAAATGTCTGCTCAAAGCCATCATCAGAATAGGACGTTGGTGTTACCCTTAACCCCTTAACTTGCTTAATTAAACTAACGTTACTAATAATTTTTGTATCAGCACGTTGCCCAATAAAGTGCTGTTCAATTTTTATCTTAAGTGCTTGAGGTATATCAAAACCATGATGAATTCTTAGGTGTTCAATATCTTCAAGTAAGCTTTTAACTCTTTCTTTTTTTTGTTCTTTAGCTACACGAGTATCAAGAAGCGCGGCAATGTCCTGACGAAGATTTTTAACAATCTTATAGCTTCCTTCTGTTTTAG
Source organism: Colwellia sp. MB3u-8 (assembly GCF_014076985.1). Taxonomy (NCBI): domain Bacteria; kingdom Pseudomonadati; phylum Pseudomonadota; class Gammaproteobacteria; order Alteromonadales; family Colwelliaceae; genus Colwellia; species Colwellia sp. MB3u-8. Next base: position 318,101 of record NZ_JACGVA010000037.1, read on the forward strand.
ATAAGTTACTAGCCACCTCGTTTAACTGACTAGATTGCTTCTTACTCCATTGCTCTAAAAGAAATGGTGCACGGATATTGTCATCAGCTCGAATAGCAGGTATGCCAAAAGCTTCAGATCTAGCGACCACATTATCAACAGCATCATTTTGAAAACTAGTTAATAATATTTGGCCTGTCATATTGCTTTTATGCTCTTCCGCAAGGCGATTTTGCAAAGCACTGATCACTTGAGTTTTACCTGTACCAGGAGGCCCTAGAATTAAAGCAATATCAGGTGTATTTAGCGCAACATCCAAAGCTTCAACTTGTTTAGCTGTTGGCTTACCTTTGAAAGAATTTCTAGCTGATGCTGTTAAAGGTGTTAGTGTCTTATTGTTTTGTCGTTGTGTAGAAATTGTAATGTCGCGATCTTCAATTAAAAAACGTAAATCCTTCATAGGGTTGGTGAGTTTAGTTATAGCATCCCTAGCCTGCTCTCTTCTCTGCATTTGAACTATCGAACCACTTATCGATAAATAAATAACCCCTTTATCTTCAGGTCTGCCCTCAGAAGTTAAATTCAAGGTAATAAACTGACTAGTACTATTTACAAGTTGTGCACTAATACTCGGAACTTTTTCATCTTTTTCTAGCGATATATCACCTATATTATTTTCTAACCAACTAGGTAATATTTTATTAATCTCTAAAGCCTGTCCGATTTCCTCTTGTAATACAGCTTTTAACATCTTTACTTTTTCAAGGTCTTTTTCTTTAAAATAGAACTTCCACTTTATGCCATCAACTGAGTTCTCTTTATCAACTTTTATATAACGAACAAAACCTGCTTTTGTAGCAAGGGCAACTGCTTTCTCCTTCACCTTTAAATTGTATTGGTTCCAAAGGTTGATATAGGTTGAGTTGTCTTTGTTCAGCTCTTCCAGCTTTGCTCTCATTAAAGGATCTTGAATTCTTGCTGCAACGGTATAGTCAACAAACGTTAGATCTGTTTCTAATACGGTTAAATTGAGCTTATTATTACGAGGCCTAGTTTGTATAGACTTTACCCATACTTTGTCATCTTTCGTAAACTCAATTTGTAATAAACTAGTTTTCCCAACAAGGGTAAATATATTCCCACTAAGCTTGTCACTGTTATTTGTAGAAAATAATAGCTTAGCCGTGTTATTTACCTTTAAGATGAACTCTTCCTGCAACCAACTTGCTACCTGCTCTACGTTAGCATTGGCAATGTTTGCTTGTTTTGAAACCTGCTCAATTATCTTTTCATCAATTGAAGCTTGCAGCGTTTCAAGGTCCATAGCATTAGGCATACATGGAATGGTCTGTAGTAATAATGTATTTTTCTTAACAGCAATGGGTAACCAGAGAAAGTGCTCAATTTCACCGTAGTTATCCAACGCTTCAGGGTTATCAACAGAAAAAAGTAGCTGTTCTTGCTTTAAAAGTAATTCTCCATCAACTTGGTGAATTGAAATATCTTTATCACAACTTATTGAATCAATGATTTCATCATTAAACGATAATTCAATAATCTGCTCTTGGGTTAAGTGCTTTAGATCTTTTAACTTCATGAGCCTACCACCTCAACCTATATAAGCTATCAATCTGTGGTTCTTGTGAATCAACAACTGGTTTTATAATCAACCACTTATTCTTTCTTGTATCTACAGATAATTCAGTCTTTGAATTAAAGCGCTTTAATTTATTTTGACCTATGCCCATTTCAAAAGATTTAGCACTGCTAGGTGTTATTTCTACCCCCTTCTTGGTGAAAAAAATGGAAAGCAACTCTTCTGACTCAGCCCAATGTACCGAGCCTGGTGGTGAATTCTTAATGATTATTTTTTCACCTAGGTTTAGCGTTTGATGAAAGCCTGTATCAATATATGTATCGTTCAGACTAGTGTTGGGGAGTTCCAAAATTGACAGGTCTTGCAAGTTATTACGGATGTATAAAACCTGTTTATTGTTCATTTCACTTTCACAGAAAGGACAAATAAGTTTGCCTTCATCTAATAAAAAATTAAACGAAGCATTACATTCATGGTTTTGACAACTAACTAACAAGTGCGACAGTTTTTCTAATACTTCTGCCCACTCACTTAAGCTGGGACGGCTTAAAGGCTCTTCTTTTCCGCTATTAAAACAACGTTCAAATAGTGTTTTTAAAGGCTTGAGGGCGACTAACTCTAAAGGTAAGCCTTTAAATACCTCATTTGAAGAGTCACTTGGGTGGTAGATCCAAGGAAGCTCACCTGCAAATGCTTTTTCTTCATCTTCAGGTGTGCCATTGTCAACAAACTCTCCGATAAAAGGATGATTGGTGGTTAGTAGCCTCATTGCAATAACAGCAAAACTCCATGAATCGGTTAAAGAAGAAACACACTTATCACCGTTAACAACTTCAGGTGCTCCATAACCAGGACTAAAAACTCGACCCGCTTTGCCTTCAACTTCTGTTGAATCAAAACTCTCTCGCTGATTAATGCAAATATTATCGCAGTCTATTAACCACACTTGAGCATGTTCAATACTTTCAGAGATAAATATGTTTGCCGGAGATAAATCACCATAAGCTAAACCTCTAGCATGCAAGTCAGCCATGCTTCGAGCTAAATTTGCCAATAAGTTCAACCTACGTTTAATCCCCCCTGAAGTTAGATATTTCTCTGGGCTGCCTTGGGTATCAATTATGGCTTGCTCGGTGTTATCCATCAAAGTTTGTAATGGCATCAAATCATCCATCAATTCCATTGCGTAGCCAAAATTGTTGCCCTTCATCGCAATACGTGAAAAAGGTTTAGCTATATTTAACTGCTCCAGTGGTTGGCGCATTAACCAACGAATATGTTCCAGCCAACTTTTCTTTTTATCTGGATCTTGCTGGGTACTCATTTTTACCAGTACTTTATCAAATTGGGTTGCACAGACAACGCCTTGCCCGCCTTGTCCTAACTTTTGAGTTAACTCAAAATCTTGACCAAACTCATCGGTAACGATTCTTTTTTTAACTTTTTTATTTGTCATTTATTTATAACCAATAATGCGAGGCTTTTATCATCCGTATGGTTCGGCGTAGCCCAAGTCTTAAATTCATTTTTTAACCAGGTTTTTGCTTGTCTAATGCTTTTTGCCTTAATACTTTTAGCAATTGCATTTACAAACTCCATTTCAGCACCTTGGTTAATATCTTCACTAATACCGTCTGTCATTAGCGCAATAACATCACCTTTACCCATCTGTTGTTGTGTAACCTGCCAATCAGAGAACTTTTTAGACTTTCCTAAGCCCGTAGTTATATTGCCAAAGTCATTTGAATCACTATGTTCTAGCTCTTTTTTTGAGTTTATAATCAAACCATCACCTAATTGAAACGTCCGTAATTCACCTTGATGCGATAACCAGCAAATCAAGCAGGTAGTTACTGCATCATTGGCTTTTACATTACCGAGTGAACTCAACCATTGTTGATAAATTAAGGTGATAAGCTCTTTACTCTCAACAGTGAACTGAACATTCTTAATAATGTTAAATACCGAACGACAGGCGATTTTTGAGCCTAAATCAGCATGAGGTTTTGATCCCATACCATCACAAACGACTGCGAGCCAACCCGAAGGAACAGATTTGACCAGCACTGCGTCTTGATTAGGCTGACCATTAAATAAATGCCCAGGCCCTATAACAGAAACACTTGTCTGTTGAATGTTTACCATTGGCCTTCTAAATCTAGGCCTAAATCATCATCACCATTTTCTAAGTCATCAAAATTAATCGGTGTTAAATCATTAGGTGTTTGACTTTGCGAACGTGCTGTCACACTCATTGTTACCGCTCTAAAAAATCGGTGAATATCCCTCGCTTCGTGCGCTTTAAATACTGGTGCTTCAAGGTCATTATTAAACGCTTCTAACACATCAATATTAGCTTCCACGCCAATAGCCATAGCAAAACGGCTAGCTTTATGACCTCGTTCACTATTACACAAGCTTTCAAGGCCAGATTTCCAGTTATCTGTTGGAATACCATCAGATAACAGAATAACAACGGGACGATAATCACGAGAAGTGATTAGTTCTTTATCTTCAAGCACCTTAGTAGCTAGCTCAAAAGCATGTCCCATAGGCGTTCTACCTGTGGCTTGAAGAGGCTGCATTGCTTCAATATCTGCCGCTCTTACTAGTGGAAAATGCATCTCAGCCTCATTACCACCAAATGTAATTAAGCCAACTTGAATTTCAGCTTGTCTTGCAGATTCTTGCTTAAAAGTAGCAACCATATTCTGAATGGCTTCATTTAAAGATGAAATTTTTCCATCTACTGACATACTTCCACTGGTATCGGCTAGTATTATTACGGGTAATGCCCTTGCTTTTGCTACAGTAAATTTTTTTAAACTCATTTTAATCCTTTAATTTTTGATTAACTTTATGCCACTCAAACTTCAATTAATGTAAGTGTTTGTGACTATGCTTGAATGGATGAACTTTTCTTAGGTCTTTATTACGGAATGCGGTTAACACAGTTCCATGTGATGACGTAATTAGTTGAATTCCATTCATTACTTTTAATTCTGGTTCTAATGAACCATATTTTTCAATTTCTTTATTTCCAACCACATGATAAATGGCCCATCTTGCATGAATTACTCGGCCATATTGAAAAACAAGTATCACTTGTTTTTGTGATATACCTCTTTACCCTTCTCTCATCTGTGCATGTTGACTAATTGTCAGACCAGGTACTACATAAAGTCGATCATTTTATTTTAAAATAAAAGCCATAACGTTTTCCTCATATGATTAGATAACCATAATAGTGCAAAACATAAGCCAATAAGTATATAGAATTAAAAAACAACAACTTAGATAAAAAACTGTTTTACAAAAATTTAAAACAGTAATTTATAAAACAAATTAGTAAATTTAATTACATACATTATTAAGTGTTTACAACAGTTCAAAAAATCAAACTTCGTTGTGGCATTATTTTTTTTGTAGTAAATAGATCTAACTACGGCTAACTAAAAATCATCATTCATATTTCACTGTCGAACTAACAGAGCAGATGATGAGTCTTAACTTTTTAATTGAGACCAGCTTATTTACTAAAATCATCTGGTTTATATATAGTTACAAATGATTCATATTGATTATTTGCCAAATTAGAAACCCCACCACTCAATTCGTAAACAAGAGATCCTGAACTACCATCATCCTCAAAGTATTCGACTAAAATTCGTCTATCATGAAAGTCACGTTTATTAATATAGTCATAAACTTTTGGGGACATCCACTTTGAAAAACCTTGTAGTAATATTTTCAAGTCTGCTTCATAAGTTCGATAATCATCGTCTTTATTCTCTAATCGACAATCTATTTGAACTGTTTCTATTTCTGATGACAGAAAGCTAATACTGTCGACAATATTTTTAAGATGTGGCTTGGAGTTGTATGAAGCGCAGTATGGATCACGCACATGTAATTTGTTTATAAATTTCCCCTTCAAATCACTAAACACATCATTTAAATCTCTTTTATCACCAGCTTTAAATTTCAAGATTTTCACAGGTTGACGTTGTTCAAAGTAATCTTCTGAATAGATGTTTTTTTCAGATTCTGATATTAAAGTATTTACTACCGTAAAATACTCAACTTCAGGAAGCGTGAATATATCACCTGAAATATCAAAATTGGTTATTGATGATAATACCTCGTTGGTAAACCACAATTGCCCTGACTTTCCTGACCTTCCTATAGCAAATGGAACATTACATCGTTCCGATTCAGGAATATCTTTTACTGTTGCTATGGTTAATAAGCCGCTATTTATATAGCCCGTTAAATATCTTATACAATCTCTCATTCCAGTTGAGGTATTGTCAAACTTAACGGGTAATGCACTAGTAACAATAATTGTTACTTTCTTATTATTAGTAAGGAGTTTTAACAACCAAGAAATATCGTCTATATTTAGGTGCTCTTCCGATAATTTTGAAACTACAAACATCAATTCTTCAAATTTTTGCCAATCTTCCAATAAAGAAGAATTACTGGATTGTACATCTAATACCCCACCTAATTTTTGAATCGGGTGTTTAATTGAAATATCATTAATTAATTCATTTAAAAATATTATTGAAGGTTTACGATTAAAATCAATCCAATGTCGCTGATTTGAATAATCTTGCAAACAATGTATGCATGCTTTGTCACAGTCTTTAAGGCAAAGTAATGCATTCAATGCCTTATCAATCAACAGCTTAATATTTATACTTTTATATATATTGTGAACGTATCCTGCGCCACCAGGTACACCATCAAATGCAATTATTTCAAAATTAGCCCCATCAAACCTATGTATACAACGTATTTCGGATGGCGGAATTTCTAGTAATGATATGATGGCAATACGGAATGATTCAGCTAATGTAACGCCTATAGCATCCTTATAATCATTAACTTCATCCTTAGGTATTTCATTAGGAATCTCGATATCCTTTGATATCTTAAAAATTAATACATCAGTAAAAAACTCATGAGCTAACGCTATCGGTTTACCTATAGTAGAATTACATTTTCGTCCCGTCTCTGGATTCTCATGTGTTTTAGGCGTTTTAGGATTATCAGATGGAACTGGCTCCATAAAATTACAATAATTACATCGGAAATAGCCTTTTTTCCCTAGACCACGATTTAATACAAATAACCGTCCACTAAGTTCATTTTCAGAATAACTGGCCATAAACACTTTTTTAATTAGACCATGTTCTGTTTTTTCATATTTTTCTTTTGGAGGAACAGCAATTAACTTAGCTTCATCAGCTGGATTTGCTCTCTTACGAACCATATAAGGGTCTTTCCCTTTTGAATCCTTTAAAGCAGTTATGAACCCTTTTGGTTTAACAAAAGGTAGTGCTCTTTCATTAATAGGTTGATTACAATTTTTACAATTTTTTGGAACATCGTTAAGATCATCCTCAATATTTGAATGTGAGCAATAACGGCATACAACAACATACTCTGTTGGCATAAAGTCTTTGGGAGAATAAGCTAAACCAGCACTGCGCCAAATCCGACCATTAGCTATAACTTCAGCGCCTGGTGCATACTCAGTTATCCCCATAGATGCATCACGCACCAGTGAAATATCACTACTTAACCACTGATTTTCATATGCTTTTTTTCTTTTGTTACTTCCAGCGTGAGTGAATGAACTGGAAAACTATAAGTTGGTATCAATCCTTTTTCGGATAGTTGATTAACTAGATATTGACCCATAAATTTTTTACGTTGTGAATCCCACCTTGTAATCAGACTTGCACCAGATGCATCGTCCTTAGCAACTAGTTTTTTTGCTTCTGTTATTTTTTGCGCATAACGTTGCCAGCGATCAGAAACTATTGCGGCAAATTTTTCCAATTCATCAACAAGTAACACTGATACATTTTTTAGCCTTGCTACCAAAGTCCCGCGAAATTCTTCGGGGATTGATTCTATTAATAAATTAGCTTCAGTAACCGCTTGAATACCTTGTGGTGATTCTAACCATAATAAGATATTTTTACGGAAAAATTTTTGATAACCATCGTCGAGATCACCAGAAAAAAGATCAATTAAAGTGGGTGCTTTTAAAACTTTAGGATCTAACTTTGAATTCAAATAGTTAGACAATAAAATTGAGAGTTGATGACGCTGAAAAATTGTCGCATTCGTCAAATGAACTAAAGGATCGCTAGGAGACTTTTTAAGGTAACTTTCAAAGTCAGCAAATACAACACGATCGTAATGTGAATTCCGAGCAATTGTCACACAAAATGGAGCAGCTTGTGCTCTACGACCAGCACGGCCGGTGCGTTGCTGGTAGCTGGCGACACTAGGAGGAACGTTTAAATTTACAACTGCTTCAAGCTCCCCTAAATCAACCCCCACTTCCATTGTAGTAGTACAACTTAATACATTAACTTTTTTCTCATGAAACCTAGATTCTATTTTTTCTCTAAGTTCGGTTGAAAGTGATGCTGTATGCTCATTAGCACATACCAGCAAAGGCTTACTTTGAATATATGAGTTTAAATAATGATTACGTTCAATAGATAATTGAATATCATCAGATTTAATTAGATCTCCTAAACATCCAAAAGCAGTACATTTATCATTTACAAAATAAAACTGTTTCAAACCACAGCTTTGACATTCATGTAATGAATCAGGTTTGGCCTTGCTAATATATATTGCCGAAGCATCAAGTGCTCGACCTGTACCAGCACGTATGAGTAACTTAGATTGCTCTAAGTACTCCCATAACTTAACCAAAAAGTCATGTGAAACGTCGTCTTTCCAACCTAATTGCTTAGTCAAATACCAAGTGCGTCGATTATAACGTTTAGTCCCAATTTTACTTATCCAAGCAAAAGTTGCACTTTTAGATGTCCTTTCAAATTCAAAACATCGTTGCCCTCGGTAATTCTCTCCCCAAATTAATCCATCTTCAAGATCCGGTTTATTTGGTATATTGGTAATCGATTTACTTCGACGAATATGTTCTAAAAATATCAATACCAGATTTTTAATTTGTTCGTGATTAGCAAATTTACTAAATTCTTCAGTTAATTTGTTTACAATTTTCGAAAATGTTCTTTTCTCATAACTTACTTCTACAAGACCTAATGACTCTATAGATATTCTTCTCCCTGGAGGAGTACAAAATTCTGCAACCAAACGCCCTGTTAAGATATCTTTTATATCTTCAAAATAACTACTAAAACCACCATCACGATTTGGATAGGCAAAACTGTTATTATCATCCCAATATGCCCTTACCATCCTTGCCAAAGTATCAAATTTAATGGGTTCGTCTGTATCCTTTAACGCATTTAAAATGGCTGAACGATGGGCAAAGTCATTAGCTGTTCTTTGAAAATATGGGGCAAAAAAAGCGGCATCTTGACGGTTATCCGAAAAAGTTAAAAGCTTTCGACCTGCCATTGGTAAATTATCAGTTGATTTGGGTGGTAACGCTTCTAACACTTTTTGTGTAATAACACTTGAGAGGGATTCGTTACCTGGATAGAAACGTGTAATTATTTCAGCTGTTGCACCAGTAGCTTTAGCGTTACAAGACACACATTTAGTTAAATAATTAGTTTTTTCTTGTTGATCTTCTTCTGTTGCAACTTCATAAAGTAAAATCCCTGTATCATCAGAAACTATCTCACCTGTATTAGGAGAAATCCTTAATTTTTTCCAATCATTTACTTTAAGTTCACTTTCATCATCTTCATCAAACGTTGTCGAATTAGCTGTATGCCCTAACCAGAATATTCGACGCCTTACAGCTGTTTTAACTGAAGGACGTTGATTTAATAGTTTTCCCTTGTGCTGAAAGCCTTCAAAATAGGGTTGACCACATTGACGACACGTAAGCATTGGATAATACACACCCCTTTCATCACTATGACTCTTAGCAAGTTTTATAGCCGAGTATCCTTCATTTATATTTGAGGGAAGTACACATAAACCTTCAATAGCACCCGCTATAATATGATGTCGACATGGCAATAGAGGAAAACCATTAATCGGTGACTTGGCAAACATTCCAAGTTGAATAACGCCGGTAAGGGCTAAAGCTGCATTTTCTTTAGTACTCAGTGGAAAAATATTTATCGCTAACTCAATAAAATCAATAATTCCTGCTTGTAAAATTTTGGCAGCATTTGCTATTTCATTATTGGAAGTAAATACATCAAATAAACTATCTGATAGTTTTTTATAATTATCTTTATCAGGTTCTTGAAAATATCTGAGGTTTAAATCAGATGCTTCCAAACATTCTTCTAAATTCCAATAAGTTTGATCATTTTCATTAGGATTACTATCAAGAAATAATTTAAAGCTATCGGCAACACCAATCCATTCTTTATCCGTAAGGTTAAAATTATCATTTTGACCAACAGAAAGTTCAGCATGTGCTTCTCTATTTCCACGCACAACTACAGGTTTATTTTCACCAAAAAGATTAGCAGCAAAAGTTTTTAGTTTTTCATCTGATTCAGGGCTATTACCTAAACTTGCACTGGTAGCAAAATACTGTAATGGATAATCTACGCCTAAACGATTTTTAAGCTTACGTAATAAAAATGCGACTTCTGTCGCTTGAGCTCCAGCATATGTATGAACTTCATCTAAAACCAATGCTTGAAGTGCCGTTGTTGAAAACAAACTTGAATTTGCAGGCAATAACAATAAATGCTCTAACATTGCATAATTGGTTACCAACACTTTTGGGGGATTAGCCAACATTTCTTCCCGAGTAACTAACCAATTACTCGGTATACCGTCATCTGAAAAAATATCAGATATCTTGCTATTCTCAAGCATTTCCTCAACTACACGTTTACGTTCAACCCCTCGCTTAGTTTGTCCAGTATAGCGACCAAATGTTATGTCGTACTCTTTTAACGTTTGGCCTAATAATGGTGCAATTCGATAATATAATTGATCATTAGCTAGTGCATTCATTGGATAAACCAGAATGATCCGTACACCTGGTTTGTTAAAATCTTTATCTTTAAGTAATTTATTTACTATTGGATAAAGAAACGTTTCAGTTTTACCTGAACCTGTTCCCGTTGCCACAACTAAATTCTTGTCTTCTTTACAAGCCTGAGTTATTGCTATGTCTTGGTGTAAGTGTAATTTTCTATCTAAAATATCAGGTTCTATTAAGCCAAGGCCATCATGCATAAAACCACCATTTTTTTGCAATAATGATCTTAAAGTTTTACCTTTTTCAAAATCAGGTACTGATTCAATATAAGGACCTTTAACTAGCTGTTCTGATTCTAAAATATTCCAAAAATCTTCTTTAAGTTTTGGATAACGTGAGTGTATAGGCACAGTCGTTGTAATATAACGTGTTAATGTTTCTTGCAATGTTTGCGCAAGCTTTAATGGATTAGCTTCAGACATTATGACTCTCTTGATTCGAAATATAATTCCCATAACAGCAAGTAATAATGAAACAAACCTCCAGCTATAGAAAAGAAGAAACTTAGCACTGGTGCTAAGTTAGTTGACCCTTGTAATAATTCGGTCTCTAATGTCGCCATCAATGGGGCTAATTTGTATTCATTACGGCTTTCTGCTCTACATGCTTTTGCAATTCCAGAGGCAAGCGTTTCTAAACTAATTAATAATTCTTGCTCTTGCTCACTCACAAAGAAATCAACTGGTATTAAATTTGGCATTTTATGTAATGTTGAATCTTGATATTTAAAAGCTAATCGATTCATTGCAGGTCTTAAAAAGTCATTGCCCACTTCTGTTCTTCTGCAATTGTATAAGCACTCACGCTGCACATATGCTAAATGAAATGAACCCAGCAAATCGCCTAAAGCCGGTTCTTTATCTTCCCGTTGCATTTTTTCCCAATTTGCCGTTGTAAATGTGTATGGAAACATTGCAGCAACTTGAATAGTATTTAAATTTTTAGGACGTTCATCACTGTTAATAATGGCTTTTGTATTACTAAAGCCAACAACCAAAGCATCTGCTAGCAATTCATTTTGGACCGCTTCAACTAAACTTTTATGAGATTCATACATCCCTTTAAAACAGCGTAAATTAACACTCCTGCTAGCATCTGTTCGACGATACGCGGATGTATGTCTTGCATAGATATCTGGTTTGTACCCACCAATATGTAGTTGAGGAACCCATGATAGAGCAGAGTTTTCGTCGAGTTTTCTTTCAATCAACGGCAATATATTACTCAAATTATCACTAGACATTAACTCGCCATCATTAATTAATGACAACCATAATGTCTTAAGCCAAGATACTGATTGCCAGCAACTAAGTTCAAAGCAAGTAGATAGTTGATTATTGACTCTATTTAGTATTTTAGTTTTTTCAAGTTGATTTAAATACTTTAACCTTCGTTCAATATTAAATCCATATTCTTCAATACGCCCATTTACAACAATAACTCCTATTACAAATTGATCTCCTCTTTCGTTGGTTAATCGTCCCCAACGTCCTGTCATTTTACAGTCTAATGTCAATACCCATGCACCATCAGTTAGATTTTCAGTATGAAGCTGTAGTTTATGTTTATTTTTAATTAAGCCATCTTCAACTATTAACATACCACCTAGCTCACCTAACACTGGCGTTAACAGCCCAGCATTAACATCAAATACTTTTTTTTGTTGCGTATCACTCACAAGTTCGACAGCTGAAATAGCTAAGGATGATAATGGTGTAAATGAAGTAAAATCAACTTCAATTGAATCTTGTTTTGAGCTAGCTTGCCAATCTTTAATAAAATGAGGAGAAACTAAGTTAAGTAAAACTTCAGTATAATTTTCAGTATGAAAACTTAGCGTATTACTAACACTATCAATATGATCAAAAAGTGCAGCCGTACTGTATTTAACCCAAGGTTTTTTCTTAAAATCATCGTGCAACATCCTATTACCAATCTGTAAAGTTCCAGATTCAGTTGAGTATATTCGAATTATTTTTTTATCACTAAATGACGCTGATATTGTACTTCCAGATTTTAATAACGTTTCCTTTCGTATTTCAGCACTCAAATCATCTATATAAATATAAGTACCAGGCAAAGCAAACTTTATTAAAACGTCTCTATTTCCGTATAACTTAAACGCTAGTGTTACAAAAGGGATGCCATGATCTTTTATCACTACCCTGTTTTCATTCTCATCAAAGCGAACATTTTCAGAACGATCTTTAATAAAATTTGACGGCAGACTTTGAAGAATAGGCTGATAGTTGTTTTTAATATTATGTAAACCACACCAAACTAAAGTAGTATTTTTAGCTAAAATTCTATTTTGACCCTTTCTTTTTAGTACTACTGAAATTCGATAAAGCCCAGAAGCCCAATCTTTTATAATCTCAAAAATATTTAATTCAATTCTCACATCGCTACTAGAAGACACTTCGATAGTGTGTGAATACTCTTTGCCTGCTGAAGATATTTCAACTTCATAATCACCCGCGTCCCACTCTTTTGGTAAATCTGCTGATATACTAAGATCCATTGGACTATAAAATGAAGGTCCTGAATAAGGGATATTTACTTTTCCAATAAATTCAATGAGTGCCTGACTGTGTACATTTATTTTAAAACTGATGGGTCCTCTTTTCAGCACATAACTTGCACCCGCAGTTAAAACTAATTCACCACAATAAAAGCCATCTTGCAAAGTCTCCATTGTCGTAAGCCATTCTTCATTTATTTCAAATCTGCTTAAAACAAAATACCGACCAGGACTTAAAACAACGCCATCTTCAACTAAAGAATGACTACTTAAAAATCGGTTAGATTCGGCATCAAAAATGGCTAGCTGATTATTTTTATCATCTTTCCATAATGAAAAGTTAATTTTACTTTCAGATTGTTCAACTAATTCTGCTGATATGTTTTTTATTGAAAACGAATCAATGAAAATATCACATTGTTCTGTATATACATCGATTTGTTGGTTTTCATTATCTAAATTAATGGACCATCGTTGATCTTTAGAGTTTTCTGGAAATACAGAAAGAAGTAGACACTCACCATCAAATTTTAACAATGGCATTATTGATTGTTTATATATGCTATTTAAGGTTAGGTTGTTTTCTTGAGCAACTTCATTTAGAAATTCATTGAGGTAAAAACCAACAATATCATTTTCTAATGCCCGTTTTACTCTTGTGGATAAAGAGGTGTTAATACTGGCACAAAACTGTGAGTACCAAGCTTTTTGCGAATCAATATCATATTCATCAGGTAAACCATTTTGAGTTGCAAAACGCTCCATACGAGCTCTTACTTGATCTTTAAATGCGTCAGCTACACCAACTTGCTCTAAGTAAGCATCTACCATGTAATTGCTGCCAAAAAGCCTATTTGAAACAGGTAAATCTAATCGACTGCATGCTCGGCGAAATGCTTTCCAAAGTTTTTCTCTATCTGGACCTTTACTAACGGTATCTGTGGGTTTTCCAATCGCTAAATTTAAACAACCATATACAGCAGAACTCCCTGAACCACCAAAATTACTTTGAACTGCTCTTACTATATGGCTAACAAACAGAGCAGGGTATTGCTTCAATCCCCGTTCTAAGTTACTAAATTTACCTCCAGCTTTGAATAGCGCATTGGTTAGAAATTTGTATTCTGCATCATTTAAAGTTTGGTCCATCAATCCAATATATGGGGAGTTTGAGTTTGCTATAGCTGCCTTTGCTTTTTTTTCTTTGATTTCCATATTAATTCCATTTCTAATATTTTATCTTAATTATTATTATTTCAAACAGTGAAGTTATGTTTGCTCAAGACTAGAGACTACCTCTACATAACAAATATTAATTAGATTTCTTGATTGGATAGGTAAAGCTGGATTAACCATTGAAGTGGGGTTGTAAAGTTCATAAACACATACTTCCTTTTATGCATTTATTAAATGCAGATAATTTAAATTCGAACAAATCCTCATTCGAATATAACCTTGAAAAAAATTGGTTATTTGTACTGCTTCATAATCTACATTAATTAATATCAAATTAAAAATCATAATGTTACCTTTTAAAGATAAATACGAATTAAGATCAACCTTAACCGTTAGCAACAAGGTTTTTAATCTCAGACTTTTCAACCAACTCAACAGGCAATGATTTATTATTTGAAATCCTTAATCCTTTCATGTCTTCAGCTTTTCTAATTAAATTGCCTCTTCCTTCGCTAAGCTTTTTCATAGCATCACCGTAGCTTCCTTCTGCACGTTCAAGGTGGTTGCCAAGCTTTTTCATGTCATCAACAAAGCCGACGAGTTTGTCGTAAATTGCGCCTGCTTTAATGGCAATATCTTGTGCATTTTGGTTTTGATATTCTACGCGCCACATATTGTTAATGGTTTTCAACGCCACCATCAAGTTGGTTGGGCTAACAAGCATAATATTGTTTTCTAACGCCAACTGAATTAACTCACTATCATGTTCAATAGCGGCATTAAATGCAGGCTCTACCGGAATAAACATCAGAACGTAATCCAATGTTTTAATGCCATGTAAATCTTGATAGTTTTTACTTGTTAATTGTTTGATATGATTTTTAATTGAACTAATGTGTTCTTTCAATGCTTGTTGGCAGGCAATTTCATCATCCTCATTGTAATAACGCTCATAAGCGGTTAGCGCCATTTTAGAATCTATAACAACATCTTTATCGCCAGGAAGATGAACGATCACATCAGGCTTGAATGAGGCTCCTTCGATATCTTTTAAGTCAACTTGCGTGTCGTACTCATGATTTTTACGTAAACCAGAACTTTGTAGAACTCGCTCAAGTACTACCTCCCCCCAAGTTCCTTGTTTTTTATTGTCACCTTTAAGAGCTTTGGTTAATGCCGTTGCCTCTTTACCCATTTGTTCATTTAACGCTTTTAAGCTATGAACTTCTTGCTTAAGGGCATGGCGTTCTTTAGCTTCTTCAGTGTAAACATCTGTTACTTTTTTGCTAAAATCACCAATTTGATTTTTAAGCGGTGTTAACAAGGCATCTAAAGATGTTTTGTTCTGGGTAGTCATCTCACCTGTTTTTTCTTTAAAAATTTTATTCGCCGTATTCTCAAACTCTTTTACTAATCGCTGTTCTGAGCGCTCAAGTAATTCAAGCTTCTCTTGTTGTGCTTTTTTAGCCTCTTTATCTGCTGATAAGGTTACCTTTAATTCACTGATCTGCAGATCTTTACTTGCTACAGCGGTTTTATAGTTTTCAAGTTCTTTACGTAACACTTCAAGTTGATTTAATTTTTCGAATTGTTCGGCATTCGCATTACTTAGTTTTTGAAGTGTCACTTGGTTATGTTCAGTTTTGCTTTGCTCTGCACTTAACGACTGCCTCAACTGTTGTAATTGAATGTTTTTTTCATCGACTTGCGTAGAAAGTTTACTTTGGTCAGTTTTTAATTCAGTTAATACTTGAGCTTGCGTTGAATTACTCTGTTTTTGACTATCAAGTTCATCAGCTACTTTTGTTAAATGTTCAATGGCTACGGATTTGCCCGCAAGCTGTTCTTTAAGAGAGGTTTTTTCATCAACATGTTGATAAATTTGTGTTTCGAGGAGAGCAACGTTCTCAAGTAGTTCATCACAGCGCTCTGTTTGATCTGGTACTGGTGTTAATGTTTGCTGCTTATTGATTACCTTAAAAAAAACTACACCTGCAATTAATGTAATAGAAGAAAAGAGTAGAGTTTGGAGCATTAGTTCAGTCATGTGTGACACCTTAAAATAAAATGGATACACACCAGTTATAGCGAAAAACAGGCCAAAACAAATAACTCTTTATTTTCAATAAAATAGCTACAAACAAAAACTAAGTAACATAACAAAAATTACCAACAAGTAATTAAAGTTACCTATTTATTCTTTTAAATTGCACGACATTGTTCGGAATAGGCTGCAAATACTCATCATCAACACCACCCTGCTCGGGGGGCAATTGACGACAATATGTAAGCATGCGTTCGATCGGTACAAACTTTTCTTTTCTACTATTTATTCTTTTGGTTTGGCTGTTTAAATATACTGCCACATCTATTGCTAATTCTTCAGGCAGGCATTCAATATTTTTGTCTTTAAGCGTTTGTGTTACCCATAAGCCAGCGTCGGTTATGTGGCCATTAATGCTTAAATTAGTATTTTTAACCCACTCCACGTTAAAGTTCATTTGCTCTAACTCATATAATAAGTATGCTATATCGCTACTAGCTAAGCCTCCAGTGCATTCTGTTGTTTCAGCTAGCACCATTTGCCATTCCAACAACAAACGATCCTCTAACGCTTCGAGAGTGAATAAAGAGGTCACCGGAATGAAACAAGTAAAACGACTATAGGCTTCGGTCGCTATAATGGTTTTTTCAAAAGAGCGATAATAATTATCTATAATGTGAAGTTGCCAGCTAAATACCTGCTTATTACTACTTAGTGGGTTAACACCAACTTGCTGACCTGCGACACTCTCTAACCTAGGTAAATCACTTTTAAGCCATTTGTTTAAAGCATTACTTACAGCAAGAAGAAGTTTCATTTTAGCCATTCGCTTATTTTAACAATTTCTATATCACTAAAACCTTCACTTGCCTGAACTGGCTCAAACCTTTCAAACATGTTTTGCATAACCCCTTCATTAACCCACTTACCCTGTTGTTGATATCGTTGTTTATTAAGCTTTAACACTCTTTTTTCTAAGCCAATAAAATCAAATACCACCGCTTCAAATGTTGCTTTAGGGTGATGCTCAAATATTTTCTTTCGGGCTTGCTTTGTTAAGTTGGTCAGATCCCAAACAACATGAGAAAAATCGCTAGACTCAATAATCAATTGCTTGAATATTTCATTATGACTAGCTTTAATCGAACTACTCAATGGTAAGTGAAAGTACTCGTGGTATTTCATGCCTGCTCTTCTACATAAAATGTCCACAATCGCGTCAGATGAGATAACAAAGTCATATTTGAAATTTTTCAAATATGTAGTTTTACCTGTGCAAGGTGGTCCTATAAGCACAGTTACTAGTTCTGTTTTATTTGACAATTAAAAACTTACCCTATTAATCAATATACATACACATATCTAAAAACCATTCATCTTCACTGATATCATCAAAGCTGTCTGTACCCATTATTTCTAGAGTCCCATCATCATAATCTCTGTTCAGTGATATCAAAACAGTTTGGCCAACATATTCTTCAAGCTGTTCAACTACTTTTAAATTGTCTAATGCCCATTGGTAACGGTAATGATCATCAGCATAGCTCTCTAGGTCTGATTCTAAAGCACCTTTCATTTTTGCAAGCTGAGTTCGCGTTATATGGCGCTTATATAGAATGGGTTCAAAATCAGGGTCAAAAATTGGGTAGTAAGCGTTTCTAATATTGTTAACAAGTTGAACCACACTTTTTGGCTCTACACCTACCACGGGTAGATCACAATCCTCTAAACACAAACAAAATTCAAATTGTCCATCTTGGTACAACACTAAAAAGTCTTTCTCTGTTTGTGCTTTAAAATAATCAACACCACCCAGCTCTTGTTTAACAAAAGGGGGATCCATCATATAAAAAGCCCCCTTAAAACCGAGTTGATAAGCAATGTCAGCAAGTAATAATTCATAGTTTACTCTTTGAACAAAACCTCGCTGATAAGAAAGTTTATGCTCTACACCTTTTATAAAATGTGAAACAGTAATATCAATCAAGGTATCGCTATTTAATTCTCTTTCAGTTTTATCTGGATAAATAAATTTCATTTTTTTCCTAATATCTTTTATTTCAAGTGTGTTGTAATTGCATCACAAAAATCTAACAACTGTGATTTTTCTGCCTTTTCCATAGTATATAAGTGTTCAGAATTTTCCATACCTAGAATTTTTGCTATAACTTCTATTAATGTTTTCTTTCTTATTTCAGGCTTTTCATATTGCTGTTGAAATAAATATATTTCACTTTTATTCGGTTTGAAAGAACCTTTAATACAATCATTAACTCTTTCCGTGAGTACGCATAAAAACCGCTTGTCCATTTTTTCAAAAGTTGAAAGGTTACCAATTTTAAGTAAATAAGATATTTCATCCACATAGTCTAATTTTCGTTTGGGCCTACTGCTATCTTCTCTTGTGTGTGTTGATGCTTTATACAAACGCATCAACACAAGTTTTGACCGAATCATTGCTACCGTTTTATTAAATAAAGGGGCTATTATTTCTACAGGAACATTGTTTTGGTAAAGGTAGGATAATGATTCAACGACAGCCAAATGATCAAAACATCTTGTATCGGTTAATAATTCTTTAGCTTTATTTTTTTCATAACCATTATCGCCTAAAAATTTATATAACAGCTTTCGGTGTTTTTCAAGACAGTTGTCGCCTAAATGGTTAAGCAGCTTCTTTGTGTTGCTCTGGATTTAACTCCACAGCACCTATTGGCTGCCAGTTTCGCTCTTCTTTTGACCATCGTTCTGGATGCT